>CAJPUR010000001.1 GCA_905381055.1 uncultured Flavobacteriaceae bacterium
ATTTTAAAAGCAGTTTCTATATCCTTCTCAATAAAATATAATTGTTTGTTTTCATAAAAACTAATTCTGCTATTTAAAAGTCTTAATTGGGTAAACCCAACAACATTTTCGAAATCGGAACCATGAATATTTTTTTCTCTGTCAACAGCCCCTCTATACTTTCCAAGAGTTAAACCATCTATAAAAGTGGATACCTTTTCACTATGTTTAGGTGCTTTAGGAATTTTGACATTACAATTTGAATTATTTAAGCAAAAAGCCTGAGTATATCCAGCATTAAACCCATTTTCAAAATTTGATTGAGCACTTAATGTAAAGCTGTAAAGAAAAAAAGCAAGTAAAAGTCTTTTCATTTAATAGTTTGGTTTGGCGTAGATTAAAAAAACCCACAAATATTATGACTTTATAAATTAAAAAATGTTTAATACATGAGTTAAAAAAAATTTACTTTATTTCATTGTAATGATAAATTTTATTTCCTAGTGTTTTAGATTTAGAAATTTGAATCATTTTTTTCGCCACTAATTTAGCATCAATGGGTTTATATTTATCAGGCAGTAAAAAGGAAATTGAAGGCATAAGTTTTTGGGCAAATCTTTCACCTAATCTTATTTCCTGTCGATTTCCAAGTAATAAAGAAGGTCTAATGATGTGAACAGAATTAATGTTTAAATTTAAAACTGATTTTTCTATCTCACCTTTTAAATTTAGGTAAAAATTTTTACTATTAATGTTTGCTCCGCTAGTTGAAACAAAAATGAATTTTTTAACTCCTGATTTTTTGCATGCTTTTGCAATATTTAATGTTATTCCGTAATCAACTTTTTTATATTCATTTTTATCTCCATTAACTTTAGATTGAGTTGTTCCAATTGATGAAAAAACAATTTCACTATTCTGGATAGTTTTTTCAATTTCTTTATAGTTTGATAAATCTATTAAGAATTCATTAATTTTCTTATTATTTTTAAAAGAGGGTTTTCGTGATACTAAATTGATTTTTTCAAATTCACTATCCTTTATTAAAAAATCTAAAACATGGCTTCCTATTAGTCCGGTACATCCAAAAATGGTGATTTGTTTTATTGACATTAAATTAGCTTTTTGATCTAAATCTAGAAAAAATTTCAATTTTTTTCTTAGTATTAATAAAATATACTCCTGTAAGTAAAATTACTGACGCTATTAATGATTGATTTGTTATATTTTCATTTAAAAAATACCATCCTAAAAAAAGGGCAACAATTGGGTTTACATAGGTTGTAGTAGCAACCTTTTCAGGTGAAACAACTTTGAGTAAATAATTAAAAGAAGTAAAAGCAATAATGCTTGCGAAAAAAATTAATAAAACTAATGAATATTGAGTTTTTAAGTTCCAATCATTTGGCCACGACCATCTTTCATTTATTAATAAACTTGATATTAATAGTGTGATTCCACCTGTAATCATCTGATAACCGGTATTTACAAAAAAGTTTTTAGGTAAATCAGCTTTTGCTACAAATAAACTTCCTAAAGCCCAACTAACCATACATAAAAAAATCATTGCAATTCCAAGAATTGAATTCTCTTGTTGGAGAATTTGTTGTTGACTTACTAATAGATAAATTCCAATAAATCCTAAAATAACTCCAATAATTGACATTTGTTTTATTTTTTTACCATAAATTATTCTCATAAGTATAAGAATTATTAAGGGTTGAGCTGAAATTTCGAGAGCTGCAAAGCTACTGTCAACATATAGTAAAGCCCAAACTAGAATTCCGTTACCGAAGGATAAAAATAAAAAACCAGCTATTATAGTATTGATTAATTGTTTTTTAGAAATTTTTAAAGAAAATTTCAACAAAACGGAAATTAAAAAAATTATTACTCCAGAGGTTAAGAATCTTACTGATGCAAGCATTAATGGATCTAATTCTTGTATAGCAATTTTATTTAATAAATAACCTGACCCCCAAATTATATAGACAGAAATAAATGCCAAAAAAATTAATAATTTCTTTTTTTGTAGAAAATTTAACAATGCTAAAATTGATTAATAATTTATTTTAAAATTAAGATTTTTTAAAAATAATATAACCGCAAAAAGTGATAACTGCACTTAAAGCAATTAAGTGATTACCTTTATTAATTACTGTAAAAACAAAACTAAAAATTCCTATAACTGATATGGCAACACCAACAAGTTTTTGGGCTTTTTTCATTTTTTATTTAAATATACTTCATATAATTATTATTAAAAAAAATAAACTACTAAAAGAATTAACCAATATAGTATCTTTGAGAAAAATTTTAAAATTTGGCAATTTTTTCAATTATTTTAGGGTTTTTGCTTTTAATTAAAGGTGGAGATTGGTTAATGAAATCTTCAGTGGCTTTATCTTTAAAGTTTTCATTATCAAGAATGGTTATAGGAATGACCGTTGTTTCTTTTGCTACCTCAGCTCCTGAATTGATAGTTAGTATTCAAGCTGCTTTATCAGGTCATTCAGATATTTCTCTTGGAAATGTAATTGGATCTAATATTGCAAATATTGGATTCGTTTTATCTATTGTTTTATTAATTACCTCAATAAATATTAATAAGACCTTCTATTTGACTGATTGGCCAATGATGATTTTTTCATCAATTATTTTTTCAATAATGATTTATTATGATTCAAAAATTTCATCAATTGAGGGGTTAATATTATTTATGTTTTTAATAATCTTTATAGTTTACTTAATTAATAAGAAAAGCTCTAATGATTTTGTTGAAGATTCTTCTGAAGAATTTCAGGAATTGGCAAATATTAAAATCTTTTTATTTTTATTAATTGGTGGATTTTCTTTGTGGTTAGGTTCTGACCTTCTTGTTAAAGGTTCAGTAGATTTGGCAGAAAATATTGGAATAAGCGATAGAGTCATTGCAATTACAGTTGTTTCAATCGGGACCAGTGTTCCTGAATTATCTGCTTCTTTAGTGGCAATTTATAAAAATGAAAAAGCTATTTCTTTGGGAAATTTGATTGGCTCTAATATCTTTAATATCATGGCAGTTATGGGAATAACATCAATGATTCAACCAATTAAAGTAATTGATAAAGGAATATTAAATAATGATCTTATATGGATGTTAGTTATTTCATTTATTATACTCCCATTGGTTTTCATTAAACCAAAAATGAAGTTAGGCAGGCTAAGCGGTATAATTTTAATTTGTATTTATTTAGTTTTTATTTACAGAGTTATATTATAAAAAAAACACCCTTAAAGGGTGTTTTTAAATATTAAATTTTGTAGGAATTTAAGCAGATTTAACTGTTTTGATTATTCTTCCAGCTACTTTGTAAGGATCTGCATTTGAGGCAGGTCTTCTGTCTTCAAGCCATCCTTTCCATCCTTTTTCAACTGTCATTATTGGAATTCTAATTGATGCTCCTCTATCAGACACTCCAAAACTAAATTGATCAATTGATTGAGTTTCGTGTTCACCAGTTAACCTCTTTTCGTTGTATGCTCCATAAACAGCAATATGTTCTTTAACTACAGGTCTGAATGCTTCACATATTTTTTCATAAGTTTCTTTAGAACCGCATGTTCTAAGAGTTTCATTTGAAAAATTGGCATGCATTCCAGATCCATTCCAATCTGTAGCACCTAAGGGTTTTGGATGGTATTCAATTGCTAAATTATATTCTTCTGCTAACCTTTCAAGAATATATCTAGCAACCCACATTTCATCACCAGCTCTTTTTGCTCCTTTGGCAAAATTTTGAAATTCCCATTGACCGGGAGCAACTTCGCCGTTTGTTCCTTCTAAATTTATACCAGCATCTAAACATAAATCTAGGTGTCTGTCCATTATTTCTCTTCCGAAGGAATTTTTACCACCTACAGAACAATAAAACTGTCCTTGAGGAGTTTGATCTTTAGGAAAACCTAGAGGGAGATCAGTTTCTGGATCCCATAGAAAATACTCTTGTTCAAAACCGAACCAAAAGTCATCATCGTCATCATCAATAGTTGCTCTACCATTTGAAGAATGAGGTGTAGAATCAGGATTTAAAACTTCATTCATAACAAGGAAGGCGTCTCTTCTTGCAGGGTCCGGAAAAATAGCAACTGGTTTTAAAAGACAATCTGATGATCCAGTTTCAGCTTGGAGAGTTGAACTACCATCAAATCCCCACATAGGAACATCACTTAATTTTCCACTAAAATCTTCAACAATTTTAGTTTTACTTCTTAGGTTAGCAGTTGGTTTATAACCATCTAACCATAAATATTCTAACTTTGATTTACTCATAATTCTATAAATTTTAATTTGACTGAACTAACAAATTTAATAGATTGTTTAGAATCAGCTTTTTAATTTTAGTTTAAAATATAGTTTAAGCTTAATTTTTATTAAAAAATCATTATTTTAAGTTGATATTTTATTATTCACATAAATAATATTAATTCATTAAACATTTTATATTTGGGTCACATCATTTTTTAATAAATTTTTTCATTTGGAATATTTTTATGGTAATTTAAATAATTAATTAAATCATTAGGTTAATTGATTAAAATTTGATGTAATTTTAAATAAAAAAATGGATATTTCTTCAAGTAAAAGATATAAAGATAGGGGGGTTTCTGCTCAGAAGGAAGATGTTCACAATGCAATTGAAAGTTTAGATAAAGGTATTTTTGATAACACCTTTTGTAAAATAATCCCTGATTATCTTTCTGATAGTATAGATCATTGTATAGTTATGCATGCAGATGGAGCTGGAACTAAATCATCTTTAGCATATGCATATTGGAGAGAAACAGGTGATTTATCTGTTTGGAAGGGAATTGCTCATGATTCATTGATAATGAATATTGATGATTTATTGTGTGTTGGTGTTACTTCGAATATTTTATTTTCATCAACCATAGGTAGAAATAAAAATAGAATTCCTGCCGAAGTTTTAAAAGCAATAATTACAGGTTCACAACAAGTTATTGATCAACTCAATTCATACGGTATCTCAGTTTATTCTACTGGAGGAGAAACTGCCGATGTTGGAGATTTGGTTAAAACCATTATTGTCGACTCAACGGTTGTAGCTAGAATTAAGAGAAGCGAAATTATTAATAATTCCAATATTAAATCTGGTGACTTGATTATTGGTTTATCCTCATCAGGCAAAGCCTTATATGAAGATGAATTTAACTCAGGAATAGGGAGCAATGGATTAACCTCTGCTAGGCATGATGTATTTGGCTCTGATTTGAAAAATAAGTATCCTGAAACTTATGATTCTTCAATACCATCTGAATTAATTTATTCTGGTTCAAAAAAAATAACTCAGAAAATAAAGTCTTTACCGCTAGATATAGGTAAGATGGTTTTATCTCCCACAAGGACTTATGCTCCAATAATTAAAAAAATTTTTGATCAAGTCACCAGAGCTAAAATTCATGGGATGATTCACTGCAGTGGAGGAGCTCAAACTAAAATTTTAAATTTTGTTCAAAACCTTCATATAATAAAGGATAATTTATTTGAAATACCCAAATTATTTGAGTTAATTCAAGATGAGTCTAAGACTAGTTGGAAAGAAATGTATGAAGTTTTTAATATGGGCCACAGAATGGAACTTTATATTGATCCAAAGGAAGTTTCACAAATAATAAACATTTCTAAATCTTTTGGAGTTGATGCAAAAATAATAGGTAGAGTTGAAAAATATGATACCAAAAAATTAACAATTAAATCAAGTAAAGGAGAATTTATTTATTCCTAAATATATTTTTAAATTTTAATGTTTAAATTATTTTTTTATTTAATATTTTTTTCTGTAGCATCAGCCTATTGCCAAGAGAATGATAATTTAATAAGAGAATTTTCTTTTAAAGATGAGATCAATGAGGACATTCTCCCAAAAAAGATGATTTTTACGCAGAGGCTAGTTTGGGGTAAAAAGGGACTTTTTAGGGCTATTGGTATTTCAGAAC
This sequence comes from uncultured Flavobacteriaceae bacterium, assembly GCA_905381055.1. Taxonomy (GTDB): domain Bacteria; phylum Bacteroidota; class Bacteroidia; order Flavobacteriales; family Flavobacteriaceae; genus TMED220. The sequence continues at coordinate 5,977 of CAJPUR010000001.1, forward strand.
TTAGTAAAAAAAATAGAGAAAAAGAATTAAAAGTAAGAAGGAAAATGTTAAACTTACATCAATTCGTTGGTTACTTAACTTTAGCAGGAATGATTGCTCAAGGTTATATTGGAGGTAAACTATATAATGGTGATAATTCTTTATATAGCCTACATAAAAAAATGGGTAAAGCTGTAACTATTTCCTATTTTACTGGTGCAGGTTTATCACTTTTTTCACCTCCACCATTAGTAAATAAAAAGTCTAAGGGATTTAACTCAATTAAAGCTCATAAATTTTTAGCAACCATACATTTTTCTGCTATGTTAGCTACTAACATATTAGCTGATAAAAATAAGAAAACACATAAAATTGCTGCATATTCAGCCTTTACATCATATGCTATGGCAATTTTGGTATTTAAATTTTAAAAAATGAAAAGTTATCTTTTTTTGGTATTAATTTTTATTTCATTCCCCGTTCTTGCACAAGAAAAAAAAATAATTTTAAATAAATTAAACTCTATACTTGAATATAGAGCAAGCCATCCACTAAAAAAATGGTCAGGTGAGAATAAAAATCTAAATGGAGTAATTTTATATAGTGAAAAAGAAAAAAAGTTTTTAAAATTATTTATTGCTGCCAAAATAATTGATTTTGATTCCAAAAACTCAAATAGAGATTCTCATTCTCATGAGGTACTTGACATATTAAATTTTCCTCAAGTTTATTTTTTTTCTGATAAAATTGAAATAAATAATGATTCATTGATTATTGATGGATACATTGATTTTCATGGAGTTAAAATTGATAAAAATTTAATTATAAATTTTATTCGTAAAAAAAATATTATAAAATTAGAAGGCGGTTTTGATATTTCTTTAAATGATTTTAATATTCCTCTACCTTCTTTAATGTTTTATAAAATTGATGAAAAAGTTGATATTTCTTTCGATATTGAATTTAATTATGAGAATTAAATAAATTAAATTTGTAATAATTATATTTTAAATGATTGAAAAAATAAAAATTATTAAGCAGAGATTTGATGAGGTTAATGATTTAATTATTCAACCTGAAATTATTTCTGATCAAAAACGATATATAAAATTAAATAAGGAATATAAGGACTTAAAAATCCTTGTTGATTTATCTGATCAATATTTAAGTGTTATTTCAAATATCGATGAGGCTCAATCTATAATAAAGGAAAGCGATGACTCTGAAATGGTCGAAATCGCAAAAATTCAATTAGAAGAATCAAAGTTAGTACTTGGTCCTTTAAGGGATAGAATTAAATTATTATTAATTCCTAAAGATCCTGAAGACTCCAAAAACGTAGTAATAGAAATTAGGGCTGGAACTGGTGGTGATGAAGCAAGTATTTTTGCTGGTGATTTATATAGAATGTATACTAAATTTTGTCAAGATAAAGGTTGGAATCACAGTCTTGTTGATTTTAGTGAAGGTACTGCTGGTGGATTTAAAGAAATTATTTTTGAAGTAACTGGTAATGATATCTATGGTATTTTGAAATTTGAATCAGGCGTTCACAGAGTTCAAAGAGTGCCTCAAACTGAAACCCAAGGAAGAGTTCATACTTCAGCGGCTACTGTAATGATTCTTCCTGAGGCTGAAGAGTTTGATGTAGAAATCAATATGAATGATGTTAGAATAGACTATTTTTGTTCCTCAGGTCCTGGCGGACAGTCTGTAAACACTACTTATTCTGCTGTTAGATTAACTCATGAACCAACTGGAATTGTCGCTCAATGTCAGGATCAAAAATCACAACATAAAAACAAGGATAAGGCATTAAAAGTTTTAAGATCTAGACTTTATGATAATGAATTGGCGAAAAAAAATAAGGAAGATTCTGAAAAAAGGGGTTTATTAGTTTCCTCAGGGGATAGATCTGCTAAGATAAGAACTTATAATTATCCTCAGGGAAGAGTAACTGACCATAGAATTGGATTAACTTTATATGATCTTCATAATATAATCAATGGTGATATTCAAAAATTAATTGATGAGCTGCAACTTTATCAAAACTCTGAAAAACTAAAAGAAGCAGGGGAGATAATATAGTATATGAAAATTAAAGAATTAAAAAATCAAATAATTTTAAAAAAGTCATTTTTGTGCGTAGGGCTTGATATTGATTTGGATTTGATCCCAAAAATCTTTTTAAATTCCAGAGATCCTTTATTTGAATATTCAAAAAAAATTATTGATTTAACTGTTCAATATGCAGTTGCTTACAAACCAAATTTGGCTTTTTTTGAGTCTTATGGTCCGTCTGGTATGAATTCACTTTTTAAGGTGATGGAGTATCTAAATACAAATTATCCTGAAATTTTTACTATTGCTGATGCAAAAAGGGGGGATATTGGAAATACTTCAAAAAAATATGCTCAAACTTTTTTTGAAACATATAATTTTGATTCAATAACAATTTCTCCATTTATGGGAAAAGATTCAGTTGAACCATTTTTATTGTTTAAAAATAAATATGTTATAATTTTAACTTTAACATCTAATCCTGGTTCAAAAGATTTTCAATTATTAAAAATTTCAAATGATAACAATAAATTTCTTTTTGAAAAAATTATTGAAACCAGTAAAGAATGGAAGAATTCAGAAAGGCTTATGTATGTTGTAGGTGCAAATCAAACTGACTCGTTAAGATTAATAAGAAAAAAATTACCTAAATCATTTTTTCTAATTCCAGGAATTGGATTTCAGGGAGGTGATTTAGATAGTGTTTGTGATAATGCCTTAAATAATGATATAGGTCTTTTAATTAATTCATCTAGAAGTATTTTGTATTCATTTAAAAATGAATCATCATATGAAAGTGAAATAATTAAATCAACAAAAAATATTCAAAATAAAATGAATGAAATATTATTAAGAAAAAACTTTTATAATGCTTAAATATTCAATTTATAAAAATAAAAATTCCAAAAAATGGGTAACATTCATTCATGGTGCAGGGGGGAGTTCATCGATTTGGTATAAACAAATTAGAAGTTTCTCCAAAAAATTCAATTTAATATTAATTGACTTAAGAGGGCATGGTTCTTCCAAAGTAAAATTTTTAAAAAAAGCATACCGAGAATACACTTTTGATGGGATATGTAAAGATATTATTGAAGTTTTAGATTACGAAAAAATTAAAAAAACTGATTTTATTGGAATTTCCTTAGGAACAATTTTAATAAGGCATATTGCTCAATTATATCCATCAAGAATTAATAGAATGATATTGGGTGGAGCAATTTTAAAATTAAATTTTAAATCTAGAGTATTAATGAATATAGCTAATTGGACTAAATCATTTATGCCATATATGTTGATTTATAGGGTTTTATCATATATTATAATGCCAAATAAAAATCATTCTGAGTCTAGAAATTTATTTATTAGGGAAGCAAAAAAACTATATCAAAAGGAATTTATAAGATGGTTTAGATTAACAGTTGAAATTTTACCTTTATTAAAAATTTTCAGACAGGTAGAAGTCAAAATCCCAACTTTATATTTAATGGGTGACCAAGATTATATGTTTTTGCCTGCAGTTAGAAGTGTTGCTTTTAAACATTCTTATTCTAAGTTGAAAATTATCCCTAATTGCGGTCATGTAGTTAATGTAGAAAAACATAAAATATTCAATGAGTATTCTATTAATTTTTTAATTGATAATAGAGATTTTTAAGAAAAAATTATAGTTTTATTTTTATATACCATTACTTTTCTGTCAACGTGAAGCTTTACGGCATTTGATAAAACAATTCTTTCAAGATCTCTGCCCTTACCGATAAAATCTTGAATTGAATTTAAGTGAGACACTTGAGTTGTGTCTTGATCTATTATTGGACCTGCGTCTAATTCTTCTGTAATATAATGTGAAGTAGCACCAATTATCTTGACACCTCTTTCATATGCTGAGTGATATGGTTTTGCCCCAGGGAATGCTGGTAAAAAAGAATGGTGAATATTAATGATTTTGTTTTGAAACTTTTTAATAATTGATGTTGGAATAATTTGCATGTACCTTGCTAAAACAATAAAATCCACAGAATACTTATTGAAAATTTTTAAATGTTTATCTGAAATCTTTTTTTTAGTTTTTTCTAAAATAGGAATATAAAAAAATGGTATTTTAAATGTGTCAGCAATATGTTTTAAAGTATTGTGGTTACTTATAATAAAAGGTATTTCAACATTTAATTCCCCAGATTGGTGTCTGGATAATATGTCATATAAACAATGATCATACTTTGAAACCATTATACCCATTTTCGGTTTTAATTCATTTTCATATATGTTAAAATCAATTGAATATTTTTGACCAATTGAAAAATTTAATTCTTTTTTAAAAGTTTCATTAAATACCTTAGAATTAATTTCGCATTCTAATCTCATAAAAAAAATTGAATTAACTCTATCAACATATTGATCTATATATTCAATATTCCCTTTGTTTTTATGAATATAGTTTGTTACATCAGCTATAATTCCTTTCTGGTCCGGACAATTCATTAAAATGGTTATTCTAGACATTGTCTTTATAGGTTTTTATAAACACAAAGTTATAATGTTTTGTACATAAAAAATAAACATCATAAGATATTTTTAGTTTTATTTTTTTAAATAAAAAAAATCTCCAAAAAAATATTTTTTTGGAGATTAAAAAATACCAATTCGATTGTTTGGATTTTTTTTTTAAGATATGAAATTTTTTTAACTTTGATTTAATCTGAAATCTGCATATGCATCCATCCCGTGCTCAGAAATATCAAGGCCATTTAGTTCTTCTTCTTTGCTAACTCTAATTCCTCCTAATATGACTTTAACAATAAATAATAGAACAAATGAACATATTACACAAGTAAGACCAATAACGCCAATTCCTATTAATTGAGAAATTAATTGTTCAGAACCAGCCAATGCTCCAAATAATCCAACAGCTAATGTGCCCCATATTCCACAAATTAAATGCACGGCTACAGCTCCAACTGGATCGTCTAATTTTAATTTGTCAATTAGAGCAACTCCTAAAACAATAATAATCCCTGCTATTAATCCAATGAAAATAGCATCAGTTGGACTCATTTGGTCAGCTCCAGCTGTAATTCCTACTAATCCACCTAGAATACCATTCATAAACATTGTTAAGTCAAAGTTCTTGTACATTATATTTGAAAAAATTGAAGCAGAAACTCCACCAGCAGCAGCTGCAAGACATGTTGTTACTAATGTTAGAGAAGTTAATTCTGGATCTGCAGAGAGTACTGAACCTCCATTAAAACCAAACCATCCTAACCATAGAATTAATACACCTGCAGCAGCAAATGGTATATTATGTCCTGGTAAAGCTTGAGGGTTTCCGTTAGAATCAAATTTTCCTTCTCTAGCTCCAAGAAGATATATAAATACAATTGCTGCCCATCCTCCAACAGAGTGAACTAGAGTAGATCCAGCAAAATCATAAAAACCTAGTTCGTCAAGAAATCCACCTCCCCATTTCCATGAACCAATTATAGGGTAGACTAATCCTACATATAGAATAGCAAAAAGCATAAATGCACTTAATTTAACTCTTTCAGCAACAGCTCCTGAAACTATTGTTGCAGCAGTTGCGGCAAACATGCCTTGAAAAAGAAAATCAGTCCACCAAGTATAACCTCCATCGGCATAACCTACAGTCATTCCACCCTCAGGAGCAGTAATACCAAAACCAGCAAAGCCAAATATACCTGACGAACTTTCAGCAAATCCAGGGTACATCATATTAAAACCAACAAGGCAATATAGAAGTAGCCCCATTGTAATAACAAAAAAGTTTTTGAATAAAATATTTATTGTGTTTTTTTGTCTTGTAAGCCCTATCTCTAGAAAAGAAAATCCTAAATGCATAAAAAATACAAGACCTGTACAGACCATCATCCATACATTATTGGCAGTTAATAAAGTTGTTTCCATTTTGTGATTGTTTAAGTTTAATTATTTTAAAGTTGATTCGCCTTTTTCTCCTGTTCGAATTCTAATAGCTTCGTCTACAGGAAGTATAAAAATTTTACCGTCACCTACTAAGTTTGTATTAGCGGCACCAATGATAGCTTTTATAGTTTTTTCTACAAAAGTATCACTAACAATTATAGATAGGTATCTTCGCTGAATATCTGAGGTACTGTATGTTATTCCTCTGTAAACATGTCCTTGTTTTTCATTTCCAACACCAGTTACATCCCAGTAACTGAAAAAGTTTACTTCAACTGAATGAAGTGCATCTCTAACTTCATTAAATTTTGATTTGCGTATGATTGCTTCGATTTTTTTCATTTTGTTTGGTTTTAGATTTTCAAATTAAAAATCTAGTAAAGTTTTAAAATAATTTTGTTTGATGAAATTTAAAATTTTAATAAATATTTATATTTTAATCAATTTTTTTATGAAGTATTTAAAAATATAACTCTAAAATTATTATATTCTTAATTTATATATTATAATATGTAAAATAGTATAAATAAAAAACCTCCAGCTTATCGAGAGATAAACTGGAGGCAGAAAAAAAACCAAACAATCGAATTAAAAAATCACTCTAGTTACTCGTGAGTGAATATTTTAAAGTTTATAGTGATATTCCAAACACTAAATACATTTGATCTGCATCTGGATTATAGATTAAACTTCCTGATGCAGGTAAAGAAAAATCTTCAGTAATCATGATATCTTTACCATATCCTAAAGAAATTTCCATTAATCCCATATCTCCGTCAGTTGTGTAAAAGTCATCTCCTAATCCAATCGTAAGATCAACATCGCCAAGGGATGTCCCGGCAGCAATATAATTAGAACCAGCATCAAAGAAAGTTGCATAAGTCAGAGCAATAGGACCTAATTCTAAACCTATTGTACCTTCCCATCCTCCTTCTGATGCCCAATATTCAACTGGAGTAACTGTACCTGGAGTCATATTGTCAGGAAAAACATAATTAGTAAGTGTTAACCCAACAGGACCTATTCCATACGATGCATACAAATCAAGTTCATCAACTTGTCCGTCATTTGCATAAGCACCCCAGAAACCAATTTCAAAGTCCCCACTTGCATAAGACATGTAAGGTTGAATAGAAGGTCCATTTGAATATCCAGCACCTCTCCATACATATCTACTCATAATATCAGCACCAACATCGAATTGTGCTTTTACCTCTTGCATTGAGCTTAAAACTATTGTTACAACTAATGCAATTTTTAAAATTAATTTACTTAGATTTAAATTTTTCATAATTGTTAATTTGTGTTATTATTAATATTGATTGTTGATTATTTTATATTTTGTTTAGCCCAAGCTTCGAATCCTCCACCTTCAAATCCACCGATTCCGTGTTCAGCTTCATCTAAACCATTCTTCTCAACTTCTTCAGAAACTCTTAGACCAAGTGTAGCTTTTAGGACACCAAAACCTATTAATGCAGTTACCGTTGCCCATACACCGTAAGCTAATACACCAATTGCTTGAATACCAAGCTGACTAGCTCCACCACCGTTAAATAAACCAATCCCAGTATCACCATCAACGCCCCATAAACCGATAACTAAAGTACCCCAAGCACCAGCTACACCGTGAGCGGAAGCAGCACCAACTGCGTCATCAATTTTTAGAACTTTGTCGATAAATTCTATAGAGAATACAACTATTATACCTCCAACAAGACCAGCTAAAAATCCACCACCAAATGTCATGTTACCACAACCTGCAGTAATGGCAACTAGGCCTGCAATTACTCCGTTTAAAGTCATTCCTAAATTTGGTTTTCCGTCTTTTAACCATGTAGTGGCCATTGCGCCAACTGCTCCACCAGCAGCAGCTATATTTGTAACCATTACTACAGCTGAAGCAGCTAAAGAATCGTCACCTCCCCAAGCTAATTGAGAACCACCGTTGAATCCGAACCATCCTAGCCATAAAATAAATACACCTAAAGTTCCTAATAATAAGTTATGGCCTGGAATTACGTTAGACTTACCATCTACGTATTTACCTAATCTAGGGCCAACCATCCAGGCTCCAACAAGTGCAGCCCAACCTCCTACAGAGTGAACAATTGATGAACCAGCAAAGTCAATAAAACCTAAACCAGCTAACCAACCATCACCATTCCATTGCCATCCTCCTGAAATAGGATAAATTATAGCAGTTAGAAATATTGTAAAACATACATATGTAGAATATTTAGTTCTACCAGCAATTGCTCCTGATACAATTGTAGCAGCAGTAGCACAAAAAACTGTTTGGAAAAATACATCATGAGCTCCATCGCCAGGATTAAATAAAAGATTACTTGTAGCAATATAGCCATTTGTATCTCCGTACATTAATCCATAACCAATAAACCAAAAGGAAATAGTTCCAACTGAAATATCTAAAATATTTTTCATCGATATGTTTACGGCATTTTTCGATCTTGTAAATCCAGATTCTACTAATGTAAAACCAGCCTGCATAAAAAATACAAGTATACCAGATAACAAAATCCATAGTATTGTGAAGTCATCATTAACTTCTGCAATACTAGTTGTATTTAAAAGTAAAAAGTTTAACATAATTATAATTTTTTGATTTGATTTCAAATATATATATGTTTAAAAACTGGCTTTTTACTACTCCAAAATTTTTTTTAACTTTTATGTTATTGTAAATTTTTAGTCTAATAAATTGTTAGCTCTTCAAAAAATATATATCAAAAATTAGAATTTGAAAAAAAAAGTTAAAATGCAGTAGAAATTTATTTTGAAAACCAAAATCCTAAAATAACTAAACCAATCCCTATTATTACACTTAATGTTATATATAGAAAAAGAGTAAAAAAATATTCTGATTTAAATAGCTGAAAGTTTTCTGAAGCAAAAGTTGAAAATGTTGTAAATCCACCACAAAACCCAATAATAAGAATATTTGTAAGTGGATCTTTTATATATTCATTTCTATTTAAGTAACCAAAAATTAATCCAATTAAAAAACAGCCAATCATATTAACAATAAAAGTAGACCAAGGAAAATTATATGAATTTTTTTTAAAAACAAAACTAATTAGATATCTCAAAACACTACCTATACCTCCTCCAATGAAAACAAATAATAGTTGTTTCATTAAATTAATTTGATTGATTAAAATACTTTATCAAAAATAATGCAATGATACCTAAAATAAAAAATAAAAAAATCTTGTATGTCCCTTTATAATAAACTTTGTGATTTTTTGAATCTTTTTTATATGATATGACTATAATTAAGGAGAAAAATATGATGAAGATAATAGCAAAAATTATTTGTCCAAAACTAAACATTTGTGCTTGTTTTAATGCTAAATTAGAAAAACAAATTTAAATCTTAATAACTAATAACAATTATCAAATAATAAAAAAAATATTTTTAATTATTTATTTAAATTTAAAAAAAATAATTTTAGTAAAATGATTAAAAAAGAATTAGTAGATGTAACAAAATTTCATAATGCATTTAAAATTAAAGTAAATGAAAATCCAACTGTAGAAATAGATAATGCATTAATTGAATTAAGATACAGGTTGATGCAGGAAGAAAACTCAGAGTATCTTGAAGCAGCGAAAAATAAGGATTTAATTGAAGTAGCTGATGCACTGGGTGATATGCTTTACATTCTTTGTGGAACTATATTAACTCATGGTTTACAATATAAAATAGAAGAAGTTTTTAATGAAATTCAAAGAAGTAATATGAGTAAAATTGGTAAAGATGGTAAACCAATATACAGAAACGATGGTAAAGTAATGAAAGGACCAAACTATTTTAAACCTAATATTTCTGGGATATTTAAGTGATTTTTAACATATTTTATACCTCCAATTAAAAATATCTTCAGATAGATTGTATTGAATTGAAATTATCTTTTCTTTTAAAAAATTAGAAATGGGATCTTCAATGATTGGCAGTGTGTATTTTTTGTTTCTAAATCCGAAACTTTTTATTGGATTAATTACAACTGCTGTTCCGCATCCAAACATTTCTTTAAGTGATTTATTAATTGAGGATTTGACTAATTCATCGACACTTAATTGGCGAACTTCATAATTTAAACCAAGGGATTTAGCAATTTCTAATATACTTTTTCTTGTTACACCATCTAAAATTGTATCACTTATAGGTGTAGTTATAAGTGTATTATCTATTTTCACAAAAATATTCATAGTACCAGATTCTTCAACAAATCTATTTGTATTAGAATCAGTCCAAATTATTTGCTGAAATCCATCTTTAATTGCTAAAGATGTTGGATAAAATTGAGCAGCATAGTTACCTGCAGTTTTAGCATATCCAACTCCTCCTGGAGCGGCACGACTGTATTTTTCTTCTATTTTGACATTTGTTTCACCAGAATAATAAGATTTGGCGGGTGAACAAATAATCATAAATTTGTATTTATTTGAGGGAGATGCCTGAACTCCAGCTTGAGATGCGAAAACAAAGGGCCTAATATAAAGTGAGTTTCCAACACCAGGTTTTATCCAATTTTTATCAATAGTAAGAAGTTTTTTTAAACCTTCTAAAAAAAATGATTTTGGAAACTCAGGAATCGACAACCTAATTGCAGATTTATTTAATCTATTTAAATTTTCTTCTGGTCTGAATAACCAAACTTGACCATTTTTATCTTTATAGGCTTTTAATCCTTCAAAAATTGCTTGACCATAATGAAATACACTTGTTGATGGATCCATTTTTATAGGTTGATATGGAATAATTTTTGGTTCTTTCCATTCACCATTTTCAAAGTCACATTCAAACATGTGGTCAGTAAAAATCTCTCCAAAACTTAAACTACTAAAATCAACAGAATTTATTGTAGTTGACTTACTTATTTGTACTTTCATGCTATATTAATTATTTATAAAATTAAATATAATTGGCAATTAATTAAAGACAATTTTATTAAATAACTTTAAATTTTTGAAAAAATTGAAAAAAAGTGAAAAATTTATAAATTTTAAAAAAATTATTACTTCTGACGGAAGTCCTACTTTATATTCAATTAATGTTAACGAATATTATAAATCTAAGCATGGTGCTTTAACCGAATCAAATTATGTTTTTGTAAATAATGGTTTAGAATTTTGGAAAAAGAAAAATAATAAAAGTAAATGCAGAATTTTTGAAATGGGATTTGGACTTGGTTATAATGCTTATTCAACTTTAGTTTCTAAATCAATAAATAATATGAAAATCGAGTATAATACTATCGATGCTTTTCCTGTTGAATTCGGGGTTATAGAGAGTTTAAATTTTGATAATTACATTCAAAATAAAACTTACTATAAATTATTCTTAAAACTTCATTCCACTCCTTGGGGATTAAAATTTGATTTTAATTCTTCTTTTAGTTTTTTAAAAATTAAAAGTAAAATTGAAAATTATAATTTTAGAAATAAGTATGATGTTATTTTTTATGATCCATTTGGATACAGAGTTCAACCTCAGTTATGGAGTAATGATATTTTATTGCCTTTGCTTAACTCATTAAATCCAAATGGTGTCTTTGTAACTTACTCTTCAAAGGGCAGTGTCAAGAGAATTATAGAGTCAAGTGGCTTAAGTATTGAAAAATTAAATGGTCCTCCAGGTAAAAGAGAAATGCTAAGGGGTTATAAAAGCAACAGAGAAATACTTTAAAAAAATGAAAATATTAATAGCAGGAGCAACGGGTATAATAGGTGAGTCTTTGGTGGATAAATTCATAAAATTTGGTTTTTCACTTTCATACCTTACCACTAACAAAAATAAAATTAATTATTTTAAAAATGCAAATGGTTTTTATTGGAAACCCTCTGAAGGTTATATTGACTTGGATTGTTTTAATGATGTTAGCTATATAATCAATTTATCAGGTTATTCAGTCTCTAATATTTGGACAAAAAAAAATAAAAAAAAAATTATTGATAGTAGAGTTCTTTCAACCAAATTATTATTCTATTCAATCAAATTAAAAAAAGATAATCTGAAAATCAAACATTATATTTCAGCATCTGCAATTGGTTGTTATATATCATCAATTAACAAAATTTATGATGAAAATAGTAATATTGGAAATAATTCGTTTTTACAAAAACTAGTTTTTGAATGGGAAAATGAAGCTAACAATTTTAATACAATAGATTGTGATGTGACTATAATAAGAATTGGATTAGTTCTTTCAAAAAATGGAGGTTTGCTTAAGCCATTAAAGTTTTTTTCAAAGTTTGGATTAGGTTCTACTTTTGGAAGTGGAAATCAATTTCAGTCCTGGATTCATTTAGAAGATTTAGCCTCAATTTTTTTATTTGTTGTTCAAAATGATTTAAGTGGGATATATAATGCTGTTTCTCCTAATCCAGTTTCTCAAAATGAGCTTTTGAAATCAATTTCACAAATTTTAAACCGTCCATTTTTTCTTCCTTCAATACCCTCATTTTTTGTAAAGATGATAATGGGTGAAATGAGTACATTAGTTTTAGATAGCCAAAATGTTTCCTCTGGTAAAATCATAAATAATGGATTTAAATTTAAATTTCCTTTTTTAAAAATGGCATTGAGGACTTTACTTTAATTTTTTCCAGACATTTTGACAATTTTTAATAAATGGCAAAAATTTTGATATATTGATTTTATTAACAACTATATTAAAGATATGAGTAAAAAGCCTTTAAAAAAGAAATCGGTTAAAACACTTAAAAAAACGCCTTTAAAGAAAACCTCTAGAGTTGATAATAAAAAAACTTCAGTCGGTGAATTAGAGCTAGAGAAACAAAAATTCATTCGTCTTTTTGCAGAATTTGAAAATTATAAAAAAAGGACATCCAAAGAGCGTATTGATTTGTTTAAAACAGCCAATAAGGATCTTATGATTTCAATTCTCCCAGTTAAAGATGATTTTGATAGAGCACTGAAGGAAATTGACAAAAATGAAAATAACACTGATTTTCAAGGCTTTAGATTGATTTACAACAAATTAAATGAAGCTTTAAAAAAGAAGGGTTTATTGGAAATAGAAGACTTAATTGGTTCTGAATTTAATTCTGAAGTCCATGAGGCGATTTCTCAAATTCCTAGCGATAAAAAAAATAAAGGTAAAATCCTTGAAGTTATAGAGAAGGGGTATAGGTTAGGAGATAAAATTATAAGGTTTCCAAAAGTTATTGTGGGGAATTAGAATTAAACTTTTTATAAATGAAAAAAGATTTTTATGAAATTTTAGGTATTTCAAAAGATGCAAGTCCATCTGAAATTAAAAAGGCCTACAGGAAAAAAGCAATAAAATATCATCCTGATAAAAATCCTGGAGATAAAAATGCTGAACTTGAATTTAAAAAAGCTGCTGAGGCATATGAAGTGCTTAGTGATCCAAATAAAAAATCAAAATATGATCAGTTTGGTCATGCTGCATTTGAAGGAGGGCAGGGTTTTGGTGGTGGTAGCATGAATATGGACGACATTTTTAGTCAATTTGGAGATATTTTTGGTGAGGCTTTTGGAGGTTTTGGAGGTGGATTTTCCTCAAGAGAATCTAGATCTAGAGGAACTAATTTGAGAATTAAAGTTAAATTAACATTGGAAGAGATTTTATCTGGAGTTGATAAAAAAATTAAGGTAAGAAAAAAAGTTCAAGCTGAAGGTGTTAGATATGATACTTGTCAAAAATGTAATGGGACCGGGCAAGTACTTAAAATAACAAATACTATCCTTGGTAGAATGCAAACTGCTTCAACTTGTGATGCTTGTGGGGGATCAGGTAAAATTTTATCTAATCGTCCTGCTGGTTCAGATTCTGATGGACTTATTGATAAGGAAGAAATGGTTTCGATTAACATTCCTCCTGGAGTTGAAGAGGGAATGCAATTAAAGGTTTCTGGTAAAGGCAATGCTGCTCCAGGGAACGGTATTGATGGAGATTTAATTGTTTTAATTGAACAATTGCCTCATAATTTTTTTGTTAGGGAAGGTAATAACATTCACTTTGATTTATATATATCTATTTCTGAAGCTGTTTTGGGGGTTTCTAAAGAATTAAAATTATTGAACGGGAAAGTCAGAATAAAATTAGAGTCAGGTATTCAATCAGGAAAAACATTAAGATTAAGGAGTAAAGGTCTTCCAGAAATTAATGGTTATGGCAATGGAGATTTATTAGTTCACATTAATGTTTGGACTCCTAAAACATTGAATAGAGAACAGAAACAATTTTTTCAAAAGATGACTGATGATGAAAATTTCATTCCAAAACCTGAAAAGTCTGATAAATCTTTTTTTGAAAAAGTTAAAGATATGTTTAGTTGATTTTTTTATATTTTAAAAAGAATAGTATAGTTTGTTATAAAAAAATAGTATATTTGACAGAGCACTATTTATAGTGTTTTCTTTTTCATAGCAATTTTTTCCCATCCTTATTCCTAAGGATGGGTTTTGTTTTTTTTAAGGTTTTTATTCTATATTTATCATTATTATTCACACAAAATGTCTTTAAATATTTTAATAATAGAAGATGATGATTCAATTCGAAGAGTAATTAAGAAAATACTTGAGAGAGAAAATAAAAATTATAGAATTATTGAAGCTGTTGACGGAAAAGAAGGCATAAACAAAATAAATAGTAATCATTTAAATTTAATCTTATGTGATATAAAAATGCCTAAGCTTGATGGTATGGATGTTTTAAAATATGTAAAAAAAAATAATTTAACTATACCTTTTATTTTATTAACTGGCCATGGAAACATTGATACAGCTGTAAATGCAATGAAAATTGGGGCTTTTGATTTTATAGAAAAACCACCTGATTTAAACAGATTACTTATTACAATTAAAAATGCTTTAAATAATAAAAAATTAACTGATCAAAATATAATATTAAAAAGTATAGTAAATGATGATTATAAATTGATAGGTTCATCAAAATTGATGAAAAGAATTGATAAATTAATTAATAAAGTTTCTAAAACAAATGCTAAAGTGCTTATTACTGGGTTAAATGGGACTGGTAAAGAGATTGTTGCAAATCAATTACATCAGCGAAGTGATAGATCTAAAAATTTAATGATAAAGGTTAATTGTGCTGCAATACCAAGTGAGCTTATAGAAAGTGAACTTTTTGGACATATAAAGGGATCATTTACATCTGCTATAAAAGACAGAAAAGGTAAGTTTGAATTGGCTGATAATGGAACTTTATTTTTAGATGAAATTGGCGATCTGAGTTTGAATGCACAAGCAAAAGTTTTGAGAGTACTTCAAGAGAATAAAATTGTTAGAGTTGGAAGTGATAAAGAATTAAAAGTTAATGTGAGAATAATTGCAGCTACAAATAAAGATTTAGAAAAAGAAATAAATTTAGGTAATTTTAGAGAAGATTTATATCATAGACTAGCTGTTATAAAAATTCATCTACCATCTTTAAGAGAAAGAAAAGTTGACATACCTGAGTTAACTAAACACTTTATATCTGTTATTTCTAAAGAGCAAGGAGTTAAACCAAAAGAGATTTCTGTTAAAGCTCAGAAAAAGCTTCAGGAGTATATTTGGAAAGGTAATGTAAGGGAATTAAGGAATACAATTGAAAGATTGTTAATTCTTGGAGATGACCCAATTAGTTTAAAAAATATTGAAAGTTTTATTAATCAATAATGAATTTAAGAATAATAATTTTAATTTTTATATTAGTCTTTTCAAGAGGCAATATTATTTTTTCTCAAGTAAATGATATTGAAATTAAACACACCATTAAGAAATTTTATACAAGTGCTTTAGTTAATGGCAAATGCTATGAATGGTTAGGGCATTTATCTAAACAAATTGGTGGAAGACTTTCAGGTTCTTTAAATTTGGAGCGAGCAATTTTATGGGCTGAGCAAGAGTTGAGTGAAATTGGCCTAGATTCAGTTTGGCTTCAGCCCGTTATGGTACCAAAATGGGTAAGAGGAACATTTGAATATGCTAGTATCGAGTCAAGCCCTGGGAATTCAATTAATGTACCAATTTGCGCTCTTGGAGGTTCAATTTCAACTCCATTTTCTGGAATTAGTGCTAATGTTATTGAAGTTAGAAGTTTTGAAGAGCTTGATTCACTTGGTTTTGAAAATGTAAATAATAAAATTGTTTTTTTTAATAAAGCTATGCCTGCTGACTTAATAAATACTTTTGATTCTTACTCTAAGACTGTAAATCAAAGATATGATGGGGCTAGAATAGCTTCAAAATATGGAGCTATTGCAGTATTAGTTAGATCCCTAAATTTAAGTTTGGATGATTTTCCTCATACTGGTACAATGAGTTATGGAGATTTACCAATAAGAGAAAGAATACCTGCAGCTTCAATAAGTACCAATGGTGCAGAGTTATTAAGCTCAATGTTATCATTGAATCCCGAAATAAAATTTTTCTTTAAGCAAAATTGTAAAAATTATCCTGATGTATTATCCTATAATGTTATTGGTCAAATTAATGGTCTGAAAAATAATAATAAAATTTTACTTGTTGGAGCACATTTAGATTCATGGGACCTTGGTGAAGGAGCTCATGATGATGGAGCTGGAGTAGTACAATCTATGGAAGTTTTAAGGTTATTGAAAATAAATAATTATAAGCCTTTAAATACTATAAGAGTAGTTTTATTTACAAATGAAGAAAATGGTCTTAGGGGTGCAAAAAATTATGCTGAACTTTCATATTTAAATAACGAAAATCATGTTTTTGCAATTGAATCAGACGCTGGAGGTTTTACTCCAAGAGGATTTTCAATTGAAACTAACAATGAAGACTTTAAAAAAATAAAAAAATGGAAACCTTTTTTTAGACCCTATCAAATTAATTTTTTTGAAAGAGGTGAAAGTGGTCCTGATATTAATTTTTTGAAAACTAAAGAAAACATACTTATTGGATTAAGACCTGATTCTCAAAGATATTTTGAATATCATCATTCTGCGAATGACACATTTGATGCAATAAATAAAAGAGAACTTGAGTTAGGAGCTGCTTCAATGGTAAGTTTAATATATCTTGCTGATTATTTTGGTTTATAAAGCTAAATAAATTAATTAATGAATTTTATCATTCAATATTCTAAAGAGTTTAAATATAATTTGAGTCTCGCACTACCTGTTGTTTTTGGTTTATTGGGTCATACTCTTGTTCAATTAATTGATAACATAATGGTTGGTCAATTGGGAGCAACCGAATTAGCAGCAGTATCTTTGGGTAATAGTTTTTTTTTCATTGGAATGTCATTAGGAATTGGCTTTTCTACTGCAATAACTCCATTAGTTGCTGAATCAGATAGTTTAAAAAAAAATAATAGACTAAAACAAATTTTTTTTCACGGTATTTTTCTTTGCTCTATTTTGGGAACTTTAATGTCAATAATTACATATTTTTCTAGGTTTTTAATGAATGATATGGGACAGCCAGATGAGGTTGTTTTTTTTGCTTCCCCATATCTTAAATGGACATCTATTTCACTTTTCCCTTTAATTTTATTTCAGGGATTTAAACAGTTTTCAGATGGACTTTCATATACAAAACCAGCAATGTATGCTACTTTATTTTCTAATGTTATTAATATTTTTTTAAATTATTTTTTAATTTTTGGCATTTGGATCTTTCCAAAAATGGGAGTAGAGGGAGCTGCAATTGGAACTTTAATTTCAAGAGTTTTTATGCTTTTATATTTAATTGTTTATTTTAAAATAAATCCAAATTTTAAAAAGTATTTTGATGATTTTAAAAAATTTATTTTAGAATTTAATCTTATTTCAAAAATAGTTAAACTTGGTACTCCATCTGCTTTGCAGATGCTTTTTGAAGTCGGCTTTTTCACTGCAGCAATTTGGCTTTCAGGTTTTCTTGGTAAAGTATCACAAGCAGCTAATCAAATTGCATTGAACCTTTCTACTATTTCTTATATGGTTGCAATGGGTTTAAGTGTAACTGCAATGATAAGAGTTGGAAACCAATTTGGAAAATTAAATATTGTGGAGCTAAAAAGAATTGCATATTCAATTTTCATTTTGATTTTTTTATTTGATATAATTTTTTGTTTAATTTTTTTATTTTTTAATGACTCATTACCATGGATCTATTTAGACTCAGGAAATGATATTAATATAAATGATACTCTTCAAGTTATTAAGCTTGCTTCGACTCTATTAATTGTTTCTGCTATTTTTCAAGTTTCTGATGGTGTTCAAATAGTTGTCCTAGGGTCTTTAAAAGGAATTCAGGACGTTAATATTCCAACAACAATAACTTTTTTTTCATATTGGATTATTGGTTTCCCTTTATCTTATTATCTTGGATTAAAAACTAATTTAGGATCAATTGGAATTTGGATAGGCCTTCTTGCGGGACTTACTGTGTCTGCAGTTTTACTTTTGGCTAGGTTTAATTATAAATTGAAAAAATTATCAAAACAATAAATATGGAAATACCTAAATTTTTATTAGCAGACAACTCTAAATTTATAAATTCGATATTTGTATTACATACTGATTATCCTAAATTTTTATTAAATATTGTAGATGATTCTATTCATTGGTTGGAAGAATTTAGTCAGGAAGAAAAAACTGAATTAGATTTAATAACTACAAAATTAGTTCAAGATGCATTAAAGTTTTATGATAGTGAGATTAGAAATATTAAATAATGTTAGACCATTTACTAGAAATAGATTCTCGATTATTTTTATACTTAAATGCTTTAGGAAATAATGATTTTGATTTTTTTTGGATTACAATGTCTAAAAAAAGTGTAAACTTTATTTGTTATTCAATAATTCTTTACATAATTTATTTAAAAAAAGGGATTAAATCTTCAATGTTTATTTTAATTTCAGCATTGTTTTTAATTTTATTTTCAGATCAATCAAGTAATTTTTTTAAATATTATTTTGAAAGACTAAGACCTTGTCATGACTCTGATTTTATAAGATTGATTAGGCTACCTAATAATTATTGCGGGGGTCAGTATAGTTTTTTTTCAGCTCATTCTTCCAATTCATTTGCTTTATCGACTTTCTTTGGGTTGATTTTTTTTAGATTTAATAAATATATAATTCTGCTTCTGTTTTTGTTCTCTTTCTTAATAGCCTACAGTAGAATATATCTTGGAGTTCACTTTCCTATTGATATTATTTTTGGTGGTTTTTTTGGAATTTTAGCAGGATGGACTTTTTATAAATTTTCCTTTTATTTGTTTAAAAAAAAGTTTTCAAATTCAATTATTGATTTTTAATAATGACTCCATTTTATTTTTAAATCTATTAATTCTTGGAATTGAAACGTTTTTTATATATGGATTATTAGGGTTTCTTTTCTCAAAATCCTGATGATAGCTTTCAGCATAATAAAATTTTTCAAATTTTTTTATTTCAGTAACAATTTTATTATGAAATGATTTTTTATTAATCAAATCATTTATATACGATTTAATGATTTCTTTTTCATTTTCATTACTGTAAAATGCAATTGATCTGTATTGACTTCCAACATCAGGTCCTTGCATATTTTTAGTTGTTGGGTCATGTGATTCAAAAAATACTTTAACTAATGTTTTAAAACTAATAATTTCAGGATCATAAATAATTTCTACACTCTCTGCATGGCCAGTATTACCTCTCATTACCTGACTGTAGGATGGATTTTTTGTTTTTCCCCCTGAATAACCAGAATATACTTCCTTAACTCCAATAAGACTCTCAAAAATTACTTCTACACACCAAAAACATCCTGAAGCAAAATAAGCTTTATTATTATTTTGTAATATGTTTTTTGGATCATAAAGATTTGAAATATCAGTACTTAAAAAAAATATAAAAATCAATAATTGCTTCAAGCTTTATTTTTTATAATATTCAACAAATTTAAAGAAAAATTTTCCCAACTATATTTTAAATAGTTTGAAGAAATTTGATCTATAAATAATTTTTGGTTTTTCTTTTCCATACAATAAACTATTTTTTGAGAAATTAAAGCAGGATCATTTTTTGTTATACAGCCTGTTTTATCATTTAAAATTATTTCTTTTAAGCCTTTAATATCAGAAACTAAAATAGGTAGATTATATTTATAAGCTATTGGCGTAACTCCACTTTGAGAAGCATTTCTATATGTTTGTGCAATTAAATCCGATGCACAAAAATAATTTCTAAGAGTATAATTGTCAACGAATTTAGGGATTAATATTATTTTTGAATTTAATTTAAACTTAGTAATTAGTTTTTTATAATTTTTAATACTATCATAAAATTCTCCAACAACAATTAAATTAATATTTTTTTTATAAACTGGATCTTTCGAAAAGGATTCTATTAGAATATCTAGACCTTTATATTTTCTTACCAAACCAAAAAATAAGACATATTTTTTATCATCAATAAGATTTAATTTTTTTCTAGCTGTTTTTTTTGAAATCTTATCGGGAAGGTTATCATTTATAGGGTGATATGAGCTATAAGTATTTTTGAATCCACTTTTTTTTATTCGCTCAGATACATTTTTTGAAAATGTCATAAAAAAGTCCATTTTTTTTCCAAAATAGTTATTTAATATTTTATCTGTCAAGCTTTTTTCGTGTGGAATCCAATTATCTACGATTGCTATTTTTTTTATTGATTTTGGAATTTTTATTGATATAAAGGAATACAATGGAGATAAAAATGGAGTCCAATACCTAAAAATTATATATTTTGGATTAATTTTTATTATTTGTCTCCTTATTTTGAACCATTCCAATGGATTCAACGTATTCAAGATCCTATTATTTTTTTTATATTTTTTTTTTTCATTAATGAATTGACTTTTTCCAGGAAAGAAAAAATCTGGATAAAGTTTTTTGAATGATATAATTTTTGTACTTAAACCAAGTTTGGTAAGCGAGTTAATAAATTCATTATTTGAATCACTTATTCCTCCTCTATATGGAGGAGTAGGTCCAATTACTATGAAATCTATTTTTTTTTTATTCATTTTGTATTGAAAATATTTCTTTTTTAGAATTAAGAACTAAAAAAAATGATACCAATCCGTAAAGGGTATAAAACCAAAATAAAAAACTACTAATTTGATGTGATTGAATGATAAGTAAATAAGGAGTTAAAATAGTAATAATACTTCTAAAAATCTCAAAATTTATACTCCAGTTATGTTTATCCATAAATGATGTAAAACCAAATACGCTAAAAAATATAAATAAGCCTAGTTCAATTCTTATAACTTCATTTATTTCTTTGAAATAAATTAAGAGGTGTGTAAGCATTACATTAATTGCAATAAAATGAAATAATGCAATTAATTTCATTAGATTAGAATAATGAGGGTCATATTTTTTATACTTTTTACCATTATTAATTTTATTCTTTGGAAATCTAAGAGAAACATCTTTTGGTCTCCATCCAGTTGGCATAAACCATAAAATTATTTTGTCAGTAATTTTTTTTGTGTACCAAAAATCTTTTAATAGGCTAAAAAAGTGTTGAAAATTTATCCATATAGGGTTCCATGTTCTAACTGGGCTTAATGTACCATAAACAGGCTTTTCATCTTTTAACTCTTCTTGAAAAGTACCAAATATTCTATCCCATACACAGAAAATTGCTGAAAGATTTTTATCAATATATATTGGATTTATTGCATGATGTACCCTATGTTGTGAAGGTGTTACAATTATATATTCCAAAAAACCTAATTTACCAATATGTTGTGTATGGTACCAAAATTGAGCAAATAAATGAATAGGAGTTAATGTTATTATTATTTCAGATGGAAATCCTATAACAGCTGCAGGTATTAAAAAAATTGATCTAAATCCAATAATGGTTGAAATACTTTGTCTAAGGGCGCATGCTAAATTAAATTCTTCACTACTGTGGTGTATAACGTGTTTATTCCAAAAAATATTGACTGTATGACTTAATCTATGTCCCCAGTAACTTGCAAAGTCAATGCAAATAAACGCAAGTATATATGAACTAATACTTGCATCTATTTCAACTATAGAAATATTTTCAAGTAAGTATGGATATGATATTATTATAAAAATAATTCCAAGAGAATCTTTGAGAATATTTGTTATTCCTGAGCACAAACTTGATAAAGTATCCATAAATTTAAAAGTCTGTTTATTTTTAAAACTTCCATATAAAATTTCAAGAATTAAAAGAATAAAAAAACCAGGAATGGCAATTAAAAGGACTTCTGCATAATATTCCATATTTAAAAGTTTTATTATTCTTTTTCAACAAATACCCATTCACCTTTACTGATAAGTGGTTCAGCTTGTTTAAATTTAAGAATTTTGTTTTCTCCTGTGGTAATATTTTTGATTTTTACTTTTTCGTTCCTTCCTATTTTAGGAGATTCTCTAATGATAGTTTCGACTACTTCAGATTTACTATATCCTGCTTTTGAGCTGATAGATCGGTTTTTAGATGCTATTTCTTCTGAGTTTAAAACTTGATCTTTTGAAGTTTTGTAATTTTCTTTTTTTTGTTCTTTAGCCTCTTCGATATTATTATTATAGTTAGGAATAGATCCTTTTATAAGAAATGAGATAATTTCTCGATTTAATAATTGAATCATATTTTTAAACAATTCAAAGGCCTCAAATTTATAAATTAATAAAGGGTCTTTTTGCTCATGAACTGCAAGTTGGACTGATTGTTTAAGTTCATCCATTTTTCTTAAATGATTTTTCCATGATTCATCAATCAAAGCAAGCGTAATATTTCTTTCAAAATCTTCAATTAAGCTTTTACACTGCGTTTCATAAGCTTTTTCAAGTAATGTCACTACATTTAATGTTTTATTACCATCA
Source organism: uncultured Flavobacteriaceae bacterium (assembly GCA_905381055.1). GTDB lineage: Bacteria > Bacteroidota > Bacteroidia > Flavobacteriales > Flavobacteriaceae > TMED220. Next base: position 28,838 of record CAJPUR010000001.1, read on the forward strand.
GTAAACGGAACTACTATTTTTTCATACTTATTTCCTGGTTTCTCATAAACATTTTTAATAACAGGGAATGTTACTTTAGAATTAATTTCAGTTTTTTCTTTATAAAACTTATATGTTCCTTTATATAATTTTTCACCAATCTGATTTTCATCAAGTTCGTTAAACTCTTTTTCGGAAATAGGGGATGTTATAGAAAAATTACTTATAATTTCAAATTCAAAATTTTTAAAGTCATTATTTTGTTTATTTAAATTAGATATTTCATGGCAAGTATCATATAAAACATTTGCAATATCTAATTTTAGCCTTTCTCCTTGAAGTGCATGTTTTCTTCTTTTATAGATCACTTCTCTTTGAGCATTCATAACATCATCATATTCTAATAATCTTTTTCTTATTCCAAAATTATTTTCTTCAACTTTTTTCTGAGCTCTCTCAATTGATTTAGTCATCATAGAATGTTGAATGACCTCACCCTCTTCAAGTCCCATTCTATCCATTACTTTTGCTACTCTGTCAGATCCAAAAAGTCTCATTAAATTATCTTCAAGGGATACATAAAATTGAGAACTTCCAGCGTCTCCTTGTCTTCCAGATCTTCCTCTTAATTGCCTATCAACTCTTCTTGAGTCATGTCTTTCAGTTCCAATTATGGCTAATCCACCGCTTTTTATTACTTCCTGAGTTAATTTAATGTCAGTACCTCTTCCCGCCATATTAGTCGCAATTGTTACAATTCCAGCTTCACCAGCTTCGGCAACTACATCTGCTTCTTTTTTGTGAAGTTTTGCATTTAAAACGTTATGTCTAATTTTTCTAATATCTAACATTTTACTCAAAAGCTCTGAAATTTCCACCGAAGTAGTACCAATTAATACAGGTCTTCCAGATGAAGATAAATCAATTACTTTATCAATAAGGGCATTGTATTTTTCTCTTTTAGTTTTATAAATTAAATCTTCTTCGTCTTTTCTTGTTATTGTTTTGTTTGTGGGAATTTCAACAACATCCAATTTGTAAATTTCCCAAAATTCACCGGCTTCGGTAATAGCAGTTCCTGTCATTCCAGAAAGTTTTTCATACATTCTAAAGTAATTTTGAAGAGTTACTGTAGCAAAGGTTTGGGTAGCAGATTCAATCTTAACATTTTCTTTTGCTTCAATTGCCTGATGAAGTCCATCAGAATACCTTCTACCTTCCATGATTCTTCCAGTTTGTTCATCAACAATCATAACTTTATTATCCATTATTACATATTCAACATCTTTTTCAAAAAGTGTATATGCTTTAAATAATTGATTCATTGTGTGAATTCTTTCACTTTTAACTCCAAAATCTTTAAATAAAATATCTTTTTCTTTGGCTTCATTTTCAGAATCTAAGCCTTTGTTTTCTATTTTTGCAATTTCTGTTCCTATATCAGGTAAAATAAAAAAGTTTTTGTCTTGAATACTTTCTGATAATTCTGAAATCCCTTTATCAGTTAATTCTACTTGATTATTTTTTTCGTCAATAACAAAATAGAGTTCTGCATCAATTTGAGGCATTTCTCTATTATTATCTTGCATGAAAAAGTTTTCAGTTTTTTGCAACAATTGTTTAATTCCCTCTTCACTTAAAAATTTTATAAGTGCTTTATTTTTTGGCAGTCCTCTATACACTCTTAAAAGTAGTTTTCCACCCTCATCGTTATCTCCTCCTGAAATTTTGTTTTTTGCTTGAGATAGCACATTGGTAAGTAAATTTTTTTGTTTTAAGTATAAATTAGAAACTTTTGGTTTTAGCTCATCGAATTCATGCCTTTCTCCCTGAGGAATTGGTCCCGAAATGATCAAAGGAGTTCTGGCATCATCAATAAGAACAGAATCAACTTCATCTACTATAGCATAATAATGTTTTCTTTGAACTAGATCTTTAGGTGTATTAGACATATTATCTCTCAAATAATCAAAGCCAAATTCGTTATTAGTTCCATAGGTAATGTCTGCCAAATAGGCTTTTTTTCTTTCCTCACTATTTGGTTTATAATTATCAATACAATCGATTGACAATCCATGAAATTGAAAAAGAGGAGCCATCCATGCACTATCTCTTTTAGCTAGATAGTCATTAACTGTTACCAAATGTACCCCTTTACCTGTTAAAGCATTAAGGTAAACCGGCAATGTAGCTACTAGAGTTTTACCCTCACCAGTTTGCATTTCAGCAATTTTACCTTGATGAAGTGCAATGCCCCCTATTAGTTGTACATCATAATGAATCATATCCCAATTAATTTGTTTTCCAACAGCATCCCAATTATTAGACCAAATTGCTAAATTATTCTTGAGAGTCACATAAGATTTAGTTTGGGATAGAATTCGATCGAAATCTTCAGCTTTTACTTCTAAAAAGGAGTTTTCTTTAAATCTTTTTGCAGTTTCTTTCATTACTGCAAAGGCCTCAGGTAGAATTTCAGTTAAACATTCGTTTACTTTTGTATCAGATTCTTTTTTTAGTAAATCAATCTGACTGTAAATTGATTCGCTTTCATCAATATTTTCAATAGTTCGATTTTTATTTTCTAAATCTTTTATTTTTAAATCAATTTCATTTTTAGATTGCTCAATTATTTTTTTAAATTTTTTAGTTTTTTCTCTTAGTTCATCATTTGAAAGTGTACTGAGTTTTTCATAATTAGATTTAATTTCAGATAATATTGGTAAAATGTTTTTTACATCTTTTTTGGACTTATCTCCAACAAAAACTTTAATAATAGAACTAATAAAACTCATTACTGATGATTAGAAATTAAATTTACATAAAAAAGAATAAAAAAGATTTTTATAGAATTGAAGTTAATATTCATCTTCATTCCACAAGTAATCCTCCTCAGAAGGAAAATCAGGCCAAATTTCCTCAATTGATTCATAAATGTCACCCTCATCTTCCATAGACTGCAAGTTCTCAACTACTTCAAGTGGTGCTCCAGTTCTAATTGAAAAATCAATTAATTCGTCCTTAGTCGCAGGCCACGGTGCGTCGCTTAGGTAGGATGCTAATTCAAGAGTCCAATACATTTTACTTTTTTTTTGCAAAAATAATTTTTTGTCTATAAAAAACAATTTTTTTTAGCTAATTTCTTTAACTAATCCATTTAACCTCTTTAATTTTTAAATCATATGACAATTTTCTGGATAACATAAATAAGTAATCTGACAATCTGTTAATATAAAAAATTATGTAAGAATCTATTTTTGAATATTCATTAAGTTCAGTAATACACCTTTCAGCTCTTCTACAGACGCATCTAGCTAGATGAGTACTTGAAACAACTTGGTTTCCTCCAGGAATTATAAAATTCTTTAAGTCAGGTAAAAAATCTGTCATTGAATCTATTAAATTTTCTATATTAGAAACATCATTAAGGTTAATTTTTTTAAAATTAAATTGTTTTTGTGAGTCATTTGAAAGCTGAGTTCCAATAATCATTAATTTTTTTTGAATAACAATCAATTCATTTTGAATGTTTTTTGAGATTTTATGAGATCTTATAATTCCCAGCCAACAATTCAACTCATCAATTGTTCCATATGCCTTAATCCTTAAGTCATGTTTAGGAACTCTTTTTCCAGAAATTAGACTTGTTGTACCGTTATCACCAGTTTTTGTATAGACTTTATTTTTTTTCATTTCACAAAAATAAACATATTTATAATAAATAATATTTCAGATTACAATAAGTTAATTTAATTAATACTTTTATTTTTTAATCTCCCACTTAAAGAAATTGAAAATAGAATTAAAGTAAGAAGAAAAGATATTCTTGCAATATAATCCTGGTATTTTACGTAGAATGTTATTTTATCATTTAAATCTAAAAAATTTATTAAAACCCCTGCCTTATTATAACTAATTTGATCCTCGATTTCACCGTAAATATTTATGAAAGCTGAAATTCCTGTATTGGCAGATCTTGCAATTGATCTTCTATTTTCAATGGCTCTCAACTTGGAAAGACTTAATAGTTGTTTGTGTCCCTGAGTATTACCCCACCATCCATCATTTGAAATTATAGTTAAAAAATCAGCTCCGTTTCTTGTAAACTCACTAACAAAAGATCCGTAGATTGATTCATAGCAAATTATTGGAGCTGTAGCAATATTATTTCTAGAATTTTTAAAAACAATCCTGTTTTTTTGTGGTGTTCTTCCAGAAACGGTACCCCCTAAATTGATCATAAATTCTCCAATCAGGGGTTTAAAAAAACTTTTGTATGGCATTATTTCTACTCCAGGTACAAATTTAGATTTGTGATAAATTTGATAGTCTATGTCAAAATTAAATTGAATTGCAGAATTAAAAATATCAACCCAAAAATTTTCTTTAATTTCTCTAGATGATTTCGAAGGAGGTAATTTTGAATTTGTGACTTCATATAACTGAATTCCACTAATTAAATTTAGTTTAGGAAATTTTTTTAAAAAATTATTAATTGAATCTCTAAAAACAGAATAATTCAATTCAGAGATGTCTTCACCATTCCCCTGAGAAAAGTAAGTTTCTGGTGTAATTAAATATTCAGTTTCATCATCTAATGATTCTGCAGTCATTTTTTTTAATAATTCTAAATTATCAATGTTAGTAACAAAATATTTTTCGTTGTAAGGGTCTATATTTGGTTGAACTAGACTTATTTTGATTTTATTTCCAGTTGTTTTTAGATTTATGTACAGAAAGATTGAAATACAAATTGGAATAATAATGATAGTTAATGTTGCAATTAATTTCTTAAGACATAATTTTAGATCTTTTGAATTTAAATACAATTTAACTAAATTATAAAAGGTAAAGTTTGAAATTAGCACCCATAGACTTCCACCAAAGCTACCTGTAAATTCATACCATTGAATAAGTTCAATATTTTCAGAAAATGCATTACCAAGATTTAACCAGGGCCATGTAAATTCCCAATTAAGATGGAATTTTTCAAATGATATCCAGAGAGAAATAAAAAATATAGCAGAGCTTACTTTTGGTAGTCTATTTAGTGACCAACTGTAAATACAAACAATAATGGAATAAAAGCTTGAATTACATAAAATTGCAAATATTGCTCCAAAAAATGATGAATTAACTATCCACCATGTGGTTATTAAATTCCAAAGGAAAAAAGTTAAATATGAATAAAGAAAAACCTTGGTTAATTTATATTTATTTTTTGATTTATTTATTGAATTTATTAAATAGATAAGGGGAACAAGCGCGAAAAATAAAAAAAAAATAAATCCATAAGTAGGCCAAGAAATTCCTAACAGAATTCCTGACAAAATTGATAGGAAAATATTTTTTTTCAAATTTTTTTAAAAACTCTAAGATAATTATAAAAAATAAAAGAGTATAATTTTAAAAAATTTGTATTTTACAAATAGTTTGTGATGCAAAATTCAATTAAAAAAATTATTCCAAATACATTAACCTCACTAAATTTTTTGTCAGGTTGTATTGCTGCTTACCTTGCTTTTAATCATTTTTATTTAGCCACTTTGTTTTTCTGCTTTTTAGGAGTTTTTTTTGATTTTTTTGATGGGTTTTTCGCTAAACTTTTTAAGGTTGAAGATCAATTTGGTAAACATTTTGATTCATTATCAGATATAATTACTTCAGGATTTGTACCTGGGATTATAATGTATCAACTTTTTATATTGTCAGGTGTAAAAGAAAATAATTACGTAATATCTATATTTGAAAACAACCTTGTATTTTCTATTGCTCCAATTGGATTAATTGGTTTTTTAATTAGTTTAGGTGCAGCTTTTAGACTTGCAAATTTTAACGTCATTAAAAAATCAAATAGTTTTATTGGTCTGCCAGCTCCAGCTAATTCCCTTTTGATTGTTTCATTACCAGTTTTTTTAGATTATCCATTAATTAATCAGATAAAACCTTATATTTTAAAACCTTATTCATTAATCATAATTACTTTTATTTCAATTTTATTAATGAATATTAAATGGAAAATGTTTAAAATAATCTTTACTAAAAACACTTATTTTTATCCTTTTATTTTTATCCTTTCATCAATAATATTAATATTCTTTCTAAAAGAAGCATCCATAACCATAATTATAATTAATTATTTGTTGTTAAGTTTAGTTAAAAATATTTTTAATAGAGATTAAAATTCTAACTTTTTTTTTCTTAATTCAAAATTTTTACCTAAATAAACTTTTCTTACCATGTCGTCTTCCGCTAATTCTTCTGGTGTTCCTTCTTTTAGGATTGACCCTTCAAACATCAGGTATGTTTTGTCAGTAATAGCTAAGGTTTCTTGAACATTATGGTCAGTTATTAAAATTCCAATATTTTTATTTTTTAAAAGTGAAATAATTTTTTGGATATCCTCCACAGCAACTGGATCAACCCCAGCAAATGGCTCATCAAGAAGCAAGAACTTTGGGCTTGTGGCCAATGACCTAGCTATTTCAGTTCTTCTTCTTTCTCCTCCAGAAAGAAGATCACCTCTATTTTTTCTAATATGGGTTAAGCCAAATTCTTCAAGTAACTGCTCCATTCTTTTAATTTGTTCTGACTTTGATAATTTAGTCAATTGGAGAACACTTAAAATATTATCTTCAACACTCAATTTCCTAAATACTGATGCTTCTTGGGCTAAATAACCTATACCGTTTTGTGCTCGCCTATACATTGGATATGATGTTATGTTTTTATTATCTAAATTTATTATGCCAGAATTAGGCTTAATTAAACCTACAATCATATAAAAACTTGTTGTCTTACCAGCCCCGTTTGGACCCAATAAACCTATAATTTGTCCTTGATTAACTTTTAAGGATATTCCTTTAACTACATTTTTCCCTCTGTAAGATTTAAAAATATTTTTAGCTATCAATTCCATATTTAACTATAATTTAGACATTTCTTTTTGATTCTTTCTATAAACAATTTTTGATATAAAAATACTCACTTCGTATAGAATTATTATAGGTATTGTTACTATTATTTGACTTGCAATATCTGGAGGTGTTATAACTGCTGCAAGACCTAAAACTATTACAATTGCAAATTTTCTATTTTTTTTCATAAAATCTGGAGTAATTACTCCTATCCTAGTTAAAAAATAAATTAAGATAGGTAGCTCAAAAATTATTCCTGCTGAAAGGACAGAGGCCCTTAATAAACCAATATAACTACTTAAATCAAAGTCATTAAAAACTTCTTCGCTAACTTGATAGCTTCCTAAAAAATTAATTGATAAAGGAGTAACTACGTAATATCCAAATAGAACTCCTGTAAAAAACAGAAAAGAAGCAATAAAAATAAATCCTCTGGCATTTTTCTTCTCATTTATATGTAAACCAGGACTAACAAATTTCCAGAATTCATATAAAACATAAGGAAAAGAAATAATAAAGCCAGCAGTAATAGAGGTCCATAGATGGGCAGAAAATTGTCCTGACATAGTTCTACTCTGAATTCTAAAGGGCATTTCTTTTATACAAAAACTATCCCCACTTCCAATCGCTCTTGAAATATCACAAAACAATTGATAAGTAAAAAAATCAATTTGTTTAGGTCCGAATAATATTGTATCAAATATAAAATCTTTAGCAAGGAAGGCAAAAGTGGCAACAAAACATATTGCTATTGAAGATCTGAGTATGTGCCACCTTAATTCTTCTAGATGCTCTAAAAAAGACATTTCATCTGATGTTTGATTCATTATTCTATTCCTTCTTTAATTATATCTAAAATATGAACAATTCCAATATATTCTTCTTTTTTATTTTTAATTAATAAATGATTTATTTTTTTTTTCTTCATTATATCAATTGCTTTAGTAGCAAGTAAATCTTCATATATCATAATTGGGCTCGATGTCATCATATTTTCTGCTTTAACATTAAAAACATTTTTTTTATTTTCAATAGTTCTTCTAATATCACCATCAGTAATTATTCCCAATACTTTACCATTTTCCAAAACAATTGCCGCTCCTAATCTTTTTTTTGAAATTTCTAATAAAACATCTTTAAATAAAGCTTTTTTATTTACTTGAGGTTTTTCATTTTTTAAAGCGATATGTCCTATGTCTAATGATAATTTTTTACCAATACTTCCACCAGGATGAAATTTAGCAAAATCATTTGAATTGAAATTATTTAATTCAGATAAGCAAATGGTAATGGCGTCACCAATTGCAAGTTGTGCAGTTGTACTAGATGTAGGCGCAAGATTATTATGGCAAGCTTCTTTTTCAACATAAGTGTTTATAACAAAATCGGAAAATCTAGATAAATACGAATCTATATTTCCAGTAATAGCTATTATTTTCACTTTAAGTTTTTTGAGATATGGCAATAATGAAGAAATTTCATCGGAGTTTCCACTTTTAGAAATATAAATTATCGAATCATTTGGTTTAATAATTCCAATATCCCCATGAATTGCCTCACGTGAATGCATGAAAACAGCATTTGTCCCAGTAGAATTCATAGAAGAAACTATTTTATTTGCTATAGCTGCACTTTTACCTATTCCTGTTATTACAACTTTACCATTTGAGTTGTAGATATGTTCTACTGCTTTTACAAAATTATCATCTAAATAATTTAAAAGATTATTAATCGATTTTGATTCAAGTTTTATAGTTCTTCTTGCACTCTCAAGAATTTTATTTTTAAAATTCAAAATTTCTTTTTTTAAAAAATTGATTGGAAAGTATTATCTTAACAAGACAAATGTATTAATTTGTTTTAATTTAATATATGCCCAAAATCAACTTATTATTAGAATTAAAAAAATTTTTTGGTTTTGATAGTTTTAAGGATCCTCAGGAAGATATTATAAAAAATATTTTAGATAAAAAAGACACTTTTGTTCTTATGCCCACAGGTGGGGGTAAATCTTTATGTTATCAATTACCTGCACTTATTCAAAATGGAACTGCAATTGTTGTTTCTCCACTTATAGCTTTAATGAAAAATCAGGTAGATTTTATTAATGGAATTTCATCTCATAATTCATTAGCTCATGTGTTAAATTCATCTCTTAATAAAACCCAAGTTAGAAATGTAAAGTTTGATATTTTAAATAATAAGACTAAACTTCTATATGTTGCTCCTGAATCTCTTGCTAAAAATGAGACAATTGAATTTTTAAAGTCTGTTAATATATCATTTTTAGCAATTGATGAAGCTCATTGTATTTCCGAATGGGGTCATGATTTCAGACCAGAATACAGAAACATCAGGAAAGTTTTAGACAAGATCAGTAGTAAAATACCTATAATTGCTGTTACTGCGACAGCAACAGAAAAAGTTAGAGATGATATCATAAAAAATTTAAAAATACCTAATGCAAAAGTTTTTAAATCTTCATTTAATAGACCTAACTTATATTATGAGGTAAGAAAAAAAGACAAGACTGTTTTTTCTGAAATAGTTAAATTTATTAAGAATAATATTGGGAAATCTGGAATTATTTATTGTTTGTCAAGAAAAAAGGTAGATGAACTGAATGAATTTTTAATTGTTAATAATATAAAATCAATTCCTTACCATGCTGGATTGGAATCTAAAATAAGAGCAAAAAATCAGGATTTATTTATTAATGAAGAATTTGATGTGGTTGTTGCAACTATTGCATTCGGAATGGGAATTGATAAACCTGATGTGCGTTTTGTTATTCACCATGATATTCCTAAAAGCATTGAAAGTTATTATCAAGAGACTGGAAGAGCTGGAAGAGATGGTGGCGAAGGAAATTGTATAGCTTTTTATTCACCAAAAGACATAGAAAAACTTGAAAAATTTTTATCTGGTAAACCAATTTCCGAGCAAGAAATTGGTCTCTGTTTACTTAATGAAATTATGGCATTTGCTGAGACCTCAATTTCTAGAAGGAAATTTATTCTTCACTATTTTGGAGAGGAATTTGATGAAGTAAATGGTGAGGGGGCAAGTATGGACGATAATGTAAGATTTCCAAAAAAGAAAATTGAGGTAAGTAAATATCTTTTAATTCTAATTAATTCAATTATTGAAACTAAAGAAAGATATAAATCTAAAGAGATAGTTAAAATTTTAAAAGGTAAAAAAAATGCACTAATAGTAGCTAATAAAACTAATGAATTAAAAATTTTTGGTTCTGGTTTAGATAAAGATGATTCCTTTTGGACCTCTCTTATTATTCAATCAATAATACCGGGTTTTTTATATAAAGAAATAGAATCCTATGGTGTATTAAAGATTTCTGAAAAAGGAAAAAAATTCATATCAAATCCTTCTTCATTTCTAATGGCTGAATATCAAAAATATGACGAAGAATTGGAGGTGTCTAAATCAAACTCAATCAATGTGGTTGATAACCAATTATTCAAAATATTAAAAGCAATAAGAAAAAAAGTCTCAAATGAACTTGGAATACCTCCATATGTTATTTTTGATGAAAATTCATTAGCTGAAATGACTATTAAATATCCTACCAGTATTGAGGAGTTAAAAAATGTTTCTGGGGTTGGAAATGGGAAAGCTATAAAAAATGGTAAATATTTTTTACCAGTAATTGAAAAATATGTTGATGAAAATAATATTGTTAAACCTAATGAGATAGTCTTAAAAAGTACTGGTTCTAATTCAACAATGAAGCTTTTTTTAATTCAAAGTATTGATAGGAAATTATCTCTTAATGATATTTCATCATCCAAAGGGATTACAATGGAAGAATTAATAAATGAACTTGAAAAAATAGTTTTCGCTGGCACTAAATTAGATTTAAATTATTATGTTGATGATGTTTTAGATGATGAAATTCAGGATGAGTTACAAGAATATTTCCTTGATTCAGATTCACATGAAATCGAAAGTGTGGTTAAAGAATTTGATGACATTGATGAATTAGATATTAGGTTATATAGAATTAAATTTATTAGTGAGCTAGCTAATTAATCAATGAATGTTTTCGTTTATCTTTTTATATATTTGTTTTTCATTAAATCATAATTATGAAAGATGGAATTTATGCAGATTTTTTAACTTCAAAGGGTTCAATTCTAATTGAGCTTTTTTATGATAAAGTTCCTGGAACTGTTGCTAATTTTATAGGATTAGCCGAGGGACAAATTAAAAATGATTTTAAAGAGACAGGTATTCCTTTCTATGATAATTTAAAATTCCACCGAGTAATAAGTGATTTTATGATTCAGGGAGGATGTCCATTAGGTAACGGTACAGGAAGTCCAGGTTATAAATTTGAAGATGAATTTCATGATGATCTTAAACATGACAAGCCAGGTATTTTATCTATGGCAAACTCAGGTCCCTCATCAAATGGAAGTCAATTTTTCATTACTCATATAAAAACTCCTTGGTTAGATAAAAAGCATTCAGTTTTTGGTCAGGTTATTGATGGTCAAAATATTGTTAATATCATCGCCCAGGGTGATGTAATTAATAAAATTTCAATAAAAAGGAAAGGTCAAGAAGCAATTAGTTTCAACGCAGTCAAAGAATTCAATAAATTTATAGACAATTCACTAAATAAGCTTGAAGATTTCAAAAATAAGGAGATAGAAAAATTAAAACAATTGACAAAAGGATTTACTAAACATGATGATGGATTATATTACAAAATAATAAGTAAATCCAAAGGGATCAAACCATCAAAAGGGAAAAACGTAGAGGTACATTATAAAGGTATGCTTTTAGATAATACTGTTTTTGATTCTTCATATAGTAGAAATGAACCAATAGCATTTCAGATAGGAGTAGGTCAAGTAATTAAGGGATGGGACATAGGAATTTCACTTTTGAGTGAGGGAGAAGAGGCTGTTTTTGTTATCCCACCTGATTTAGCTTATGGATCAGCAGGTGCAGGAGGTGTTATACCTCCTAATTCCATCTTAATTTTTGAAGTTAAACTATTAAAAGTTAGTTGAAAAATCCTTCTGGTTCATTACCTTTTTTCCATTTGATATTACATCCCATACTTGGATATTGTAAAGTATCTAATGTTTTATTATTTAACATTGAGTCCACAGCATTCTTTAAGTCAATTCCAGATAGCTGATTTGAATTATTTGGACGTGAATCATCATATCTGCCTCTATAACAAAGTTCACTTTTGTCATTAAATAAAAAAAAATCCGGAGTACATGTTGCATCATAACTTTTAGCAACTTTTTGGTCAGAATCAAACAGATATGGGAATTTAAAATTCATTTTTGAGGCTAATTCTTTCATTAATTTTGGTGAATCCTCAGGATATTTAATTATATCGTTACTTGAAATTGCAATAGTATTAATCCCTTTTGTCAATAGAGAATTCGAAAATCTAACCCAATGTTCAAGAATGTGAATAACATATGGGCAATGATTACAAATAAAAACGATAAGAGTACCATTAGAACCCTTTAAATCAAATAGGTTTCTCTTATCTTTTGATATACCGTCAGACAAATTAAATTCTGGTGCAATAGTTCCAATAGGAATCATTTTTGAAGGAGTTAAAGCCATAATTTAAATTTTGAATAAATTACTAATTAATCTATGATTTTTTTTTCGTCGGATTGATAATTTTTTTGATGTTTTTCACTAATCACTTCTTCACCTCTATTTGTTATTATGTAATCCATAATTTCAGTTAGATTTTCTTTAAATTCAGAGAAATCTTCCTTGTAAAGATAAATTTTATGCTTTTTGTAAAAGAAGGTTCCATCTTCATTAGTGAATTTTTTACTTTCAGTTATAGTTAAATAATAATCGCTAGCTTTTGTTTCTCTAACATCAAAAAAATATGTTCTTCTTCCAGCTCTTAAAACTTTTGAGTAAATTTCGTCATTTCCTATTTCCATGAATCATTTATTTTATAAGTAATTTATTTTGCTAATTTGTAAAAAAAATACATACTAACCAAGTAATTATATTTTTTCTCTTATTTGTTTATTGAAAAGTGATTTGTAATATCCATCTAATTTAACTAATTCAGTGTGATTTCCAATTTGAGAAATGATACCATTTTCAATAACTATTATTTTATTCGTTTTTTTAATTGTTGAAATATTATGACTAACAATTATGGTAGTGATTTTATTTGAGAATTTTAATAAATTTTTTTGTATTTTTTTTTCTGTCTCAGCGTCTACTGAAGATAGGCAGTCATCAAAAAGTAAAATTTTAGGATTTTTTATCAAAGATCTAGCTATAGAGACTCTTTGTTTTTGCCCTCCGGATAATGTAATTCCCCTTTCTCCAAGAATAGTATTATATCCATTTTTAAATTTTTTTATTTCTTTATCAATACCTGCTTTTTTAGAAGCAATCATTATTTCATTCAAGGATGCATTATAATTCCCAAATTTTATATTTTCTAGTATTGACTCTGAAAATAAAAAAGGATTTTGAGTAACATATCCTATTGAATTTCTTAAAGATTTTAATGAAAAGTCAGTTATGTTTTTATTATCGATTAAAATTTCACCTTTATCAGTTTCGAATAATCTACAAATTAAATCTAATATTGTCGATTTTCCTGATCCAGTATCTCCAATCAGACCAAGTGATTCTCCTGGATTAATTTTAAAACTAATATTATTTAAAGCTTTAATTTTAGTTTCTTTATATTCAAAACTTACCGATTTAAATTCTATTGATCCTTCTATATTTATTGGTTTGAATTTACCTTCTTTAATTTTTGGGACTTTATTTAAAAATAAATTAATTCTTTTTTGAGAGGCTTCAGCTTGTTGAATAATTGAAGTTACCCATCCAACTGTTGCAACTGGCCATGTCAGCATAAAAACATACAAAATGAATTCAGCTAAAACACCAACTTCAATTTCACCATTCATATATTTGTTTCCTCCAATCAATATAACCAACAAATTACTTAAACCAATCATTAAAATCATTAAAGGGAAAAACCATGCTTGAGCTTTAGCTAAATCTAAATTTTTATTTTTACTTTTCACTGATAAAACATTAAAGTCATTTTGTATTTTTCTTTCGATGTTATATGATTTTATAATTGAAATCCCACTAAATGTTTCTTGAGAAAATGAAGAAAGACTTGAGAGTGTTTTTTGAATAATAGTTGTTCTAATGTTCACTTCTTTACTTAGCTTATATATTATAATTGATAAAATAGGTAAGGGTATCAATGTGTATAAAGCTAACTCGACTGAAAGACTTAACATGCTTGCAATAACTATAATAAACAAGGAACAGGTGGTTATACTATACATTAATGCTGGTCCAAAATACATTCGAACTTTACTCACATCCTCAGTTATTCTGGTCATTAAATCTCCAGTTCTATTGTTTTTATAAAACTCCATAGATAACCTTTGATAATGGTTGTAAATTTCATTTTTTAAATCAAACTCAATATATCTTGACACATTAATAATAGTTTGTCTAGTCAAGAAAGTTAAAAATCCAGATATTAATGAAGCCAGGATGATTATTCCAATATTTACAGCTAGTTCTTCTTTCAATTCTCCAATTGAAATATTTTGTTCATTAATAAAATTTTCTACTTTAGTTAGTGATTTATTAATTAACCTTGGTGCGAAAAGAGAGAAAATTCTTGCAGCAATTGTTATAATTATTCCCAAGAATAATTGAATTTTATATTTAAACAAATATTTATTTAGAAAGCTTAATTCTTTCATTAATTTTTTTTGAAAAGCATTAATTTTTTCAAAGTTAAATAAATGAATTACTTCAAAAAAAATCAAACACAAAAAATTAGTTTGATTAATTAAAATAATTAATTTTGATATTATTTTAAGTTCCTGCAAATGCTAACTCGAAGACACATCAGAATAAAGGTAATGCAATCAATTTTTTCTGTTAATAGTTCCTCAAATAGCTCTCATGATAAACAATTAATTTTTTTAAAAAAAAACTTTGATGAGGTTTTAGATCTCTATTTAGTAATATTATCTTTTTTTAAGGCATTATGGAAACACTCAGATAATCTTGTTGAGATTCATAAAACTCAAGTTAGGACTTCAAATGACGATGTTTCCCAACATTTATTTTTGAAAAAAAACCCATATCTTTTTTTTTTAGCCAATGACTCAACAATTAACAATTTGTTAATTAAAAAAAAAATTAATTATTGGGACTCAAAATACGATTTAATTAAAAAAATATATTTAAAAGTTCTTGATAGTAATATTTTCAAAAAAAATATACAAATTAAAGAAGAAAACAACTCCCACAAGTTTGTAATTGATCTTTTTAAAAAAATAATTGCCAGTGAAACAATTCTTCATGATTATTTTGAAGAAATAAAAATTAATTGGACTGATGATATACCTCTTGTGAATACATTTTTTTTAAAACAATTAAAGAGCAATGATTTTAAGCTTAATTTAAAAATTCAAATTCCAAACAAAAATGAATTTAAACAGGATGTTAACTTTGGTATTAATTTGTTTAAAACATATTTTTCTAATTACAATAATTTAGAAAAAGAATTAATTGGTAAAACTCCTAATTGGGATTCAAAGCGTATAGCTAAATTGGATTATATTTTAATTAAATTAGCCATAAATGAACTTATTAATTTCAAAAATATTCCTCCTAAAGTCACTTTAAATGAATATGTCGAAATTGCTAAAAGTTACTCTACTCCAAAAAGTAGTGTTTTTATAAATGGTGTATTAGATAGAATTGTCAAAGACTATGAATTAGCTAATAGTTTAAATAAGGAAGGAAGAGGTTTAATGTGATATTTTTATTAAATTTGTAAAAAATATTAATCATGTATAAAACTATTTGTTATATAACCATAATTTTTTCTTTTATTGTTGTTTCATGCAAAGGCAATAAATCTTCAAACAATTCTTCAAATGATCAGGTTATTACTAAAGCGGTTTCTGAATCACCTGTAATGACTTTCGACAAAAATCTTCACGATTTTGGTACTATACAAGAAGGTGAAACAGTATCTACTCTGTTTACCTTTACAAATACTGGCAAGACAGATCTAATTATTGTTGATGCCAGGGGGAGTTGCGGTTGTACTGTTCCTGAGTATCCAAAAAATATTCCGATTTCTCCAGGAGGGACGGGTACATTGAGGGTTAGTTTTAATTCTAATAATATGCCAAATCTACAGCAAAAAACTGTAACAATTTCTGCAAATACTGATAGCGGAAGGGAGTCTATTCGAATTAAAGCTATGGTTACTCCTGATCCTGCTAAACAAAGGCAAAGAGAAGCTCAGCAAGCTGCCAGGTTACAACAGCAGTCAAACCAATAATCTAATATGGAGGGATTTTCAAGTCAACTGCCTTTTTTGTTATTGATGATTGTAATATTTTTTTTCTTCATTATATTACCTCAACAACGTAGACAAAAAAAAGAAAAAAAATTTATGACCTCATTAAAAAAAGGTGACAGAATAATCTCAAAAAGTGGAATGCATGGTAAGATTGCAGATGTGAATGAAAAAGATGACACTTGTATCGTTGAGACTTTAGCTGGAAGGATTAAAATGGAAAGAAGTGCTATTTCACTTGATTTGAGTAGTAAATTAAATTCTATTGAAAAAAAGTAAATTGATTTTTTTTAAATTTATTAAATATAAATATTTTAACAAGCTAACATCTCTTAATACTAAACTTATTAGATGTACAAACAATTAATTAAGCCTGTATTATTTTTATTTGATCCGGAAAAGGTTCATGATTTTATTTTTTTCTTCATCAGGTTTTCTTTTAAAATTCCTTTTGTGAATTTTATTATTAAAAAAATATATACTCAAGAAAATTTATTATTAGAGAGGAATCTTTGGGGGATAAAGTTTAAAAATCCAATTGGCTTAGCTGCTGGTTTCGATAAGGATGCTGATCTTTATAAAGAACTTTCCTCCTTCGGTTTTGGATTCATTGAAATAGGAACAATCACTCCCTTACCCCAAAAAGGAAATCCAAAAAAAAGGTTATTTAGAATAAAGGAAGAAAACGCTATAATTAACAGGATGGGATTTAATAATAAGGGAGTAGACTCTGTTATAAAAAGATTAAAATCAAAAAATAAAATAATAATCGGCGGGAACATTGGTAAAAATAAAAATACTCCAAATAATAATGCTATTAATGATTATAATTTTTGTTTTAATTCTTTATTTCCATATGTCGATTATTTTGCTGTTAATGTGAGCTCTCCTAATACTCCTAACTTAAGAGAGCTACAGGATAAAAAACCTCTTAAAAAAATATTAGTTTCATTAATCAACTTAAATTCTAAAAAGAAAAAGAGAAAACCAATATTATTAAAAATATCACCAGATTTAAATCAAAATCAACTTTCAGACATTGTAGATTTAATAATTAATCTAAAATTAGATGGAATAATTGCAACTAATACCTCAGTTGATAGATCTAAAATTAATTCGAATAATATTATAAAAAATGAAAAGGGAGGGTTAAGTGGTAAACCTATTTATGATAGGAGTAATGAGGTGATTAAATTTATTTCAAAGAAAAGTAAAAATAAATTCCCAATTATTGGAGTAGGTGGGATTCATTCAGCTAAGGATGCAATAAATAAAATTAAAGCGGGAGCATCATTGGTCCAAATATACACTGGTTTTATATATGAAGGACCCAGTTTAATAAAAAAAATTAATAAAGAAATTATTAATCAAAATAACTAAAATCCTCACCAGATTTTATAGTTAATATTGTTTCGTAAATAAGTTTAATAACATTTTCAATATCTTCTTTTTGAACCATTTCAACTGTAGTGTGCATATATCTTAAAGGTAATGAGATTAATGCAGAAGCAACCCCTCCATTACTGTATGCGAATGCATCAGTATCAGTACCTGTATATCGGGATGAAGCTAATCTTTGAAAAGGAATTTTATTTTTTTCTGCAGTTTGGATTATTCTTTCTCTTAAATTGTTTTGTATTGCAGGAGCATATGAAATCACAGGACCTTTTCCAATTTCAGTATGTCCTTGGATTTTTTTATTAATCATTGGAGTAGTTGTATCATGGCATACATCAGTTACAATTGCGATATTAGGTTTAATTTTTTGGGTTATCATTTCAGCACCTCTTAAACCAACTTCTTCTTGAACAGAATTGGTTATGTATAAACCAAAAGGTAAAACTTTTTTATTTATTGATAAAAGCCTTGCAACCTCAGCTATCATAAAACCACCAGCTCTATTGTCAATAGCTCGACAAATGAATTTATTTT
Source organism: uncultured Flavobacteriaceae bacterium (assembly GCA_905381055.1). Taxonomy (GTDB): domain Bacteria; phylum Bacteroidota; class Bacteroidia; order Flavobacteriales; family Flavobacteriaceae; genus TMED220. The sequence goes on from CAJPUR010000001.1 coordinate 47,060, forward strand.
TGTTAATGATTTTAAATTCGTCAGGATAAGTAATAACGCAACCAACATGAACACCCATATTAAGAACTTCTTTTTTATTTTTTGCTCCAATATCGATGAAAATGTTTTCAAGTTTGGGAGACTCTTCTTTTCCATTTTTTCTTGTATGAATAGCAGGCCATCCAAAAACACCTTCAATAATACCATTTTTTGTATGAATATTTACAAATTTAGATGGAGCTATTTGGTGATCACTACCACCATTTCTTATTACGTATATTAATCCATTATCAGTAATATAATTGACAAACCATGAAATTTCATCAGAATGTCCCTCTATTACAACTTTGAATTTTGCATCAGGATTAATAATCCCTACTGCAGTTCCATATGTATCAGTTATAAAACTATCAACATAAGGTTTGAGATAATTCATCCATATTTTTTGACCTGAGGCCTCGTATCCAGTAGGAGACGGATTATTTAAGTAATCGGTTAAAAATTTAAGAGAGTTTTTATTAATAATAGACATAATAGTTTTTTATGATATGCAAAAGTAATAATATTCACCAAATTCGTTTAATATAATCATTCTTTTAATTTTGTAATTTTGGATTATGTCAATTATAAAATATTTTTTTTTAATAATATCTTTTTATCCTTTTTTTAATTATTCTCAAGATTATAAAAATAATTATAAAAATCAATTAATTATTATTGAAGGTGATTCTGTTCCATCAAGTGGAATATCTTTAAAAGAAGTTATTGTTTTTCAACCACTAAAATTTGATTCTCAAACGGAACTTTTAAATTATATTCTTCTTAGAAGAAAAGTATTTAAAGTTTATCCTTATGCAAAGTTAGCTGCAGAAAGATTAATTGTTTTAAACGAAAGATTAGATAAAATTGAATCTAAAAGAAGAAGAAAAAAATACATAAAAATGATGGAAAAATTTATTTATGATGAATTTTCAAATGAATTAAAAAAATTCAAAAGGTCTGAAGGTGAAATTTTAATAAAACTTATTAGTAGGCAAACTGGAGATACTCCATTTAAATTAATTAAAGAACTTAGGACAGGATTTCGAGCATTTTTATACCAAACTACTGCATCATTTTTTAAATTATCATTAAAAGAAAAATATGATCCTGAAAAAATTAAAAATGATTATTTAATAGAAGACATTCTTCAAAGAGCATTTGCTGACAAATATATTGAAGAGCAAGAGTCAGCATTGGATTTTAACTTAGATATACTTTACGAAATTTGGAAAAAATAATTATTTGTTAATTTATAGTTTCTGACCTTTTTATAGTTTTTATAAAATCATCTATAATTTCTTTTCTTTTAAAATTTTCCCAAAAAGTTATTTTTCTATCTTTTTTTCCATTTAAAGTCCAATTTTCTCCATCGAAACTTACTTTACTTATTGTTTTTTTTTCAGCCCAATTGGGATTTTTTAAAATTGACAAAGCACATAAATCAAATAATGGTCTAGTATCATGACCGTATTTTACAAATAATTCAATTGAATAATCTCCAAAATTATTAAATTTCCCTCCATGTCTTCCAACTACTGATTTTTTTATTTTAGGACCTAAACCTATCATCTTCCTTTTAATTTCGTCAACGCTAATTTTAACTGCGTCAGTACCGCTTGTTTCACCATATCTAACAGTAACAATTTCAAATTCAACTTCTGGATTTTCAAGAATTGTATTAATTGATGAAGGATCATTTTTTAAATTATATTCTCCTGGTTTTGGCCAATTACTTCCTAACCATATTACTTTAATTTTTTTTGCAATCTCCGGTTTTTTATGTAGTGCAAGTGAAATATTTGTCAATTTGCCAATTGGAATAAGAATTAGTTTTTCATTTTTCATTTTTTCAGCTGTCTCAATTATGAAGTTAACAGCTTTATTACCATCAAATTCTTTTTCATTGATATTTTTTGATATTTCATTAAAATTTCCTGAAGCCCCAGGAATTATTTTAATTCTATTTTCATATCCACATAAATTTACAATTCTTGTTGCTTCGTCTACATGATTTTTAAGTTCACCTCCTGAATATGTTTCATTAACCGTAATAGCTCTAATATCAAAGATGTTTTGACTAAACAACATATAGGCAATTGCATGTTGATCATCTAATTCGTTATTTGCGTCAGTATCAAGTATTATCGGGATTTTTTTTTGATTTGAATTCTTATTATCCAAATTATTGCAATTAATGTTCAAAATTAAAAGTGAAGCTATTAAAATATAATTTCTGATTTTCATGGTTTAAAATAATTTTACAATTGTTTTAAATTTATATACAATAAATTAAAATCCCTTACTTATTTTAGTAAAAATGTTATTACTAAAAAAATTAAGGAGAATTTCTAATGAGGAAAGATGGAACGTATATACTCATTTAGTGTCATTAATTTTAAGTTTTTTTGGTGTAGTTTATCTTTTATTTTTTAAAAATAATTCTCTCGTAGATTTTAATTTAGGTTTAACTATTTATTCTTTTTCTCTTATTTTTTTATTTTTTTGTTCAACTTTTTACCATTATAATTCAGATCATAATAAGTTGATTTGGAGAAAACTTGATCATATTGCAATTTATTTTTTAATAGCAGGTACTTATACTCCTGTTTATTTAAATTTTATATCAAACTCAAGCAGTAAAGTAATATTAATTTTAATTTGGATAATTGCTTTTTTAGGCACTATTTATAAAACTTTTTTGATTAATAAATTTGAGTCTTTCTCTTTAATACTTTATCTTTTAATGGGATGGATGGTTATTTTTGATTTAGGTTCAATTATCGAAATATTTAATTTCTGGGAATTATTTTTTTTATTTGTTGGTGGATTATTTTATAGTATTGGAGTTGTTTTTTATAAAATGAATAAATTAAAATATAATCATGCTATATGGCATGTTTTTGTTTTTTTTGGTTCATTATCCCATTTTATTTTGATTGCAAATTTCCGTTATGGATAAAAATTTTGAAATAATTGCTAAAACCCTTTTTGGAATGGAAAGTCTTTTAGCTAATGAACTTACTATGCTTGGAGCTCAAAAAGTTAGGATTGGCAATAGAATGGTTAGTTTTTATGGGGATAAGGGTTTTATTTACAAATCTAATTTGTCTTTAAGAACTGCTATAAGAATTCTGAAACCAATTTTAAAATTTAATGCTTCTAATGAGTTTGAATTATATAATGCAATAAGCTCAATTGATTGGACCAATATTTTACCTTTAAATAAATCTTTTAGAGTTGATAGTGTTATTTATGGTAAAATTTTCAATAATTCATTATACGTGTCTCAAAAAGTAAAAGACTCTATAGTTGATAAAATAAAGTTTGATACTGGTACAAGGCCGAGTGTTAATATTGAAGATCCTGATTTTAGAATTAATATTCACATTGACAATAAAAAATGTACTTTATCAATTGATTCTTCAGGTATATCTTTACATCAAAGAGGTTATAGATTTGCTACCGAAATTGCTCCTATTAATGAAGTTCTTGCTGCAGGAATTCTTTTACATTCAAATTGGAAAGGGAATACAGATTTTTTAGATCCATTTTGTGGAAGTGCTACAATTCCTATTGAGGCAGCTATGATTGCATTTAATATTCCTGCAAATGTAAATAGAAAAAAATTTTCTTTTGAAAATTGGAAAGATTGGGATGAAGACCTTTTTTATATTATTGAAGAGTCACTTTTAAAAAAAATAAAACCAAAGCCAATCAAAATCATTGGATCAGATATTTTAAGTTCAGCTGTTGAAAAATCATTAATAAATGTTGAAAACGCTAATTTATCTGAGTTTATTCAAATAAAGAAGCAAAACTTTTTAGAATCTTCAAAAAATAGTAAAGGTTCATTAAAAATTGTCACCAATCCTCCATATGGGGAGAGAATAGATGGTAATATAAATGCTTTATATTCAGATATTGGGTCAACATTAAAGCATAAATATGATAATACAGATGCTTGGATAATTTCATCAAATCTTGAAGCAATTAAAAAAATTGGATTAAAAGCTTCGAAAAAAATTAAACTAATAAATGGCAAATTAGATTCCTCATTAAATAATTATTCAATTTATAAAGGATCAAAGAAAAAATAGATTTTATTTTTTATTTCTTTTAAAATTAAAAGGGAATGAATATGTTAGTGTATAATTAAATCCTACACCAAAATTATTATCATCAGTCACTTTATTAAAACCAGGTATATATAAATTTCCAAAATTTTCAGGTTGGTTTTGACTTAAAATTCTATTTAGTCTTAAGCTAATTCCTAAATAAAAATTTTGTAAAATTTCTGTTTTCACTCCAAAAAGAAATTCTAACCATCCAGAGCTAAGACTTTTTCTTTCGCCAATCGAAAAACCTTTATTAGTAAGAGGAGTTTCCCAATAATGGTGAGTAATGTATATCAAGTAGTTATTTATTGTATGTTTATGAATGCTTCTTCCATATCTCAATCCAATAAATATTGAGTTTTTCATTCCTTTCCAATTATTAAATAGGTTATAATCTATTCCCAATTTTAGATAAGTCCCATTAGTGGTAAAATTTATTTGTTCAGACTGAATTCTTTTTTTTAATGAGCCAATTTCGGCTGCTAAAAATAAATCTTTATAAAAATTTAGGTCTCCAACTATTTCGAGTCCTTGGAAATCCGAATCAAATTGACTTAATACTGGCATAAAGAGATCTATTCCTGCCCTTAGAGCAAGTGTTTTAGGTATGACTAATTTTTTTTCACCCGATAAATTGATATTTATTGAGTCGATTTTTTTATTTTCTTGTGCGTTTATAATTAAACTAAAAAAAATAAAACTAATGATAAATAGCCACGTGTGCTTTTGTTTCATTTGAAACTTTTTCATTTAATATTTTAAAATTATTTATCCAATTTAAATTTCCAGATATTATTTCAATTGAATTTGAATCAATTAAAAATTCAGATTTAAAGCCACATGCTCTATTTATATAAATATCTTCTCTTTGATAATTAAATTGAATTGTATCATTGTAAATCGTATCACCAATATTTTTTGAAAAAATATATCTAGTGTAAGCATAATTTGATCTCAATGGTATCGCAATTGAATCAGAATTTAATGTTTTTAATGGATATTCCTTATTTAAACCAATAACCGTTATATCAACTGCAGATTTATAATTTTCTACATTTTCTTTATCAAATAATCTTAATATAATTCTTGGGGTTCCTTGTGTATCAATTAAACAAATATCGTCTTTTTCACATTGAGTCATTAAATTAAGTAAAACAATGATTAATATAAGATCTAATTTGTTCATCATTATAATTATTTCTTTTTCAAAAGTACAACATTTTCCACATGGAGTGTTTGAGGAAACATATCAACGATTTTTATTTTTGAAACCTTATAAAGTTTTTTTAATAGTTTTAAATCTCTTGCTTGAGTCGAACTATTACAACTAACATAGATAACTTTTTCCGGGTTAATTTTTATTATTTCACTTATAACTCTCGGATGCATTCCATTTCTTGGGGGATCAGTAATTATAACTGACGGTTTACCATATTTTTTAATAAGTTTTTCATCAAAAATATTTTTCATGTCACCTACTAAAAATTTCACGTTTTTAATATTATTTATTTTTGAATTTTCGATAGCATTTTTTATGGATTCATCAATTATATCAATACCAATTATCTTTGAAGCTTTATCAGAAAGGAACTGTGCTATTGTTCCATTGCCAGTATATAAATCATAGATTACATCATCACCTTTAAGTTCAGAAAAATCTTTGATTATTTCATATAGTTTTAAAGCTTGTTTTGGATTAGGTTGATAAAAAGACTTGACACTAATTTTAAAAAAAAATTTACCAAATTTTTCTAGTATATATTTTTTTCCATAAAATAAATTGATTTTTTGGTCGTAGATAGTATCGTTCGCTTTATTGTTTATTATATATAAAAGAGAGTTAATTTGTGGAAATTTTTTTACAATACTATTTAAAAGATTTTTTATCTCTAAACTCATGTGATTGTAAAATTGAATTACGACCATTAATTCACCACTAATTGTTGTTTTTATTATTAAATTTCTGAGAAAACCAGATTTATTTTTATGATCAAAAAAAATTAAATTGTTTTCATTACAATAGTTTTTAATGAAATTTCTGATTTTATTTGAAATATCAATTTGAAGGTGGCAATTATTTATATCTATAATTTTGTCCCACATTCCTGCTTTATGAAATCCAAGGCCATTTCTTTCTATGTATTCATTACTTTTTATTTCCTCATCAGTAAGCCACCTTTTGTTTGAAAATGTAAATTCTAATTTATTTCTGTAATAATACTGTTCATTAGATGGGACAATCTCTAGTTCATTGCCTAATTTAACATCAGCTATTCTTTCAAGATTATCTTTAACTAATTTTGTTTTTAATTTTAATTGAAAATCATAGTTGATGTTTTGAAGTTGACAGCCACCGCAGAGATCGAAGTGTTCACATTTAGGTTTTACTCTTTCTTTTGAGAGCTTTACATAATTTATTATATTACCTAAAAAAAATTTTTTTTTCTTTTTGTAGATTTCTACATCCACAATATCACCTGGTACTCCTTTTTTAAGAAAAATAATTTCATTTTTTTTAGTTTTTGAAATTGTTTCCCCTTTTTTAGCTATATCTACAATAGGTATTTTTTTGAAGATTTTTTTATTTTTTAGGGACATACTTATAAAATTATAATATTTAAATAAATACTCTTGTAAAGTACTAGAATTTTGAAAGATTTATAAATTTTTATTTATTTTAATATTGTAATTTAGCCATTGATTAATTAAATAATATTACATTTTTCAATTTATTTGATGAAAAAAATATATCCTGAAAGTTCACAAAATTTTTTTGATCTAGAATATAATTTTGGAGCACATAATTATTCTCCACTTCCAGTTGTAATTAAAAGAGGACTTGGGGTCAATTTGTGGGATGTTGAAGGTGTCAAGTATTTTGATTTTTTATCTGCTTATTCAGCAGTAAATCAAGGCCATTGTCATCCCAAAATAATTAATGCTTTATTAACTCAAAGTAATTCTTTGACTTTAACATCTAGGGCATTTTATAATGATGTTCTTGGAATATATGAAGAATACATCACAAATTTATTTAAATACGATAAAGTGCTTCCTATGAATACAGGTGTTGAGGGTGGAGAAACTGCAGTAAAATTAGCAAGAAAATGGGGTTATTTAAAAAAAGGTATACCTGAGAACAAAGCTCGAGTAGTATTTCCAAAGGGTAATTTTTGGGGGAGGACTCTTGCAGCAATTTCTAGTTCTGATGACCCAATATCCTACAAAGACTATGGGCCTTTTATGCCAGGATATGATTTAATTGATTATGATGACCTGAATCAATTGGAAGAAAAGTTTAAAGATCCTAATACTGCAGCTTTTATGGTTGAACCCATTCAAGGTGAAGCTGGAGTTATTGTTCCAAGTGAAGGTTATTTGTCTGGTATAAGAATGTTATGTGATAAATATAATGTTTTGTTTATTGCTGATGAGGTTCAAACTGGATTAGCTAGAACAGGCAAATTACTAGCTACTGATTATGAAGAGGCTAGGCCAGATATTCTTATTTTGGGAAAAGCTCTTTCAGGAGGAGTTTTACCATCATCTGCTGTTATGGCGAATGATGAGATTATGTTATGTATTCAGCCAGGAGAGCACGGCTCAACTTTTGGTGGTAACCCCCTTGCTTGTTCTGTTTCAAAGGCTGCTCTTGAGGTGATAATTGAAGAAAATCTCTCCCAAAAAGCCTATGAACTAGGAAATTTATTCAGAAAGGAATTAAAATTATCTTTGTCAAAATCAAAGATAGTTTCTTCAATTCGAGGAAAAGGCTTACTAAATGCAATTGAAGTTAATGATTCTCCTGAAAGTAAAACAGCCTGGAATATATGTATTAACTTAATGAAAAATGGTTTACTTGCTAAACCAACCCATGGAAACATCATAAGATTTGCTCCCCCACTTATTATAACGAAAGAAGAATTAATGAAAAGCATTAATATAATAATTAAGACTTTTAATGACTTTTAAATTAATATAAAAGTCAAAGACCCTAATTCTAATGTATCTTGAATTAATTTATCTCCGTTAGCGTTTTCAAGCAGAAGATCTATGATTTTTAAATCATAAACAATACTCAATAATTTTCCATTTTCATCATATGATATTCTGGTAGAAATTTCTATTTCCCCCGTTTTAGGGGTTAATTCACTAATTAATATTGGTGATTTTGGAGTAATAATTGAACAAAAATAATTTATGTTAATTTTATCATTGTATTTTCGGTATAGAAGATAATTATATTCATCAAAATTTATTTTTGATGTTCCTTCCTCCGTAGGTAAATTTTCCGACAAAACTAGAATAAGTGACTCAGATTCTTTAATTTTAATAAATAATTTGTTACTAATATTTGGTGAACAAATTTCCAAAGCTGAGTCTGAAAAATCAATATTTTCAATTATTAAGTCACTGTCTTTGCAGGAAAAAAATAACAAAAAAGATATTACAATTAACTTTATTTTCATTAAGTCTTCTGTTTTTAAAGTAAAAGTAAACTTCTTATATTTATGCTCAAAATAATACCTATGAAAGTTTATTTTGATAATGCTGCAACTACGCCTATAAGAAAAGAAATTATTGATTCTATGACTGGATTAATGATTGAGTCCTATGGAAACCCGTCCTCTACACATTCCTTTGGTAGAAAGGCAAAAACTGTACTAGAGGAATGTAGAAAAGAGATAGCTAGTCATTTTAATATCTCTTCTAAAGAAATTATTTTTACTTCAGGAGGAACTGAATCTGATAATATGATTTTAAGGTCTGCTATTGAATCTTTCGACATAGAGACCATAGTTACCTCTGAAATTGAACATCATGCAGTACTAAATGTAGTAGAATATCTTTCAACAAAAAATATAAAAATTAAATATGTTGAAATTAATAACGATGGTTCAATAGATATAAATAGTCTTGAATCTATTTTAAAATCTGATAATTCTAAAAAATTAGTTTCACTAATGCATGTTAATAACGAAATTGGAAATATTCTTGATCTAAAAGAGGTGTCAAAAATTTGTAAAAAGAATTCTTGTTTATTTCATACTGATGCCGTGCAAAGTGTGGGACGTTATAAAATTGATTTAAATAAAACACAAATTGATTTTTTATCAGCTTCAGCACATAAATTTCATGGTCCAAAAGGTATTGGATTTTCATTTATAAGGAATGATTCCAAATTAATGCCTTTTATAATTGGTGGTGGACAAGAATGGGGCGCAAGGGCCGGCACAGAATCTATTTATAATGTTTTGGGAATGTCAATGGCACTTTCAATAGCAAATAAAAATTTGGAAAGTGAATCAAAACATATAAAAAATATAAAATCACATTTTGTTAAAAAAATAAAAAAGATATTTCCTGATGTAATTTTTAATGGAAATTCGGATGGATTTGATAAAAATACTTATACTATTGTAAATGTAGCGTTACCAATAATACCCCATAAAATAGATTTATTAAATTTTCATCTTGACTTAAAAGGAATTGCCTGTTCTAAAGGAAGTGCATGTCAATCAGGATCTTCTGCGGGGTCACATGTAATAAATCACTTAAAAAAGAATAATAAATGGCCTTCTTTGAGGTTTTCTTTTTCAATATTTAATTCAATTGAAGAAGTTGATTATTTAGTAAATATTTTAAAATCTTTTGTTAAAGAGCCGGTTTCCTAAAAATTTTTGTTTTATAATTTGTTTTGTTTCCTGCAAAATCCTCGATTTTTATTTCAATGTTTAGTTCTGCTTTTTTAAATAAATGATCTTTAAAGTCATATTTTAAGGTTTTATTTTTAGGCTCATATTCTAGTAGAATCCATTCTTTGTTTATAAAGCCATTATAGTTTTTAATTCCTGAAAAATCATCATCAACTTTAACTGTTAAAAAATTCTTATTAGTCATCCATTCTCCTTTTTTAAATCCAACTGAATTAATAGTTGGTTTTATACTATCTTTCGTAATGACATATTTTCCATAGCTTTTTGATCTTATCGTAATCTTATTATCTTTGATAATTCCTGGTATAAAAATCATTTTATTCCCTGAATTAATTAGTCCAACTCCAAGTTTAGAGGATAAAGAATCCTTGTATGGTATTTTAAATGTTATTTCAATAGGTTTATTAAGAGGATAGTCGTTGTTGTTTATAGTTAGTGTATCTGGCTTATTAATAATATCTATAATTTTATTTTCAAAAAAACTGTTTCTAAAAAAAGTAACTTCCTTATTTTTAAAAATAAAATTTCTTTTTTCATTTTTATTAATTAGAAAGCCTTTTAAAGGTAGTGATGGGTATGTGTTTTCTCCTGTTCCTTTAACTTTAAATTTTATTGAGGTTGAATTATTATTAAAATCAAATAATTCTATCTTTACATTATAGTTTTTCCCTTCTTTAAAAAAAAAATTTCCATTATTATTTGTTTCACTGAAAAAACTAAATTTTGGTATTTCACCCAAGAAAAGTTTAGTTATTTTAATTTTTTTTTCTCTATAAGCAAAATAATCTATCAAATAGTTAATGTATTTAGAATCATTAAAGGATAATTTGTCAAAAATAATTTCAAACACTTTTTTATCATTTATTTTAAGTATTGTTTTATAAACACCATTTTTATTATAACTAAGGTCGTGTCTATCAAAACTTTGAACTCCAAAACCAAAGTTTCCTCCTAATTCTATAGGATTAGCTTCATATAAACTATTATTAATTTTTTTTAGTTTTATCAATTTATTTTGTTGTCCATTTTGAAAAACTTTATTTTCATCAAGGCTATAAACAAATAAGTTATTGATAGTTGGTTCTTTAGAATCTAAAATCTTATATCCGAAATTTAATGGGTTTAATGGGTTTTGGTTTTTTTGATTTCTTATTTCGAAATGTAAATGCGGGCCTGAAGATCCCCCTGTATTTCCAGAATATCCAATTAATTCCTCCTTTTCTATTTTAATTTCGTCTTTTTTAAAGAATTTTTGTATTTCAAATTTTTTATTTTGATATTGATGGTTTTTTATTATGGCTTCAATTTTTTTTGAAAATTTTTTTAAATGAGCATATACTGAAGTGGTTCCATTAGGATGATCAATGTAGATTGCTTTTCCATATCCTCTTGTTGATATTGAAATCCTCGTTACATGACCGTTTAAAATACTTTTTATTGGAAAACCCTCTTTTCCATTGGTTTTAATGTCTATTCCTGCGTGGAAATGACTTCCTCTTATTTCACCAAAGTTCCCAGACAATTTTAATGGTAAATCTAAAGGAATTAAATTAATCTCGCTTTTTTCTTGAGAAATTAGATTTACTGCACTTAAGAAAAATATTAAAAAAAAATTTATTTTGAATTTTAATTTCATTATTAAATAATATTAAAAAAAAAAATAATAAAAAATAAATAATTTCATTTTGATTTATAAAATTTTACAAACCAAATAAATAATTAATTCTAATCGTTCATTAATTTAAATAATTAGGTTTAAAATCATTAAATTTGATTTTGTTTAATTTGTAATTATGAACCACTCTGAAGAGAACATTGAAATTCTTGAAAGAAATATTGTATTGCTTTTAAATAGATTAAAGGACAATTATTACACAATTGGTGATTTAAAGAAGAAAATTGAATTGATGGAAAAAAGCAATGCTGAACTTGTTGAAAAAAATAATTTATTTAAAGAAGAGAATACATCTTTAAAATCTGCAAATTCACTTTTGGGAAGCAATGAAGGGGATTCGATTATGAAAAATAAAATTAATGATTTAATAAAACATGTGGATTATTGTTTAGATAAAATATCTACTCTCTAAAAAAGTAATATGGATAAAAATCTTAAAATAAAAGTCAAAATTGCAAATCGATTGTATCCTTTAACAGTATCAAATGATAAAGAGGAAATTATAAGAAAATCATCAAAGAAAATTGATAATATGATTGAAAAACTTGAGGGAAGTTATGCAGTAAGAGATAAGCAAGACGTTTTAGCCATGTGTGCATTACAATATGCAACCGAACTAGAGGGTTTAAAAAATAAATCTTTATCTAATAATTTGGTTAATGATGACAAGATCAATAACTTAATAAATATGATTGAAGATCATATGAAATCATATTGAAGTTAAAAATATGCCTGTATTAGTTGTTTTTTTGATAAACTCAACGGTCATTTTTTTAAAAGGGGTAAGTCTTCGCTGTAAAAGCAAGCTATTTGTTTAGATCCTTGATCAGTGGGTTAGCCTCAAACTTGTTATTCTGGAGTTTATACAGAATTTTAAGACTAATACAGGTTTTTTTTATAATAAAACTAAATATAGTAAACCGGCTGCTAATGCCCCAGAAATTGGTCCAAAAATAGGGATCCAACTATATTCCCAATCAGGCTTTTTATTTTTTCTTGGAATTATTTGATAAATTATTCTTGGGCCTAAATCTCTGACAGGATTAATAGCATAACCAGTTGTACCTCCAAGACTCATGCCAATTACCCAAACTAAAATTCCAACAGGTAAAGATTCTAATGATCCTATTCCGTAATTTTCTGTAACAACTCCCTCAATATTAATTATTGGCGAAGCAATAAAAAATATTCCAAAAACTAACATAAAAGTTCCCATGAATTCACTGAAGAAATTATTTTTGAAATTTCTTATAGAAGGTGATGTAAAAAAGGTACCCTTTACAGCCTCTTCATTTTTAGTTATTTTATAATGATCGATGTAAACTAAGTAAGAAAGCCAACTCCCCAGCATTGCTCCAAGTAATTGAGCTAAAATATAGATAGGAACTAAATCCCAAGAAAACTTATCCGCTACAGCTAATCCAATAGATACAGCAGGATTTAGATGGGCCCCACTATGGCTACTTGCAATGTACGCTCCAACAAAAACAGCAAATCCCCAGGATGAAGTAATTATAATCCAAGGTGTATCATTCTCCGCATTTGTGTTTTTTAAATTAATATTAGCATTTACTCCTGCACCTAAAAGAAGTAGAACAGCTGTACCAATTAATTCAGCAATAAATGGGGAAATCATTTTATTTGGTATTTTGAAGCTAATTTAACAAAGTTTTTGAGTTCTTTATCAATCCATTCTTTATTTTTATTCATTTCTTTTGCCATAATTCCAGACACTTTTGGAGCTATTTTTAATGTCTCATTAACGTCAAGGAAAAGACATCTAGTTCTTCTTGCTAAAATATCCTCTAATTTCATTGACATTTCATTTCTTATAGACCAAATAATCATATTTTTTGTGATAAAAAACTCTTTAGAAATTGATTTACTAAAATTAGACTCATCAATTGATTTAATTTTATCAATTTCTGATCCATATACATGCATTGGGTCTTCCCAATCTGAATTATAGTCATAACCGTATATTGGAAGATTTTGAGTAATACATGCTCTTTCAGGGAATCCTCCAACTGATAGAGCACTATTTATTAAATCCTCTGACATTTTTCTGTATGTTGTCCATTTACCTCCTAAAATACTTATCATACCTGACTCACTTAAAATAATTTTGTGGCCTCTTGAAATCTCACTTGTTTCATTACTATCACCCTCGTCAGCTGCCAATGGGCGTAAACCAGTAAAAACACTTTTAATGTCAGATTTTTTTGGAGTTTTAGTCATATATTTACCTGCATTATCTAGAATAAACTTTATTTCTTTATCTAATGCATTTGGCTCAATTGATATATCATTAACCAATGTATCTGTAGTACCAACCACTACGAAATTATTCCATGGAACAGCAAATAATACTCTACCATCTGATGTATGAGGGACCATTATTGCATGAGGTCCATTTAAAAATTTTTTATCCAAAACTAAATGTACTCCTTGACTAGGTTTAATTAATTTTGGATTATTAGGATTATCCATTTTTAAAATATTATCCGAAAAAACTCCAGTGGCATTTATTAAAACTTTACAATTAATCTTAATTCTTTCCTTAGTTAAGAAATCTTTAGCAATTACACCTGAAATTAAATTATCATTTTTAATTAAACTTTCAACTTTAATATAATTACAAACAATTGCCCCTTGTTGTTCAGCAGTTAAAGCAAGACTTATTGCCATTCTTGAATCGTCAAACTGTCCGTCATGATAAATCACTCCTCCTTTTAAACCAGTTTTCTTTACATTAGGAATTAAATTTATAGTTTCTTCTTTGTTTAAAAGCGTTGACGGGCCTAAACCTAATTTTCCTGCCATCATATCGTATATTTTTAATCCAATCCCATAAAATGGGCTACTCCACCAATCATATGAAGGAATAACAAAGCTCAGATCTTTTACAAGATGAGGAGCATTTCTTCTCATAATGCCCCTTTCCTTTAATGATTCAATTACCATTGATAAATCACCATTTTGTAAATATCTAACCCCCCCATGAATAAGTTTTGTGCTTCTGGAAGAGGTTCCTTTTGCAAAATCCTCTTTTTCTAATAGAAGTGTTTTAAAGCCTCTGCTTGCAGCATCAACTGCTGCACCCAATCCACTTGCACCTCCACCAATTATTAAAATATCCCATGATTTTTTCTGGTTTTTAATTTTTTTTATATTTTTTGATCTTAGCATTTTTTAAATTATTTAATCCTTTGATTCCATAGCTTAATAATTCTATCAATATTTTTATCTTTTTTTGGAGAAAAAGATATATCTTTTTTCCATATTGATTTTAAGGAATCAATTGATGGCCAAAAGCCAATTGCTAATCCAGCAAAAAAAGCTGCTCCTAGCGCAGTTGTTTCTGTAATCTTTGGTCTTATCACAATTTTTTTTAAAAAATTTGATTGAATTTGCATTAGTAAGTTATTTTCAGACGCACCACCATCGACTTTAAAGGATTTAAACTTTATACCTGCATCTTTTTCCATTTCAATAATAATTTCCCTTGTTCTTAAGGCAATTGATTCCAGTGCTGCTAAGGCAATATGCCCACTCTCAGTTCCTCTTGTAATCCCAATTATTGCTCCTGTTGCCTCAGGGTTCCAATATGGCGCTCCTAGACCTGACAATGATGGAAGAAAAGTTATTCCCCCATTATCATCAACAGAAGTTGCTAATTCTTCAATTTCTGATGCTTTTTTTATAATTTTTAATTTATCTCTTAACCATTGAACAAGCGCTCCTGCCACAAAAACTCCACCTTCTATTGCATAGGTAACTTTATTATCAATTTTCCATGCTATTGTTGATAACATTTTATTTTTAGATTTAACAATTTTATTTCCCGTATTCATAATACAAAAGCAACCTGTCCCATAAGTGTTTTTTATATCTCCTTCATTTATACACAATTGGCCAAAAAGCGCAGCATGTTGATCTCCTGCAATTCCACTTATAGGAATTTCAATACCAAAAATATCTTTGGAGGTATTCCCAACAACCTCTGATGAACTTATTACTTTTGGTAAAATATTTTTAGGAATGTTTAATTCATTTAATAATTCATTATCCCATTCAAGTGTGTGAATATTAAATAATAATGTTCTGCTAGCATTAGTTACATCTGTTACATGAAACCTTCCATTAGTCATTTTCCAAATTAACCATGTATCTATTGTGCCAAATGCTAGTTCCCCGTTTTCAGCTTTTTTTCTAATTGATGGTATACTGTCAAGAATCCATTTAATTTTCGTACCTGAAAAATACGAATCAATTATCAAACCAGTTTTTTCTTCAAATTTTTTGTCTAAGTTCTTTTCAATCAGGGCATTGCAAATATAAGCTGTTCTTCTATCCTGCCAAACAATTGCATTATATACCGGCTCCCCAGTTTTTCTATCCCAAATAACTGTGGTTTCTCTTTGATTTGTTATTCCTATAGCTCCAATTTCTGAAATTTTAATTCTACACTTACTAATACATTCTGTAATTGCTTTTTTTTGAGTTTCCCAAATTTCATTTGGATTATGTTCTACCCAACCTTCTTTTGGAAAAATCTGAGTAAATTCATATTGAGAAATACCAATTTGAGTGCCATCTTTATCAAAAATAATAGATCTAGAACTAGTTGTTCCTGCATCTATAGAAAGAATATATTTCATTTTATATAAGCTATTAATTAATTATCTTTCAATATAAGATTATTTT
Source organism: uncultured Flavobacteriaceae bacterium (assembly GCA_905381055.1). Classification (GTDB taxonomy): domain Bacteria; phylum Bacteroidota; class Bacteroidia; order Flavobacteriales; family Flavobacteriaceae; genus TMED220. Next base: position 63,295 of record CAJPUR010000001.1, read on the forward strand.
AGGTTATTAAATTTTCATTTATTTATATAAATAATTTTTTATGACAAATATCGAAATATGTGCCTCCTCAATTTCATCTATTATTGATTCTAATAAATTTGATATAAATAGAATTGAGTTGTGTTCAGAAATAGGTTTAGGGGGAATAACTCCTTCTGTTGGCTTTGTCGAGGAGTCATTGAAACATTCCAGTGTACCAATAAGAGTTCTTCTAAGGCCTAGAAGCGGAAATTTTGTTTATGATAAGAATGAGATTAATACTATTAAAAGGGATATTTTAATTTTGAAAAAATATCCTATTGAAGGTTTTGTGTTTGGATCTACAGATGTCTCTGGGAATATATTATTTGATCAATTAAGAGAAATAGTTAGCATTTGTGATCAAAAAAAACTAACATTTCACAGGGCTTTTGATGTTTTAAAAGATCCTTTTAATGATCTTGAAAAAATCATTCAATTAGGATTTGATACAATATTAACATCTGGGCAAAAAGAGAATGTGGATGATGGATTAGAATTCCTTAAAAGTATTAATAAAATAAGTAAAGGAAGAATAAATATTATGCCAGGGGGTGGGATAAATACTTCAAATATTAAAAAAATTTTTTCTAGCAATTTTAATTGGATTCACTTATCAGCAAAAAAAATATTAAATAAGAAAAATAACAATACAAAACTAATGTCTTTTTTATCTCAGGAAATTTATGGTCTTGATAAAAAAATTCTAAAAAACATAATTAATGAAATCAAATAACTTGAAATTTTGATTTTTTTAATGCGGCGAATCCTCCTTTAATATCAATCGCATTATGTATTCCATTAAATTTTAAAAGAGAAATAGCAATTACAGATCTATATCCTCCTGCACAATGAACATAGAAAGGGTCTCTTTTTGGAAAAGCACCTATTTTATTTTGAACAAAATCAAGAGGAATGTTTTTTGAATTCATTAATTTCCCAGATTCTGATTCACTTTTATTTCTGACGTCGTAAAAAACTTGATTTCCTTCTTTATTTAAATTTTCAACTTTTAGAGAAATAATGCTGTCCGTATCTCTTTGGCTTTGTTTCCAATTATCAAAACCTCCCTTTAAATATCCAATGACATTATCAAATCCTACTCTAGATAGTCTGGTTATTGCTTCTTTTTCTTTTCCCAAAGGGGCAACAAGTAAAATTGGTCTATTTACATTTTTAATTAATGTGCCAACCCATGGTGCAAATGAACCATTTAGGCCAATAAAAATAGATTTAGGAATGTGTCCCATGACAAAATCATTTTCATTTCTTACATCTAAAACTAAATAATCATTTTTTTTGATCAATTTTTCAAACTCAATTGGATTGATTTCATTAAGAGATTTTTTAATTATATTAGTTACATCTTCATACCCAGTTTGATTCATTTTTACATTCATAGGGAAATATTCTGGGGGGCTTTCAAGTCCATTTAAAACTTCCTCCACAAACTCCTTTTTAGACATATCCTCTCTTAATGCGTAATTCACTTTTTTTTGATTTCCCAATGTGTCATGAGTTTCTTTCATCATATTTTTTCCACATGCAGAACCAGCTCCGTGAGCAGGGTAAACAATTAAGTTATCAGGTAGTGGCATTATTTTTTTTCTTAAGCTATCGAAAAGCATTCCTGCAAGATCTCTTTGAGATAGTTCTGAAGATTTTTGAGCTAAATCAGGTCTACCAACATCACCCAAAAATAGTGTGTCACCTGTAAAAATTGAAATTTTCTCATTTTTCTCATTCTTTAAAAGTATGATAGAGCTTTCAAGGGTATGTCCAGGTGTATGGATAACTTGAAGAACAATTTTTCCTAGTTTAAATTCCTGTAAATCTCCGGCAATAGTGCAGTCATAATCTAGTTCAGCATTTGGACCAAAAATAATTGGTGCATTAGTTATTTTGGAAAGAGTTAAATGACCACTAACAAAATCAGCATGAATGTGAGTTTCAAAAATATATTTAATTTTCGCATTTCTTTCTTTAGCTTTTTTAATATAGATATTAGGTTCTCGCAAAGGATCTATTACAGCTATTTCTCCTTCACTTTCAATCATATAAGAACCTTGAAATAAACAATTAGTATAAATTTGTTCAATTTTCATAAGAACAAATTTAAATTAAATTTCTAATGTTTAAAAGAACTTCACGTTTACATTAATAAAATTTATATATTGGAAATAAATAATATAATATGAAAAGTATTTACGACTTTCAAATTAAATCTAAAGAGGAATTCGAAATTGTTCAGGACAAATCTAAAAAATATCCAGAGGTTTTTTGGTCAGAAGTAGCTGGGGCTTTTAAGTGGAATTCAGTTTGGGATAAAGTTCTTGAATCGGATTGGACCATTCCAAGAACCAAATGGTTTATTAACGGTAAATTAAATATTACTGAAAACTGTTTAGATGTTCACGCTAAATCGACACCTGATAAGTTAGCTATTTTATGGGAGCCAAATGATCCAAATGCTGATTCACAGAGGATAACATATGAAGAACTTTTATCCAAAGTATGTAAATTTTCAAATGGCCTAAAGTCTTTAGGAGTTAAAAAAGGTGATAGAATTTGTCTTTATATGCCTATGGTTCCAGAACTAACGGTTGCTGTTCTGGCTTGTGCAAGAATTGGCGCGATTCATTCAGTTGTTTTTGCTGGGTTTTCATCAAAAGCACTATCTGCAAGAATTAACGACTCAAAATGTAGGGTATTAATTACTGCCGATGGAGCTTTTAGAGGTAATAAAATAATAGATTTAAAATCTATATGTGATGATGCATTATTGTCATGTCCAAGTATAGAAAAAACTGTCGTATTTGAAAGAACCTTAAAAAAAATAAAATGGAATCCAAAAACGGATATTCGGTGGGATGATTTGATACAAAACATGTCAGAAGATTGCTTACCAACAATTATGGACTCAGAGGATATGTTGTTTATCCTCTACACTTCGGGATCTACTGGAAAACCTAAAGGCATGGTTCATACTTGTGGTGGATATATGGTATATACAGCTTATTCATTTTTAAATGTTTTTCAGTATTCGCCGGGAGATATATATTGGTGTACTGCTGATATTGGTTGGATAACTGGACATAGTTATATGATTTATGGACCCCTTTTAGCGGGAGCTACAACTTTACATTTTGAAGGAATTCCCTCATATCCCAATTGGGATCGTTTTTGGAATATATGTGAGAAGTACAAAGTAAATCAATTTTATACAGCTCCAACCGCAATTAGAAGTCTAGCTAAACATCCAAAGGAATTAATTAGTAAATATGATTTAAATTCATTAAAAGTTTTAGGATCAGTTGGAGAGCCTATAAATGAAGAGGCATGGCACTGGTATGATGAAAATATTGGAAAAAATAAATTACCAATTGCTGATACATGGTGGCAAACTGAAACTGGAGGAATTTTAATTTCATCTCTTGCTGGAGTTACAGATCAAAAACCAACATTTGCTACTCAAGCTTTACCTGGTATTGTTCCTGAATTAGTTGATAAAAAAGGTGAAGTTTTAAAGGATAAATCCGCAGAGGGTATACTCACTATTACTGCTCCTTGGCCTTCAATTGCAAGAACAATTTATGGTAATCATGAGCGATATAAAGAGGTTTATTTTTCTGCGTTCCCTGGTAAATATTTTCCTGGAGATGGAGCCTTAAGAGATACCAAAGGGAATTATAGAATTACTGGTAGAGTTGATGATGTAGTTATAGTATCTGGTCATAATCTTGGAACTGCTCCAATTGAAAATTCAATAAATGAACATCCTGGTGTTGCTGAAAGTGCTGTTGTTGGTTTTCCACATGAAATTAAGGGTAATGCTTTAATGGCATATGTTATTTTATATGATTTTAATTTAAAAACTGAAAGTCTTAAAGATGAGATTAGGACTCTTATTTCCAATTCAATTGGGCCAATAGCTAAACCAGACAAAATCTTGTTTGTTAGTGGTTTACCTAAAACTAGAAGTGGTAAAATTATGAGACGGATTTTGAGAAAATTGGCAAATAATGAATTTAATGATTTAGGAGATGTTTCTACTCTTTTAAACCCTGAAGTTGTCGAAGAAATTAAAGGTCAATTCTGATTAATTATTTTAGCATTATAAAAATTGATCCTATTGCAGTAAAAAATAAAATTAATTTTCTGTAAGAATCATTTTTTATTTTTTTTACTATTTTAACTCCAGTGATTAGTCCGATAATTAAAAATGGAGTTAATATTAAACTATTATAGATTGAATCAATATTTATTGTTTTCCATACTAAAATATGAAATGGAAGTTTAAAGAAATTAATAATAAAAAATAACCAAGCAGCTGTTCCAATGAATTCATTTTTTGGAAGTCTAATAGCTAAAAAGTATATGTTAGCAAATGAACCTGCTAAATTGCCAATCATAGTAGTAAATCCTGCTAAAATTCCCATTGAAAAAGCGAACAATGGATGATTCGGAACTTTTTTATTAGGTTTGTTTTCCCAAAAATACATTAAAATTGTACTTGCAAAAATTATTATTGCCATTATGTTTTTAAAACTTTTCTCAGGAATATCCTTTCCAAAAAAAACTCCAATGATAACTCCTAAAATCATCCAAGGAATTAATTTTTTTATGAATTTCCATCTTGTGTGCCTATTGTAATATATCACGGCAAAGATATCTCCTAGAATCAAAAGTGGCATTACTATTCCTGTTGATGACTTAGCGTCATAAACTAGTGCGAAAATTGTTACAATCAAAATAGCTAGACCTTTTATCCCAGATTTTGAAATTCCTAATAGAAACGAAGCAAGAGCTACTGCCAAAAAATAAGTAACTGGAATAGAATTAATTTCCATTTTAATTTTATTCTATTTAAATGTAAAATTATACTTTATTGATCTAAATTATTATTATTTTATGATAAAAAAATTTGATTTATACAATTAAAATAAAAATCTTAATTTTGTTAAAAAAAAGGCCATTTATAAATGCGTGACATAAAATATCTTTTTGCCTATACTATTCCAGTTTCTGTTTTATTGAGTATTGAATTACGGGGAGCTTTTTCATTTTCTGCATTCCTTTATGCATATGGGGTAATCCCATTATTCGAATTAATAATTAAACCAAATCATTCACATGAGTCAGATAACAGAAAATTATCAAAATTCAAGAATTTATTATTTGATTTAATGCTATATTTCAATCTCCCTATTGTTTTTTTTACTTTAGGTTATGGTTTTTCGGTTTTAAATTCAAAAACTCTGTTTTTTTATGAACAAATTGGAATAGTATTTTCATTAGCCATTTTACTTGCCACAAATGGTATAAATGTAGCACATGAGTTAGGTCATAGAAAATCTTTAATTGAAAAAGTTTTTTCTAAAACTTTATTAATGTTTAGCTTATATATGCATTTTTTCATTGAACACAACTTAGGACATCATAAAAATGTTGGGACTAATTTAGATCCTGCTTCTGCAAAACTAAATCAAAACCTTTATAATTTTTGGTTTACCTCAACTATAGGTCAATATAAAAATGCTTGGGGAATTCAATTAAAAAAACTTTCAGGGTATAATTTCTTTTCATTGAAAAATGAAATGTTAATTTACAGTTTAATACAAATTGGATATTTGTTTTTGTTATTTCTGTTTTGGGGATTTTCAGGGTTATTTTATGGAGTAACTGTTGCAGTTATTTCTTTTTTAATGCTTGAAACAATAAATTATATTGAGCACTATGGGTTAAGAAGAAGTAGACTTCCTTCAGGGAGGTTTGAAAGAGTTAATCCTTCCCATTCATGGAATTCAAATCATCAAATTGGAAGAATTGTACTTTATGAACTTACAAGACATAGTGATCATCATTATAAGAGCTCAAAAAAATATCAACATTTAGAAAACATTGTTGAAAGTCCTCAACTTCCTTATGGTTATCCAGCTTCAATGCTTTTAGCTTCACTTCCTTTTTTATGGTTTTCAATTATGAATAAGCATATTGAAAAATACAATTCATCTTTGAGTTAGAATATTGCGAAAACCAAAATAAGAAAAATAATATAACATAATAAAGATCTCAAAAGTGCTTTAATACCTTTGTTTACATTAGAAAATTTAGCAAATGCAATATGTCCAGTCACGTATATCATTTGAGTAAGATGTTTATGATACTCTTCTTTATTATCCATTAAATTGTCTAAGGTCTTGTAATATGAGTCAAAATCATTATACTTCGTACCGATATCTCCAAAAAATAGAGGGGACTTTTGTGTCGAAATATTTAATCTAGGGAGGAAACATTTAATACAAAAAATTAAGGCCCTTATAGTAAAAAAAAAGCCTGGGAGAAGAAAAAATAGTGAAATGACATGAACTATATTATTCATATCAAGCGCATATGAGTTTTCATCATCCAAGATATCTATTGTATAGGCTATTGAGAAAAATAAACTATAAATAGATATTACAATACTTGCTTTAACCTCAGCGTATCTAATTTGATCATAATTATAGTTAATTATTTCCCAAAAATTACTTATTTCAGTGTACTTATTCATTATAATTTGTATAAATTTAATTTAATTTATTTTTATAAACACATTCTATTGAAACTTTATTTTTAAAAAAAAAATAAATAGAGTTAAAAATCATTAAATAATTATTTTTTTAAAATATATTTGCAAACGTTAATTTATTTAGCGGGGTGTAGCGTAGCCCGGTTATCGCGCCGCGTTTGGGACGCGGAGGCCGCAGGTTCGAATCCTGCCACCCCGACATAGAAAAAACCTCTATTTTTAATAATAATAGGGGTTTTTTATTGGTTCAAATTTGTTTTAACTAAATACTTAATTATATTTCTGAAATCCAATTTATCTTAAAATAGTTTCACTTGATTGAATTTGTAAAATAAATGGTATTTAAAACACTTATATACTTTTAGTAATTTTTTATTTAGGGCAAAAATAATTTTATATTTGTCTGGGTTTATTGGATTCCTGATAAGATAAAATATACGTTGAAAGTATTTTCATCATTATTTTAGCTTTTATTTAGAATGACAGGATGAAGATAAACCCACCATTGGTCGAGTAGCTCAGCTGGATAGAGCATCTGCCTTCTAAGCAGACGGTCACAGGTTCGAATCCTGTCTCGATCACAAATATCTTTGTAAACCCTTGTTATTATTAGGAGGTTTTTTTTTGGGTATGTTTTTGGGTACGGTTCAGCTAAAATTTATAAGTCTATTAATTAACTATATAATAATTAAGGGTGGCTTTTAGTTATTTTTTTTAATTTCCTCTTTTGAAAGAGAATAAGCAGTTTCATAGTTTACCTCAATATCCTTTAACTGTCTCATATACATATTTGAATATTGTTGTGCTTGAGAAATAATTCCATAAAAGGAGTTTGATAAGTAATAGTTTTCATTAAACTTCGAATTGGTAAGAGTTCTTGAACCGTAGTACTCTCCATCAAATGAATTGTATGAAAATCTTATTCTAAAATTTTGATTAATTTCTTTCCTAAAATCTATATTAAATTTATCTATTTCTTGAGAGGTTGCGTAATTTCTTTGTTTTTGATTATTAAATATCTCTAAAAGTGTTTTCTTTAATTCTTCGTTTTTAATCAATTCAAACGTTCCAGTTGAAATCAATTGATTAAAAATCCCATCTTTGGGAAAGAAAGAAAATCCAACTTCAATACCAAGAATCTTATTCATTGTCTCTATATCAGATAATTGATTATGATTGTTGTCAACATCATTTAAAATCTCCAATATTAGTTTTTCACTATTTTGTAAAATATCCTGGATGTTTTTTAGTTGCTCTAAATCATCCTCAATAGTAATAATCAAATCTGAAACTAATTCGTTTTTTAGAACTAATTCATTACTGTCTTTTCTCAAGTCCTCTAAATAAAAAGATATAAAGACACTTGAAAAAATAACTCCAAATTCCACAATATATTTTATATAGCTCAATTTTATAATTATTATAATACAATATACAATTTATTAGATTAATAGTACCTGGCTTTTAGTCTAAAATAATTGTAAAAGGCCACCCTTTAAATTGATTTGAATTTTTTTTAGAAACATCTTCAAATCTAGGCCAACACTCAAAAGTTACTTGATTTTTAATCTTATTAAAAATTATTATCCCATAGCCGGCTCCATTTGACGGACTATTTGGATTAGCATAAGCATGCATAGTAATTTTATTCTTAAATCCATCTAAATACCTTCCAGTCCAGGGTAATTTTTTATTTGATTTTTCACCTGGCTTTTCATTTAATGGCCACCACCATCTACTGTAATAATTATTTACCAATGCTGGAACAATAAATTGATATGGTCCATCTTCAAAATTATCAATTCCGTGATGTACAATCGATGCTAAATGTTGATCTCCACCAATATGAACTGCATTAGCTTTTTTGATAAGTTTCAGGGCTTTTTTTCTTCCTGATTGTGGCCAGCCATTTGAATCTAAATCAGCATGGAGTCTATTTTTTTTATTTCCATGTAGATGCGCTGCTCCACAAAAACTTGTTGCTGATAAAACAGCTTTCATTTTAATTTTGTTATTATTTTTAGACCAATTTTTTAAAAAGTATAATTGCCTTTCTCCAAGAAGTTTTAGTCCATCAAGATCAATATCTTCAGGATTATAATTTGGGTTTAAAATGTGATCTGGTCTAGGGCCTTGTTGAGGAATTTTGCCTCTAGGTCCTGATTTGAACTTTCTGTCCTCAATAATAGCGAAATCTATTTCACCATAATTAAGATTTGTATAATAAACATTTATTCCTTGTTCAATTGGAGTAGGGTCAAATGGATCGGGTAGGTGGGAGGTTTGACATCTTTCAACCATTTTAACATATTCAGGATCATAAAAATAGCCACCATCATCTCCAATCCCTTTTTTTGCTGTAGGATCAGCTTTTTTACCATTTTCACCCCATAAATTTCCTTGTCCTATATCATGGTCATCAGGAATAGTAACACAAGGCCTATCTCTAAATAATTCTCTGAATTGTAATCCAAATTTTAACCAAGCAGCAGTATGCTCTTTATGATCATAAGATTGATCACCGCCAAAAAATAATAAATCAGGATCATGAAAATTAACATTTCTAATATAATTTTCTCTTCTTCCTCTATCTTTGTTGCTATTACAAGAAAAGGCAGCAAGTTTAATTTTGTTTTTATCGATTGGATTTTTTCTTATTTTACCATAAAACATAGCATTTTTACCGTGAACTAACCTGTATTCTTGATCAACTTTACTATTCCATTTTTCAATTCTGAAAGTAGTAGACCATCCAATTTCATTAACTTTTTTTTTGGCAATTTCCTTCCACTTTAAATTATTTTTAATTTGTAAAGAAATTGATCGACTTTCCTCTGGAAATAAAGGAAACATTTGTGCTGAAAGTTTTAAAATATCATTTGATAAAGTATAAATACCAAATGCAATTACATCTTTTCTATTAATTTTTAAATTAATTATAGGATTAGAAGGTCTATTCCACCAATCATTTGTAGATAAAGTGTCTAACTTTTTAAATGGTGCCTTTTGGTAATTTCTTTTGTTGTTGTAAGATATATTAATAGGTAAAAAAGAAGCACCTGATAATAAGGCAGCATCTTTTATAAATTTTCTTCTTTTTGTCATTTGTTTTAAAAATAGTAAATTAATTTAAATCTATTTTATATATTCAAAATATGAATAAATTAAATAGAAATCAATTTATAAAGCTTTCATCGTTTTGTTCATTAAGTACATTTTTAAATTATAATTTATATGGTTTAGATAAAAAAGAATCCAATATAGAACTTGACAAATATGGTGGTTGGAAGGGAAAAAAATTTCAGAGATCTGGTTTTTTTCGTACTGAATTCGATGTTAATAAATGGTGGTTTGTCACACCTGAAGGTAATGGATTTATTTCTTTGGGGATTAATCATTATCATCAGGATTGGTGGGCACAACAATACAATAAAGATTTCTGGTTAAGAAAATTTAATTCCAAAGAATATTTAGACGATAATTGGAATATTGGATACCGCAAGAGGGCATTGTCAGATATGAAATTATTGGGTATTAATACAATAGGAATGCATACTAATGCGTCAAGTCTTATTGATCTTCCGTTTAATTCTAAAGTACCTTATCTAAGAGAGTATAAGCCAATTGTTTTAGATCACTATAGAAATCCTAAACCTGAAATATACATTGATATTTTTTCTAAAAATTTTGAGAAATATTGCTATGAATATGCAAGGGAAATTGCATTGCCATATAAAGATGACCCCATGTTATTAGGGTACTGCATGGCAGATTGTCCCATTTTTACTGAAGGTGACATCGAATTGTATGGAGGTACTTCTTGGGCTAGAAAATTAAGAAATTTAGGCCCTATGGATCCTGGAAAAAGAGAATTTGTTTCAATTGTTAAAAAGAAATATAAAATTATCGAAAACTTTAATGGGGTATATTTAACCTCTTTTAAAACTTGGGAGGAACTATTAAATAAAAAAAGATGGCGAGAAAACATTCCTGCCTTAAACAAAAATGAACAAGATGATATTGAGAGTTTTATGTTGTCCTGTGTTAAAAGGTATTACTCTGTTTCAAAAAAGGCGCTTTTTACTTTTGATTCTAATCATCTTTTTTTGGGAGATAAAATTAATGGTAATACTGATTCATTAGATAAAACGATTCCTGTTATTTCAAAATTTGTTGATGTCATCTATTATCAATATTTTGCTTCTTGTGGTGATCAAAGTGATTTATTGGATAGAGTTTCCGATAAAGTTGACCTTCCTTTTTTAAATGGTGATGCAGGTTTTGGCGTTTCTTATGAAATGATGCCAAATCCATACGGTCCAAGAGCAAAAACCCAATCAGAAAGAGCAAATTGGCTCTTAAAATGTTGTGAAAATGCATTTTCTAGAAATAATTTCATTGGTTGGCATATATGTGGAATTATCGATACATGGAAAACAATGCCTACTAAAGAAAAATTTCAACATCAAGGATTGATGAGTGTTATTGGAGAGTTTTATCCAGAGATGAAGTCCGCAGTGCAGAAAATTTCGTCTAATCTATATAAATTTGATTCCTAATTAAAATTTAAACCACCACTTTTGTATAATTCATAAGCTGACTGGTAATATTGAACAGTTTCTTTTAAAAAAATTGAATCCATTGTTATTTTTTTAAGTTCGTTTTTTTTGGAATCCCAATCATATAAATCAGCACTTTGTTTTGTTCCAAGCATAATAAATTTATTTTTTTTTAATAATCCAAGTTTCCTATGATTTGAAATAAATGCTCTTTCATTTTCAGGATTATTTTCATTTATGTCTTTTCCATAAAAAAACGATGAATATGACCAATTCAAATAACTGAAGAGGGTAGGGAATATGTCAATTTGAGATGAGAGTTTTGAAATAATTTTTGGAGGCTCATTAAGATTAAAAATCATTGCAGGTATATGATGAGATTTAATATTTAATTCTGTTTTCCCTGCGCTATAAGCACAATGATCCGATATTAAAATAAAAATTGTGTTTTTAAACCATTTTTTTTTCTTTGCTTTATTAAAAAAAATATTTATTGCGTAGTCTGAATATTTAATTGCCCCAGCTCTGTTTTTACCAGATGGAATATCAACTTTTCCTTCTGGATAAGTGTAAGGCTGATGGTTAGAGCCAGTCATAACTATGCTGAAAAAAGGTTTTCTTTTCTGATGTTGTTTATCACTTATTTTTAAAACTTTATTTAATAAATCTTCGTCACAAACACCCCAAGCATTTTCAAAACTAACTTCATCATCATTAATTTTTATTCTTTCAGATTTAAATTGACTATTGACTCGGTGCTTCTTTTGCCTATCAACAATTTTGAAATTATTGTTTCCAAGAAATAAATTCATATTATCAAAATACCCATCCCCGCCATAAAAGAAAATATTATCATAACCTTTTTTTTCAAAAATATTACCAATGTTAAATAGACTATTAGTATTTTTTCTTTTTATAATACTTCTACCTGGGGTAGGTGGTATTGATAAAGTTATAGCTTCTAAACCTCTAATTGTTCTGGTTCCAACCGCATACATGTTAGTAAAGAAAATAGATTCTTTTGACAAAGAGTCTAAAGTTGGTGATAAGTTATTTGAATTTCCAAAATGACTCATAAACTCAGCATTAAAACTTTCAAGCAAAATTAAAATAACATTAGGTTTTTTTTCATCTCCAATATTTTTCACTGCTTTAAGTTTTTTAAACTCAGAATCTATCTTTTTATTTGTTACGTAAAAATCATGATAATTAATTTCGTTACTATTGTAAGCTTCAAAAAATGAATAAATCCCAGATTTAGTTATTTCATTCTCTATTATATTTTCAAATTGTTCAGCATCTTTATTTTCAATTTTGAAATGGTAAACTGACAGAAGAAATAAAATTAAAATAGTTGGGGCTATTTTTTGATAAAATCTATGTTTTGAAAAAAATGTTATTTCAAAAATCCTGTTTTTATGGGTTATAAAAAAACTTGATAGAACTAAAAATAAAATCACTGAAATTATAATTGGTAATGGATAGTATTCATTGATATTTGAAAAAACCTCATAAGTAAATAATATATAATCAACGGCTATAAAGTTAAATTTCCTTTGATATTCAATCCAAAATGGAATTTCTGACATGAAAGAAAAAAAAATAATAAATAGAAAAACAAAATAAAACATATAGTTTATTATCTTATCAATTGTTGTTCCAACTATTATATTTGGGAGTAGTGATAAATAAATTGAATAAGTACAAATTAAATACAAAAGACTTCCAAAGTCAAAAAATAATCCAACTATAAAAATTTTTAAAAAATTAATAATTGAAAATTCTATATTGTCAATCGAATAAAAATATAATGATAGGCGTAATAAAAATGCAGAAAAAATAAATATTAAAGAGAGATTTATAAGTAAACTAAATCTGTTTGTAAAATAATCTTTTAGTAAGTTGACTTTTAACATTAATTAAATATTTCAAACATAAATTCAAATTACATAAACTTTAAATTAAATTAATCAATTTCTTTAATCCAAACATAAATTCAAGCAATTTTATATATTTGAAAAAAATCAATAACAAAATGAAAACTTTTCTCTATTTATTAGCTTCGATATTTTTTTTAATTTCTTGTAACGATAATCAAAACAATAAAGATTGGATTTATTTATTTGATGGGAAAACAACTGATGGCTGGAGAGGTTATAATTCAGACGAATTGCCTCCTGGTTGGATTGCTAAAGATGGCATGTTAATGTTTGAAAGAGAAGGTCTTCAATTAGAACAAGATTATGAAGGAGGAAAAGATATTATTTATGCTAAAGATATGTATTCTGAGTTTGAGTTTTATGTAGAATGGAAAATACCTCCGGGGGGTAATAGTGGAATATTTTATCATGTTCAAGAGGGATATGACTTTCCTGGTGATTCCTCCCCAGAATATCAACTTATTGATGATGTTAATTATACTAAATTTCATGATGTAACAGAATATAATAAACTTTTTGACGCATCTCAACCCGAAAAACTTCAAGATTGGCAAAAAACGGGAGCTAATTATGCAATGCACACAGTCCCTGAAGATGTTGAAAAAGTTCTATTCCCTGCAGGAGAATGGAATTCAACAACAATTGTTTTTACAAATCAAAAAGTTGAACATTGGTTAAATGGTGTAAAGCTCTTGTCTTTTGTGCCTTGGTCTGATGAATGGAATGATTTGAAAAACTCAGGGAAATGGAAAAAATCACCTGATTATGGAAAATCTAAAACTGGTTATATTTCTTTTCAAGATCATGGAAGTTCCTTGTGGTTTAGAAATATTAAGATAAGAAAATTATAAATTAATTTTTTTGCCACGGAATTTTTCCTCCAATTTGAATTCTATTCATTAATAAAGAATTAAGTTCTTTATAAACTGCTGTTTCAATTTCAATAAGATTATTTTTTTCCATAGGGTCATCGATCAAATTATACAATTCATATGATCCATAAGGACTGTTTTGTATTAATTTCCAATTACCTTTTCTAAGAGCGTTAATGGTTTTCCCTCCATATCTTATTCCTCCCTCTCTTCGTGTAAAATAGAGAGTCCTTTTATTAATATGATTATCATTAGGATTAAATAATTCATCAGCAAAGCTAATACCATCAGTTTTATTATAATTTTTACTTCCTGCAATTTCCAAAATAGTTGAAAATAAATCCATCGACATAAGAGTTTTATTAGAAATTGTATTCTCTTTAATTTTATCTTTCCAACATATAACTGTTGGAACTTTTAATCCACCTTCATAAAGACTTTGTTTACCATCTCTTAATGGACCGTTATTTGCCTTACTTGGATTATGACCACCATTATCACTTGTGAAAATTATAATAGTATTATTATACTGATTAGTATCTTTTAAAGATTTAATAACTTTCCCAATTCCATTGTCCATGTGCTCAATAAATGCAACTAAATTTGCTCTAGTAATATCCATACCTTTTTCTCTATTAAGTACTTTATCTAAATATTCTTTAGGAGGTTGAACTGGGAAATGAGGTGCATTGTAAGCTAAATACAAAAAAAATGGCTTATCAGTTTTTTGTTGAGATTTTATATAATCTACAGACCAGTCAGAAAATAAATCAGTTGCATGACCAACTGGTTTAATAATATTCCCATTAATTCTCATGTAATTAATTCCATGCCTAAGGTGTATCCAATAATCATCCATCATATCACCAAGCCAACCATGAAAAAAATCAAAACCTCTTTCGTTAGGGGTATTGGGAGAATTAAGTCCTAAATGCCATTTACCAATTAATGCTGTATTATAGTCTAATTCATTTAGTTTTGATGGCAAAATAGGAATATCCTCCCTTAAATACCCCCAATTATTATTAGAATGAGTTCTTATTACTCCGGGAACTCCTGCATGATCAGGATAAAGACCTGTCATTAAAGACGCTCTAGTAGGAGAGCATACGGGAGAATTGGCGTAAAATTCATCAAATCTTATGCCTGACTTTCTGATTCCATCAATATTTGGTGTTATTATATCTCGAGTACCATAATATGAAACATCATGATAACCTTGGTCATCAGATACAATTAATAAAATATTTGGTCTATTGTTTTCTGGTTGGCCAAAAATAAAAATTGAAATAAAGAAAAATAGTAATAAAATTCTATTTTCCATAATCTTTAATTCTGTACTTCAATTGATCAGGAGTTGAATCTTGGACATCTTTTAAATGATTTTCAAGAGATTTTAACATATCAATTACAACTTCCTGATTTTTATCAGATATATCATATTTTTCAGAAAAATCTGTGCTTAAATCATATAATTCGGGGCTATCTAATTTGATTGTAGGGCTTCCATAATTTACTGGTTGTCTTTGCTTAATATGTAATTTTAAATTATTTTTTCTAACAGCATGTAATTCGGCAAAACCCCAATAATAAAAAATATCCCTCGGACTTGAATCTAAATGAGTTAAAACTTTAGACAAATCGAAACCATCCATTTTTCTATCATTCGGTAAATCTAAACCAGCCATACTCGAAAAAGTATTAATAATATCAAGAGTTGATCCCATTTCATGAACAACGCCTGGTTTTACTTTGCTAGGTCCCCAAAAAATTGTAGGAACTCTTTGACCCCCTTCAAAAGTTGTACCTTTACCCGCTCTTAAAGGTCCTGCTGAACCTCCATGTTTTTCATATCTTAACCATGGACCGTTATCTGAGCTGAATAAAACCACAGTGTTTTTATCTAAATTATTTTCTTTTAAAGCGTTTAAAACCTCACCCACACTCCAGTCAATTTCTTCAATAACATCTGAATAAAGACCTCCTGAACTAGATCCCAAGAAATCATCTGAAGCATATAATGGAATGTGAGGCATACTATGAGCTAAATAAAGAAAGAAAGGTTGATTTTTATTGTTATTAATAAATTCAATAGCTTTTTGAGTGTATCGCTTTGTAATAGTTTTTTGATCTGCCGGACGTTCAATAACTTTTTTATTTTCAATTAAAGGAACCTGAAATACTTCTTTATCAGGTTCATAATTTTCATCATCTCTTGTTTTTTGAAAATAAACCCCCATGCTTTCAACTTTAGAATTTTTTGAAAAATGTTGTGGAGACTGAGTTTTACTATCCATATCATTGGAATATGGAATCCCATAGTATGAATCAAAACCCTGTTCTTGTGGTAAAAATTCAGGTAGGTGCCCTAAATGCCATTTTCCTATAGCTGCGGTTTTATATTTTTTTTCTTTTAAAATTTCTGCAATAGTAATCTCTTTAGATTTTAAGCCCTTGGAAGAAAAAGGAAAAAAGACAGGTAACTCTGATGATGTCATGCCAGATCTAATAGGGTATCTTCCAGTAAGAAGTGCCGCCCTACTTGGAGTACAAACTGGATCAGCAACATAAAACTGTGTCCATTTTTGACCTTCGTTTGCCATTCTATCTAAATTTGGAGTTTTAATAATTGGATTACCAAAAATACCCAAATCACCATACCCTAGATCATCACAAAAAATAATGATAAAATTTGGTATACTATCTTTTTGCGCATAAATATTAAAATGCACAAATGAAATAAAAATTATAAAAAAAAATCTTAACATAGTATTTAATTAAAAAAAACCTTTCTTAATATAAGAATAAAAAGGGAGGTTGAATTGAATAAAATTATCAAATAATTAAAATCAAATTCAATTTAATATCAGGTTTTATAAAAATAATATATTTATATCTTAATAAAACTTTTTTTATGGTAGAGTGAAGGCTATATATTTGTCTCCTGATTTTGTTCCCATCTTACCACCTCCACAAGCAATAACAACGTATTGTTTTCCATCTAATTGGTATGTAATTGGAGTAGCATATCCGCCTGCAGGTAGTTTATAGCGCCATATTTCTTCACCTGAATCCTTATTGAAGGCTCTAAAATATTCATCATTTGTGGCACCAATAAAAATTAATCCCCCTGCAGTTACAATTGGCCCACCATAATTTTCAGTTCCAGTTTTAGTAAACCCCTTTTTGGTTAATTCATCATATTCACCCAAAGGTACTTGCCAAACTAATTCACCTTTATTCAAATCTATTGCATTTAGTGTGCCCCATGGTGGTTTTACAGCGGGGTATCCATTTTCATCCATAAATCTTCCGTAAAAGCTAATTGAGTAGGGTAAAGCGTTTGGGTCTAAATCATTAAAAGAAGATTTATCAATTTCAATTTCATCATCATTTAGAAGATAAGCTGATATTGCATTGATTTGAGGGATATTTAAATGTGGAAGGGGCATCATAGTTCCTTTTCCTTTTGATATCACTGATGATAATTTTGAAACATTGTATTTTAATGCTAATTTTTTTAAACCAGGAATAGTTCCCATTCCGTCAAGTCCTGCACCGTGACATCTTGCGCATTGTTGTAGATATATTGACTTACCAAATTTTTTCACATTTTCGCCTTCAAACTTTTCAATTTTATTTGCTTTTGATATCCATGGCATTTCATTTGAATTCACATATAACCATCCTGTTTTTGGGTCATATCCAGCTCCTCCCCATTCACCACCTCCATCAAGTCCAGGAAAAGTGACAGTTTCGATTTTATCACTAGGGGGCTGAAATTGTCCTTCAGTATTAAGTCTTTCCCATACTTCTTCAATTGTTTCATTTGATTTTTTATGTTTGTCAAGTGGTGACCATGCCAGAAGAGCCATAGAGTTTGGAAACATATCATTAATTAAGTCCTTTGAAAATTTTTGTCTTGCAAAAGGAGGGATCTTAGTTGGTAATGGCTGAGTAGGCCAAGCTTCTTCACCTTCTAAATCAGATTTAGGAAAGGGAAATTCTTCAACTGGGAAGATATGTTCACCGGTAAATCTATCAAAAACAAAAACGTGCCCTGATTTAGTTATTTGAGCAACAGCTTTTATTTTTTTTCCATTTTTATTTACCTCCACTAAATTTGGTGGAGCAGGAAGATCTCTATCCCATAGGTCATGATGAACAAATTGGAAATGCCATTTTCTTTCTCCTGTAGATACATCTAGAGCTAATAGACTATTAGCAAATAAATTTTTACCTTTTCTATTTCCACCATAAAAATCATAAGATGCAGACCCGGTCGGTATATAAACTATTCCATTGTCTTCGTCAAGAGTCATTCCTGACCATGAATTTGCTCCACCTATATATTTCCATGCGTCCTTTGGCCAAGTCTCGTAACCAAATTCTCCAGGTTCAGGAATTGTGTTAAATCTCCAAATTAGACCACCTGTTTTAAGATCATAAGCCCGGACATGTCCAGGCGAAGCTCCTGGCCCCTCATGCACTCGAGTGCCTTGAATTAAAATATTTTTATAAATAACTCCTGGAGTATTTGAAATAGCTATTAAAGTTTCAAATGGTCTTCCAAGGTTCTTTCTTAAATCAATTTTACCATTTTCGCCAAATGTTTTTTCTATCTTACCGCTTATAGCATCTATTGCATAAATATATTTCCCTGATGTATAAATTATTCTACCATTTTCATT
Source organism: uncultured Flavobacteriaceae bacterium (assembly GCA_905381055.1). Classification (GTDB taxonomy): domain Bacteria; phylum Bacteroidota; class Bacteroidia; order Flavobacteriales; family Flavobacteriaceae; genus TMED220. Next base: position 81,946 of record CAJPUR010000001.1, read on the forward strand.
GTCATCCCAATACAGAACACCTCTGTTAACTCCCCATCCAGGAGCCACTTTGTCATCTGGATTGAATTTCCAGATTTCGTTTCCATTTTTTGCATTAATTGCAAATAATTTGATTTTTGGGTTAGTTCCATAAAGTATCGAATCTATTACAATTGGACTACATTGAATTTGGGATTTATTGTTTTTATCAAGGTCACCTGAATTGTATGTCCATGCAACTTTGATAGAATCAATATTTTTCAAATTTATTTCTTTTAACGATGAATAATGAGATCTTCCTTTATCACCCAGATATTCATTCCATTTAAGAAATGATTCCTCATTATTTAAATCATTATTACACGAATTGATTATTAATAAAAGTGTGATTAAAAATATTTTTTTGTTGAAAAACATGATTTTATTTATTTAAAACTTAATTTACATATTACTAAAATTAATTAGAATTTTTTAGAATTTGATTTAGAATAATTAATTTAATTATAGACTTGACAATTTTATTTTTTTTTTTTTTTTAGAATAATAGAGTTTTGTCTTAAATATTAGATTTGTACAAGAATTAAAACCATATTTTATTTTAAAATGAGTAGACTCATTATTGTTTCTAATAGACTTCCTTTAAATATTTCGATAGATAATAATGATTTAATTATTAGTCCAAGTTCTGGTGGATTAGCAACTGGTATGAGCTCTGTACATAACAAAAGTGGTTCCCTTTGGATTGGTTGGTCGGGCATAGAAGAAGAAAAAATTGATCATAAAACAAATGAAAAAATCAACTCCCAGTTAATAAAAGAAAATTGTGCCTCAGTAAATTTGTCTCGTTCTGATGTTGAGGATTTTTATTATGGTTTATCTAATAAAACTTTATGGCCTCTTTTTCACTATTTTACCGAGTTTAGTACATTTGACAATAATCAATGGGAATCTTATAAAAAAGTTAATCAGAAATTTGCCGATGTGGTAATTTCAAAACTCTCAGATGGTGATAGAGTATGGATTCACGACTATCAACTTATGCTCTTGCCGTCAATGATAAGGAAAATGAATCCTAATGTGACAATTGGTTTTTTTTTACATATTCCTTTTCCTTCATATGAAATATTTAGAATTTTCCCCTGGAGAGAGGATCTTTTGAATGGTGTTTTAGGTTCAGATTTAATTGGTTTCCATACATACGATTATGAAAGGCATTTTATGAGTTCTGTAAAAAGATTACTTCGTTTAAATATAAACTTTAATCAAATTGATTTTAATGACAGAAATATAACTGTAGATACTTTTCCAATGGGAATTGATTATGATAAATTTTGGAATGCTGCTCAAAATCATGACAAACTAAAAAATAATCAAGTATCAGATCTACAAAAGCAACTTAATCTTCATATTGATTCATCTCCATCAAACAAGTTAATTTTATCAATTGATAGATTGGATTATACTAAGGGAATTGTCAACAGAATTAAAGCTTTTGAGATTTTTCTTGAGACCTATCCTCAATATAAAGAAAAAGTTAGGTTAGTTATGTTAGCAGTTCCTTCGAGATCAGATGTTCCTCAGTATAAAATACTCAAGAGACAAACTGATGAAATAGTAGGGAGAGTTAATGGAAAATTTTCAACAGTCAATTGGACTCCTATTTGGTACTTTTATAGATCCATGTCATTTAATAATTTAATTGATTTATATACTTCTTCTGATATAGCAATGATAACACCTGTACGAGATGGAATGAATTTAGTTGCTAAAGAATATGTTTCTACAAGGATTTTTAAAAAAGGAGTTTTAATTTTATCTGAAATGGCAGGTGCTTCTCAGGAAATGAATGAGGCTATTTTAGTAAATCCAAATGATTTAAATTTACTAGCTAATTCAATAAAAAAAGCTGTTGAGATGCCAATAGATGAGCAGATTACGCGAAATTCAATTTTACAAAAAAGGCTTAAAAGATATAGTGTTCACAAATGGGCTAATGATTTCATGAATAGTCTAATTAAAACTGAAAATGAGGTTGATTCAATTAAATCTGTAAGTGTAGGAGTTAAGGAGCACATAAAAATAATTTCAAATTTTAAAAAAGCTACTAATAAGTTACTTTTCTTTGATTATGATGGTACATTAGTTGATTTTAATATCAATCCAGATTTAGCTATACCGAGTAAGAAAATTTTAAGATATTTAGAAAAATTATCTGAAACATCTAACACTCATATAGTAATTAATAGTGGAAGAGATGAAAGGTTTTTAGATAAACATTTTGGTGATTTAAATATAAGTTTAATCGCCGAACATGGTTATAAAGTTAAATTAAAAGATGAAAATGAGTGGAGTAAAAATGGTATTATTAAAAATGAATGGATGAATCATATTCTCCCCTTATTAGAAGGTTTTATAGATAGAACTCCTGGATCTTTTATTGAGAAAAAAGAAGCTTCTATTGCCTGGCATTATCGCAAATCTCCTCCTGAATTGGCTGAAAAAAGAGTTGTAGAATTAAACACCTTACTTTCAAGTTTAATTTCTGATGAACTTCATATTCATAATGGCAAAAAGATATTAGAGGTGAAAAATAGCAGAATAAATAAAGGATTTGCAGCAAGTAAATTAGTTGAAAAAAATCATGATTTTATTTTTGCTGTAGGTGACGATATAACTGATGAATATCTTTTTGAAGAATTGCCGGAAAGATCTTTTACTATCAAAGTAGGTTCAAAAAACACTTGTGCTAAATATAATATTGCCAATATCAAAAAGGTTCATGAGATGGTCAAAGATTTCTTATAATATACAATAATGAATAAAGAAAGAGTAAACTTAAAGGGTGTTATTGCAGGTAATTTTGATGTAATTCATCCTGGATATATTAAAATGTTTAAAGAATGTAGCGAAAAATGTGATAAATTATACGTTCTTCTTCACTCTGACCCATCTATTGAGAGAAAGCACAAGCTTCCTCCAATTTTAAATGTTGAGGAAAGAACGGAAATCTTATTATCTCTAAGATACATTGATGAAATTTTGGTATATACATATGAATCTGAACTTTATGATATTTTGAAGAATGGTGATTTTCATATTAGGTTTTTAGGGGATGATTACATTAATCAGTCATACACTGGAGATGATTTAAAAATACCAATTCATTTTTTAAATCGATCTCATGGTTGGAGTACTACAAAATTTAAAAATTTAATTGCTGATTCAGTTAAAAAATAACTTATGCATGATTCAAATAATTTAGAACTTGGAATAATTGGAAATTGTCATTCAACAGCTTTAATTTCTAAAAAAGGTTCAATCGATTGGTGTTGCCTACCTGAATTTGATTCTCCTTCAGTTTTTGGAAAGATTTTGGATGATAATATTGGAGGTACCTTTGAAATCATTTGCGATAATAATTATATTATTGAACAGAAATACCTCAAAAATACTTGTATTTTAGTTACAAAATTTTCAAGTGGTAAAAATATCTTTGAGATCCATGATTTTATGCCAAGATATTTAAAAAAAGATAATAAATATTATTCTCCCGCTGAGGTAATTCGATATTTCAAATTAATATCAGGAAGCCCTAAATTTAAAATTAATTATGACCCCAGGCTAGAGTATTCTAGTTGTGTAACTGACACTTTTATAAAAGACGAATTTATTGTTAGTATTACAAGGGAAACTAATTACGATAGTCTTTACTTATATACAAATTTTGACAAAAAATCTGTTGTTGAAAATTCCGAAATAATCTTGAAATCGGATGGGTACTTTTCAATTTGTTATAACGAAAAAATTAAACCTCAATCTTTAAATGAAGTCTTTTCTGAATTAACTAGAACACACATTTACTGGTTGAATTGGTGTTCAATTACACCATCTTTTTCTGAGTATGAAAATGATATAATAAGGAGTGCTATGACACTCAAACTTTTAACCTATGATAAAACTGGAGCAATACTTGCTGCAGCAACTACATCTATTCCTGAAACAGTCGGAGAGGTTAGAAATTGGGATTATCGTTTTTGTTGGATCAGGGATGCTTCAATGGTTATTAGAGTAGTTCACGAGTTGGGTCACAAAAATGTAATTAGAAGATATTTAGAGTACATAATAAATTTGATTCCAGATAAAGGAGAAAACTTTCAAATTATGTATGGTATTAATCGGGAAAAAGAATTGACTGAAAAAACACTTAATCATCTTTCTGGATATAAAAACTCAAAACCTGTTAGAATAGGTAATGCTGCATTTAATCAACAGCAAAATGATATTTATGGAGTTCTAATGGATATTATTTATACTGAAGTTAAGTTATTTTCGGACGTTGAAGATCAACATGAACAATTATGGTCTATTACGAAAAATGTTGCTTGGGTAATCAATGATAAATGGATGACACCGGATAAAGGAATTTGGGAGTTCAGAGGAGAAGATCAACATTTTACATTTTCAAAAGTATTATGTTGGGTTGCAATTGATAGAGCAATAAAAGTAGCTGAATTATTTAAAAAAGATAAAAAAAATAAAAAATGGATTTTATTACGGGATAGAATTAAAAAAGATATCTTTTTTAAAGGGTGGAATAAAAAAAAGAGAGCCTTTACCCAATCATATAACTCATCAGATTTAGATGCATCGGTTTTATTAATGGAACCTTATGGATTTATAAGTGCAAATGACCCTAAATATATAAGCACTGTGCATGCAATTGAAAAAGAATTATCTAATGATGGCCTTTTGTATAGATATAAAAATGAAGATGATTTTGGATTACCAAGCTCTTCATTTACAGTTTGCACATTTTGGTTTATTGATGCCTTAAATAAAATTGGAGAAAGGCAGAAAGCTAAAAAATTATTTGATAAATTACTTTCCTATAGTAATCACTTGGGACTTTTCAGCGAGGACCTTGACTTTAAGACAAAAGAACTACTTGGAAATTTTCCGCAAGCTTATTCACATTTAGCATTAATAGAAACGGCTATGAACTTAAATAAAACAAAAAGTTAAATAGAGATATTTAGTCCATACATTATGTTTGAATCATTCACGTCACCTTTAACGTACTGAATTGAAGAAGATCTACTTGTATATCTGAGAAAAATAGAAATATTTTTATTGATTGCGTATGTTAGGTATGAATTTAAATAAACTCTTATGTCTTCAAAGTCTTTTAGATTCCATTGCGAATATATAGTAGTCATTAAAGAAACATCATCAGTTATTTTAAGATTAGAGAAAGCATTAATAGATAATCTGAAGTTATATTTAGTAAATGATTCATAATTGACTTGATTATATGTATATGATGGATATTTTTCAATTTCATAAAAAGGGCCATAGGCAAAATCTAAATAATTAGATTCTTTACTTAAAAATCTATTTCTAACTCCAAATCCAAACAAATTTCTAGAGTCAAGTGAAGCTCTAAGACTTTTACCTAATTGAAGAAATGAAAAGATTGAATTGTTCTCTTTATAAAAGTAATTATAGCGAAATTGTCCACTAATATTATTGTCAAAAAGTATTCCGTTAAATTTTGTTAATGAGTTTTCGAAAGTGAATCTAAATAGATTCTTATCGATTTTTTGACCCATAGTTAAATTGGAATTTAAAATTTGCATTTTAAGGTTACCTTTAGTTGACAAACCAGAAAATGATCCAAACACATGAAAGGTTGAATCTATTTTTTTTAGGTTTGCTTCAGTATCAATAATTGTTTGAGAATAACCAGAAATACTAATTATTAAAAATAAAATATTAATTAATTTTTTCATAATAAAAATTGATATAGAAAATTGTAATTTTTTGTGTTGAATTTAAACTTTTTTTATCAGATAACTTTAATAAAAAAAATAATAATATATTTTTTTAAATATTATATTTTTTAGTTTAAATTCGAAGTCAGATATTTAAAATATAATGTAAGATTTTACATATATTACATTAAAAATATATATTTATTTATTAAATACCTTTTATGTTTTTTAGACACTTTTTATTTAAAATAATTTTTTCTTTAATTTTATTATTATCTAACAAAATTTTTTCTCAAAACTCCTCAGATTTCATTTACCAGGAACTAGGAAATTATGTAATTAAAAATTATGACAATACTTTCTTAGATCGACCTGAATCAATATGGTCTATAATAAAATCAAGAAATGAGAATCTTGTTTATTATGGAACATTCAATGGTATTATTGAATACGATGGTAATAAGATCAGAAAAATTAATGTTCAAGGTCAAATTGAAAATGAAGTTGGAAGCGAATATGTTCGAAATATGATTCAAACAGAATCGGGTGAAATATTTGTATCAGGAGCTTCTGTTTTGGGAGTTCTTCTAAATAATGAATTTGCCTCTAAAGAATATGTCTCTTTACTTACTCAAATACCAGATTCAATTAATCCTTATCAGCAAAACTTTCTTGGAATTAAAGAGTTTAACAATAAAATTTATTCTACTACACCTGAGAAGATATATAGATGGGATGGTCAACAATTTGATAAAATTTGGGGATTTAGTGATTATGAAGGAAGTATAAATTCAAAAGGGAAACTCCATTTTTTATTCAAAGTTGGTGATCGTTTGTTTATCAGGCAGTGGGGTGTTGGATTACTTGAATTAATTGATGACAAATTTCAATTTATTGAAGGTTCTGAATTTTATTCAAATAATAGAATTGAATTAATGTTTGCTTCATCAGAAAATCAAATTTCTATTTTTAGTAGTACTAATGGGGCCTTTATATTAAATAATGATGGGACTTTTGTCAAATCTAAGAATAGGCTTTTAAATAAATGGTTAATTGAATCTAAAGTCCAATATGTTTCTGAGTTGCCTTCATTTTCTGATGGATCAATTCCAATTATTTCAAATGATGGAATTTTAATTTTAGATAATAATTTGGGAATAATTAATTTAATAGATGAATCTGACGGGCTGCTGTCTAGTCAAATTACTTCAATGTTTATTGATGATAATGACGATATGTTTATAACTAATCTTCTCAGTTCTGCAAAAATTGATTTTGACAATTCATTAACAGAATTTGACAGAACTGAAGGGGTTAAAGGAGTTGTCACTAAGATAAGAAGACTTAATAACCAGATTTATTTCTCAACCACTGAAGATATTTTTTCGTTAAAACCTAATAATGATCCCTTTGAAAATGCTTCAATTAATGAAATAGGTTTAGATGATTATGTGAGAGATTTTACAAGTTTTAATAATTCAATTGTTTCCACAAACAATTATGGTGTTGTTGAGTATAATAAAAAAAATATAAACAAAGTTACTTCTGATAGAGATATTAATCTACCAACACAAAGCAAATTAAATAAAGATTTTTTAATTATTTCGCATCCCTCTGATGGTATAGTATTGTTAAAGAAAAATAAAAATGGTATTTTAAAAAAATTTAAATCTTCAAAACCCGCTTCTGATGTAGGAGTTACAGGTTTTAGAGAAATTAAACCAGGTAGTATTTACGTTGAGGCTTCAGACGGAGAGGGCTCTTTTATAGCTGAATATGATTTAAGAGGAAATTTTAAATATCGAAGGTTGCTTACTCCTAAGAATGACAGTTTATATAAATCATTAAATCTTCCAAAAACATTAATTTTTAATAGTGATTTGTTAGATTATTTTTCAGAACCATTATTAAGTATTTTTAAAACTGGTGTTGGATATTTACTTTTTGATTTAATTGAAACCAAAATTTACAGATTTGATGAAAATCTAAATCTATTGGAATTAAATAAAAACATGTCTGAAATTTTTGGAAAAGGAATAAATTTCAATTATTTCAATGTTATTAATGGCATTGATCAGTTTACTGCTTTAAATGAGGAAACAGGTAATAATTGGTTTCTTACTGACCAGGGAATGATTGAAGTTAAATTTGATAAATTAAGTTATAAAATTTTAAATCTTTTCAATTACGGTAAAATTGATATAAATGAACTTAAAGGTTCATTTTTTGTTGAGACTAAAAATGGTATTGAAACAATTTGGTTGGGATCCAAAGATTCAAAGTTGATAAGGTGGTCACCAAAGACAAATTTGAATTTATCTAGTAACGTTCCTAATCCATTAATTAAAGAAATTTATCTTGGTGATAAACTTCATAATGTTTATGAATCGTCAATAAGTTATGATGATAGTAGAAGTATGACATTTAATCTAGCTTTTCCTTCATTTAATAAAGAAGAAAACAACCAATACCGTGTATTTCTAGAAGGTCAAGATGAACAATGGAGTTCCTGGAATAATAATGCTGAAAGATCATACACTAATTTGGGAGTAGGTAATTTTAATTTTTTAATTCAAGCAAAAGATACTAATGGAAATGAAAGTGAGATTATATCATATCCTTTTCAAATCAATCCTCCTTTTTATAGAACCTACTATGCATGGTCTTTATATTTTTTAATTTCAGTAATATCAATTTATATTTTCAATAAGTTTATGACTAAACGACTTCTTGCTAGGCAAGACAATAAAAGAAAAGCAGATGAACTAGAGGAGGCAAAAGAAATGCAACAAAATATGTTGCCAAAAATATTTCCTCAATCAGAACATTTTGAAATTTCCGCTGGACTTATTACTTCAACAGAAGTTGGTGGTGATTATTATGATTTTTTCGAATCGAATAAGGGTGAATTGTTTGCGGTTTGTGGAGATGCTACAGGACATGGAACAACATCAGGGATGATGGTTTCAATTATTAAATCAGCATTAAACAGTTTGCCTTCGTTGCCAGTAAATAAAATCTTAGAGGAATTAAATAGAATCGTAAAGAAAATTGATTTAAAAAGAATTAAAATGAGTTTGGCAATTGCTGAGATTAAAAAAGATCAATTAGTAATGAGTGCAGCGGCTATGCCTCCAATTTATTTTTATAATGCTAAAAAGAAAGAATGTGAAGAGATTTTAATTCAAGGAATTCCTCTCGGAGGTTTAAAGAATGAAACTTATCACATTGTAGTTAAGGATTTTGATAAAAATGATATTATTGTAATGCTTTCAGATGGTTTGCCTGAGGCCATAAATAAAAACAATGAGATGTATGACTACGAAAGATTGAGAGAGTTTATCCTCCAAAATATTTCAAAGTCTGCAGATGAAATAAAAGATCTTTTATTAAATGAACTAAATAATTGGATGGATGGGGTAGTGCCTGATGATGACGTTACCTTTGTGGTTGTCAAGAAAAAATAAACCTAGTTTTGACCATATGCAGAAAAGCTAACATTTTTTTTCGCCTCAGCAGCATAATTTTTTTTTGTATTATTAGTTGAATATGAAGATGAAATTTCAACCTCTTTTTTATCCTCTTCTTTTACTCTGTTTCTAGTGTTTTTTGTAGGATCATAATTCCCATAACTTGAATAATTAGCATTTTCATTTTTGACTTTTTCATACTTTTTAGAATTGCTATTAGCAACAGTTCCACCTCCGTAGGAATTAGTAATGTTTGAAGAATTGGCTTTTTTAAAAGAGTCTGAGCTAAAAGCAGCTTTAGAACTTGTGGACTTGGTTTCTGAAGTTTCTGAGCAAGAAACTACTAAAAATGAGATAAAAAAATAAAATAAAATCCTAAAATTCATAATCATTAAACAAATATATTATAATAACAATTTATTTTCAATTTAATTTTTTATTTTTTATTAAAAAAATTAATAATTATTTCACTCTCACGCTTAAATGTCCGGTTGATTCTTCTCCAACTTCCTCCCAAACTAAACCTGATCCATCTTCACTTGGGACAGCTCTTGTTCTAAAAACTTGAATAAATGTATCATCATCAATCCAATCAATATCATAATAAGTATCAGGCCAAATGTTTCCCTTTGGCATCCAGTTTCCAGTTCCAAGGGTAAATTTTTCCATTAATTCCTGCTTATCGTTATTATACTCATAGGTTCCAGCTAGACCAGCTCCACCCCATACTTGATTGCCTTTTTCAGCTAATGTAGGGTCCCAATTCACAATAACATTTCCTTTGTGAAAAATTTTATGGTCGTCTAATCCCTCAGCTACAGCAGTTGTATCAATCGGAACACCATTAACATATCTTACATTAGCAATATGATTCCAGACACCGTCTATTTTTGTCTTTTCACCTTCAGGAATTTTTTCATAATATTCAGCATATTCCGTTGTGTTACCTAAAGTTTCTTCACTCATAACAAAAATAGAATCATTTTCCTCCGATCTAACACCAAGTTGAGTATAGTTTTTTTCGGTTACAGTAGCTGCAAAATTTATCGAAACTGAACCATTTTTTCTAAGATCATCCCAAGGAGTCCAGGTAACTGCGTTACCAATAGCATTTGTAATTGTTTCAACCATATTGTCTGCATTTTTACTTTTAGAGTTAAAGGTGTAAGTACCATAAGCACCAGCACCAGTTTTCCAAGGAAAATCTTTATTTTCAGGCTGATTAATACCTGCGTTTGAAAGCCATGCAAAATGATTTCCTGTATATGCTTTAATTTGTCTTTCTTTATTCTCAAGTTCTAAATCATCCCAAAAAATTGTATCAACATTAACGCCTTTAACAATTTGGATAGTTCCAACTCTTTCCCAAAATCCTATCATTGGAGACTGATCAGGTAAATCAGATTTTTTTTGTTCTCCTCCACATGAGATGAATAATGTTATAATTACTAGTAATAATAATTTTTTCATTTTAATTTACTTTTATATAATATTCACTTGACTGGTTTTCACCCCCAGGCCATCTTTGACTGTAGGAGTTTTCGGTTAAATTTACTTCAAATGATATGTAGGGTTCTCCATATCTGTCTTTGTCTGGAAGATTTTTGAAAAAGTTTTCCATGTTATGCATTCCATAATCGATTCTTTCTGTAAGAATTCCATTTTCATATTCAAAATTTCCATAACTTGCCCCACCGTAAAACCCAGCTTTGTCAGGGTCACTCATGGTGAAATTTCTATTAAAAAGCATGAACTTTCCATTATGATAAAATTTATAGTTAATAAAGTCCTCACCTTTAATTGGAATCGTATCAACTGCAACATTATTTATATATTCAATTGTTGCAACCCTTTTATAAACTCCATCAAGTTCGGATTCTGAAACTTGAGGGATTTTAAGCCAATATTCAGCAAACTTAGTATCTGGAGTTTCTTGATTTACAAAACTCCCAAACTGAACAAATTCTCCTTCATTTAAATCAATTTTTGCTTTCCATGTTACAGTTTTATTAATTGTATCTCTTGAAGTCCAGGACCATTCATCATTAAACCCATTAACCTCTAATCCAGTCCTTCCACCAAAACCGCATTCAACAATTTCGTGCAAACTATCATTTTCAATCTTATATTTTCCAAAAATCCCCTGGCCACTTGTCCATGGAGCTTTTTGATTTTGTGGTTTAAAGTTATCAATCCATATATGAAATCCGTCTAAAAATAATTTAGTAGCCCTAAAACCCTCAACAGTTGAAACAGTATCAACAGCTACATTATTTACATATTGTATCGTACCAGCTCTTTCATAATAGCCAGTTAGCGTTTTAACATTTTCTTGATTCGAGGACTTTTCATTAGAAATGTTATCACAAGAAGATATCAATAAAAAGAATAAAGAAGCTATTAAAGCTTTTGTTGTATTTGACATATCATTTATTTTCAAAATACAAAAATATCAATTTACTTGAAATAAAATAATTACAATTGAAATTTTATATTTTAAATTTTATAAAAAAGATTTGTATTTTTTGAATCTGTGAATTTTTTTTAGTAAAAAATATTGATAATTCATTTTTTTAAAATTAATTTGTATCTTGAATTTTTAGTTTACTTTTCAAACAAATTCAAATAAAATGTTTATTATTATATAATATTTAATAAAATAAACAGAACTATGAGTAAAAATCCGAGTGTAGAATTGAAGTTGCCCATATTAAAAAACATGGAGCTTATTGCTACTCAAACTGCCGAAGTTGTATCTAAGCATATGGCTCTTTCCGAAGAAAAAGCTGGAGAAATTTCTATGGCAATTATAGAAGCTTGTATTAATGCATTTGAACATTCAAATTCAAAAGAAGAAATTTTTATTCACTTTATAATTTCAGAGGACAACTTAACAGTAAAAGTAATTGACCAAGGAGTTGGTTTTGATGCCACTCAAGTAGCAATTCCAGATATTGACAATAAACTGAATACTACCGAGAGAAAAAGAGGTTGGGGAATAATGCTTATCAAAGAGTTAATGGATTATGTTCATTTTACCTCTGATTCTTCTGGTACAACATTAACTATGGTAAAAAATAAAGAAAAATAATGAGTAAAATTTTAAACGTAGAAGAAGCAAACGGACTTGTTATAATATCTACTCAAGGCTATCTTAATAAAGATTTAGGCGAGGAAATTCAAAAAGTCTGTAATGAATTTGTTGATAAAGGCACAACTAGTTTTTTGTTTAATTTAAGCCAGTCTAATATTGTTAATAGTATTGGGGCTTCAATAATCATTGAAGTTATTGAAAGTCTTCAAGAAGTTGACGGTGATTTAGCTTTTTGTGAATTAGCTCCAATTATTGAAAAAACATTCAATATTATGGGACTAACAAAATATTGTAAAACTTTTAGTTCCCAAAAAGAAGCTTTAGAAGCATTAAGTTAAATGTCTGATTTATCAGAAGTTTACAACGTTTTAAAAAAAAAAAAGTCACTTAAGGCTAAGATTATCTCCCTTTCCTTTTTTTTTAAACAAAATGATTTTTCTTTCAAGTTGTTTTGTTCTTCAAGTGTTTTTTCTGAGAGATTTGAAATACAAGATCAGACTTTCATTAAGAAAATTGATTTCCAAAATCTTTTTGGTGAGGAAACTTTTAAAATTCTTAGCGAAAAAGATTTATTATATCTTAATGAACTTGACGGATTCAATTTTCAAAAAAATGGGGTTTGTTCTATAATGTATTTTTTTAAAAAACCCGTAGGTTTTTTATACTTAAATTCAAAAAACGAGAGTGAGGAAAAACTTTTAAACATATTACAATTTTTAAGCTATTATTTTGATGGAATCATAAGACAATTCCATATGGAATCAAAGCTTAAAAATAAGACATTGACATTACAAAATAAATTATTGGAGATAGAATCTATTTTTAATATCACTGAGCTTTTAAATTCTTACAATACTAATTCAAATGATTTATATCAAGATATATTATTATATGTTATATCAACATTAAATGCCTCTAAGGCTATAATTCTATTAAAAAATACTAAATCAAGTTCATATGAACTAATTGCTTCGATTGGGATTGATTCTGATGAATTAAATAAAAAGATGATAAGGGATACTAAAGGTATCTTAAATGATTTAAAAAATTCTAAATCATCACTTATTATAAATAATACCGATGACTTTATACTTTCTAAATTTTCTGAATTAAATTGTATGGCAAGTCCCATTTTAAGTCAAAATATTCTTCATGGGGCAATAATTGCTTATGATAAAGAATCAAGAGATGGATCATCAATGTTTGATAATTTTGATTTAAGGTTATTCGATAACATAACTAAAAAAATCAGTTTGTCCTTTGATAATATCCTTTTGTTGGAGTCATTAACGGAATCTAAAAAATCAATAGACAATATAATGTCTTCAATTTCAACAGGAATAATTAAAATTGATGTTTTAGGAGAAATTGATTATACAAATTTATCTGCAACTAAAGTATTTGGTTTCAATAAAGATTTAATTATTGGTAATCATTACTTCATTGTATTTGAGGGAAATGTCAACTTAATTAAATTAATTGAAAAGACTGAGTCAGAAAAGGAAATAATTTTTGAAAATAATTTTGAGATTCTAGATTTAAATAATAAATCTCATCAAATTAACTTAACTATTTCTCCCGTTTTTGACGAAAACAACCAGAACTCAGGTGTTGTATTGTCATTTGAGGATTTATCAGGTATAAATAAGGTTAAGTCAACTTTTAAAAAATATGTCTCTGAAAATATTGTAGATGAACTTTTAAAAAATGAAAATTCACTCGAATTGGGAGGTAAAGAAGAAGAAGTTTGTGTAATGTTTGCTGATATTAGAGGATTTACTTCATTATCTGAAAAAATGGATGCTCCTAAAGTTGTTTACGTTCTTAATAATTATTTTCAATCAATGATCGATGTTATATTTAAGTATTCTGGAACTTTAGATAAAATTATAGGAGATGAATTAATGGTTTTATATGGTGTTCCAATTAAAGCTGAAAATGACTGTCAGAATGCTGTTGATTCAGCTATTTCAATGTTAGATTCATTAAAAGATTTTAATAAAAAAATGAAGCTTGAAGGTTTACCTGAACTAAATATTGGTATCGGAATTAATTTTGGAAAGGTTGTTTCTGGAAATATTGGATCTAAACAACAAATGAATTACACTGTTATTGGTGACAATGTCAATTTAGCCGCAAGATTATGCTCTAGTGCTAAAGGTGGTGAAATTTCTATCTCTAAGTCTGTTTATGAAAATTTAAAAATAAAAGATGGATTTACTAAAAGGGAACCAATTAAGGTTAAAGGAAAAGAAATTCCTGTAGATAATTGGTCAATACAAAACTGATTTTTTATTTTTTTAATTTATATTGTATAAAATTTTTTATGTTAAATGAAAGTTAGAAATTTAATTGCAGTATTTATTATAAATATGAACTTTACAATTAGTCAAGATTCTTTTGTTTCATATAATGAAAACATTAATGGTACAGAATACTCATTTAAAATGATTCCAGTAAATGGAGGTATATTTCAAATGGGAAGTCTAAAAAATGAAGTTGGAAGATTTATTGATGAAGGGCCAGTCAACAGAGTTGAAGTTTCTTCTTTTTGGATTGGAGCCTATGAAGTGACATGGGAATTATATGAACTTTTTGTTCAAAGATCAATTGATGACATTGTAAATAATAATAAATCTGATGAAATTTCAATTGATGTTGATGCTATAAGTGGAGCCACTACTCCTTATACTGATATGACTTTTGGAATGGGTTCAGAGGGGTTTCCTGCAATATGCATGACACAATTGGCAGCATCTAAGTTTTGTGAATGGTTGTCAGCAATTACAGGGAATTATTATAGACTTCCGACTGAAGCTGAATGGGAATATGCATGTAAGGCAGGCACTAATTCAAAATTTTCATTTGGAGATGATGTAGGTTTGTTAAATGAATATGCATGGTTTTCTGAAAATAGTGGAGAAAAATATCAAAAAGTTGGTACAAAAAAACCTAATCCCTGGGGAATTTATGATATGCATGGTAATGTTTCTGAATGGACTCTAGATCAATATATACCAGCGGCATATTTTAAGAGAAAAGGAGTTTCAAAAGATCCTCATGAAATAGCTGTTAAAGAATACCCAAGAGTTGTTAGAGGGGGATCATGGATAGATAATCCTGATAAATTAAGGTCGTCTGCAAGGACTGCCTCTAATTCAAAATGGAAAAAAAGGGACCCACAAATTCCAAAAAGCTTATGGTGGCACACTGATGCACCATTTGTTGGTTTTAGAATTGTAAGGCCCAAAGAATTGCCCAGTGAAGAAGAAAGAAAAAAATATTGGATCAATCCATCTTAAATTAAAAATAAAATAAAATGAAAGAAAATAAATCAAATAAAATTAAAGATTTCTCAAGAAGAAGCTTTATTAAAAAATCTGCTTTAATTACTGGAGGAGCCATAAGTATTCCTTTATCAGTTGAAGCAATGGCAAATGTAAATAATGAAAGAAAATTAAAAATTGGAGTTATTGGATGTGGAGGAAGAGGAGCAGGTGCAACTGTTCAGGCTCTTAAAGCTGATCCAAATACTGAATTGGTAGCCATGGGTGACGCTTTTATGGACAGACTTGAGAATACTTTAAAGAGTGTTAAAAAAGCAATGGAAAATTATAACCCGAAATCTTTAAAAAGAATAAGAATTAAGGATTCAAATAAATTTGTAGGTTTTGATGCATATAAAAGTGTAATAGATAAAGTTGATGTTGTTATCTTGGCAACACCACCTGGATTTAGACCTTATCATTTTGAATATGCTGTAAATGCTGGTAAGCATGTTTTTATGGAAAAACCGTTAGCTGTAGATGTTCCTGGCATTAATAAGGTTTTAGAGATGGCTAAGATAGCTAATGAAAAAAAATTAAATGTTGTGGTTGGTCTTCAGAGGCATTATCAAAATAAATATATTAATTTAAAGTCAAAAATTGATTCTGGAGAAATTGGTAGAATTATTTCTGGTCAAGTTTACTGGAATAGCCCTGGTGTTTGGACTAGAAAAAGAGTTTCTGGGCAATCTGAGATGGAATATCAAATGAGAAACTGGTATTATTTTAACTGGCTTTGTGGTGATCACATTTTAGAACAACATATTCATAATATTGATGTGGCTAATTGGTTTATTGGTGAGTATCCCACATCTGCACAAGGTATGGGGGGAAGACAGGTTAGAAATGGATTGGATCACGGAGAAATATTTGATCATCACTTTGTTGAATATACTTACCCTTCAGGTGCAGTTGTTGCAAGTCAGTGTAGACATCAAAAAGGTACTATGAGAAGAGTTGATGAATATTTTCAAGGAACAAAAGGTTCTTTAATTACGGGTAAAGCTGAAATTAAAAATGCAAATGGAGATTTATCATTTAAATATAAGGGTAAAGGTCTAAATGAGCCTGATCCATATCAATTTGAACATGATAGACTTTTTGCATCAATAAGAAACAATGAAGTGATTTCTGATACTGAAAATGGAGCTAAATCTACATTAACTGCAATTATGGGTAGGATGGCAACTTATTCAGGAAAGATTATAACATTAGATGATGCTTTAAAATCTAAACAACAAATCATGCCTGAGTCAGTTTCTTGGTCAGATCAACCTCCAACTATTCCTGATTCTAATGGTAGGTATCCAATACCAACACCTGGAGTAACTAAAATTTTCTAAAGATGAATAGAAGGTCATTTATAAATGGTTTATCTGCAGTTGTAACTGCGGTTCCAATGGCTAATTTATTTTCAATGAACTCAGGTAAAAATGAAAGTTATAATTACAAATTAAATTATGCTCCGCATCTTGGAATGTTTAAAAATCATGCAGGTTCTGATCCAATTGATCAGTTAAATTTTATTGCTGATCTGGGTTTCACTGCTTTTGAAGATAATAATATGCGGAAAAGATCAGTTTCTTTACAAAATAAAATGGCATCAGTGATGAAAAAAAGGAATTTAGTTATGGGGGTATTTGTAGCACATGAAATTTATTGGAATAAACCTACTCTAACATCAGGAGAAAAGGAATATGTAGATAAATTTTTATCTGAAATAACTAATTCAGTTGACGTTGCTAAACGTGTTAATGCTAAATGGATTACGGTTGTTCCTGGATTTGTTGACTTGAGAATTAATCATAGTTATCAAACTGCTAATGTTATAGAAACTTTAAAAAAAGCATCTGAAATACTAGAACCACATGGTATAGTAATGGTTTTAGAACCCTTAAATTTTAGAAATCATCCTGGACTTTTCTTAACGGAGAGTCCCCAAGCTTATTCAATTTGTAAATCTATCAATTCTCCTTCATGTAAAATTTTATTTGATATTTATCATCAACAAATACAAGAAGGGAATATCATTCCAAATATTGAAAAATGTTGGGATGAAATTGGTTATTTTCAAATAGGTGATAATCCAGGAAGGAATGAACCAACTACTGGTGAAATCAATTATAAGAATATTTTTAAATTTATAAAAGAAAAAGGGTTTACAGGAGTTTTAGGAATGGAACATGGAAATTCTATTAAAGGAAAAGAAGGGGAATTAGCTTTAATAAAAGCTTATCAAAGTGTTGATGATTTTTAAAGTCTTCTAGAAATTTCTAATCCTTTTTTACAGTACTCGACACATTTTCCTACTTCTCTAACAGGATTTGATCTTTTTGAATAAACATATTCTAATTCTATTGATAAAGGAATGTTATATCCTTTTTTTTCAATGAGCTCTACTATTTCAAGAATTGGTGTGTCTCCTTGACCAAATGGTTTGTTATATGCTCCATTCTGAGGAGTTTGTCTGTCTTTAACGTGAAAACTTGAAATTCTAGAATGATTTTTTCTTATAAATCTAAGCAAAGAGCTTGATGTATTCCCTCTTCCTCTAGCTATATAATGACCTATATCAAGGTTAATTGAATTAAATTGAGATTGATCCAAAACTTTATCCCACAAGTCATCCTTACCTTGAGTATGATTATGATATCCTATGTATATATTATTTTTCTCTCCTAAATCACCAAGTCTTTTTGTATGAGCATCGTATTTTTTTACATCATCAATTTTATATTGAACACCATCTCTTATTTCAAGAGTAACAGAGTTTGCTCCTAAAATACTAGCTGCCTTAAGAGTCATATCAATTTCTTTATCAGTGGCATTTAAATCAGAAATTATTGAGGGTTTATATGCATAAACAGAAATTCCAGCAGTATCAAGAATTTCCCTTACTTTTTTAAATCCATCTAATGGTATATTTTCAATCCATTCTTTTCGTTTTGATTTGGATCTGGGCATACCTAAAAAACTTTCAACATTACCTGCCATTAGCTCCACAGCATTAATACCAGAATCCAAACAGTAACCAATAATGCTGTATAAGTGACTTGGTAGTGATCTGTAAGAGTATGTTATTGTACCTATTGTTACTTTAGAATCAGAATTTAAATTATTCTTTTTAAATGTGGAACTGAATCCAATTTTTGGAATTAAAGAACCTGTCGAAATTAATACCGCTGAAGTTAAAAAGTTTCTTCTATTTGATTTCATTTTAGTTTAGTTTTTATTATTAAATATAATCCATTGTATCATATTTTCCAACCATGAGTCAATTGGAAAGCCTTTTTTAATAGTTCCAAACCCATGTCCACCCTCTGAAAACATATGAATTTCTGCACTAAATTTATATTTAATCCAATCAAGGTATAAGTCAACTGATTTACTGGCAATATCTAGTGGATCATTATTTGCACAGACAATAAAAAGGGGAGGGCCATAGTCAGGGGGGATTTGTTTATCAACTCTATACATGTAAGGATAAATTGGTGCAATAAAATTAGGTTTATTTTTAGGATTTGATTTGTAAGTTGCTTCCATTGTAACAGCGCCTCCTGCAGAAAATCCCATTAATCCAATTTTGTTAGGATCAATTCCATATTTAACCGAATTTTCTCTTAAATATTCAATTGCATTTAATGCGTCTTTATATGCATAACTTAGTTGTTTTTTTTGCAAATAGTTATTTTTATCCTCTGAATTTTTATTGATTGATGGAACCAATCTATATTTTAAAACAAAAGCAGAAATACCATTTTTGTTCAATTCATCAGCAACCTTTATACCTTCATGATCCATTGCATTTATCCACATTCCCCCACCTGGACAAATTACCACAGCTTTTTTAAGTGTCTTTGAATTTATATCGTTGTAAACTTTAAGAGTGGGTTCAGAAATATTAGAAACTCTAACAATACCATCTTTGCCTTTACTGATCAATTCCTCTCCAATATAATCTAGACCATCATTGTTAAATGGTAGATAAATTGTCTCCTGGGACTTTGCAATTAAAGAGACTAATGTTAGCAGGATTAAGAAATGTTTGTTTTTAACCATAAATATCTAATATATATATTGTTTATTGACTTACAATAACATACATTTACTTTGATTTAATATTTTACTAAAATATGGTTTTTTTCAAATACATTTTTAAAGCTATTAATTTATTTTACTTTTTAATAATTTTAATTTTGTTTCAAAAATGTATTGATCCTACAGTTCCTGAATTTCAATTTGCTGAAGATTTGATCTTTATTGATGGATTTATAACTGACAAACCTAAAGGTTCTTATGTTTCTGTAAAAAAATCTAAACTTGAATTTGGAATATACAAAACATTTCCAATTGAAGGTTGTCAAGTCAGTTTTATAAACTCAATTACTGGTAAATCAGTTTTACTAAAAGAAATAGAAGGTGTTTATTTACCAGATGAGAATTTTAAAATTAATTCTGGTGAAAAATGGGAATTAAATATTGTTTTACCCAGTGGAAAAAATTACAAATCTTTTCCTGAAATTGCTCCTTTTAATGTTGAAGTTAATTCTGCCAAAGCAGTTTTTAAAAATAATGTTACAACTTTTACTACTCCATCTGGATCAGACCAAAGTATATCTGGTCATAAAATATTTGTAAATTTTGAAGATCCTTTAGATCAAGAAAACTATTATTTCCATCGTTTCAGAGTATATGAAGAAACAATAACTTGTTTAACCTGTCCAAACGGTGTATACAGAAATGGTGAATGTTTGGTTTTAGATTTCCCCCCCTATCAAAGGTTTCAGTCTGCATATTATCTTGCTAATAGAGACTTTACTTATGGCTGTGATATTCCTTGCTGGGATATTGATTATAATGATCAAACCAAAATTTTTTCTGATGAATTCTCTAATGGACTAAATGTTGAATCTTATGAAATTGGTAATGTTCCACTACTTTCTGTAAATCCCTTTTTTCTTACTGTACAACAATTTAATATTACTAAATCAGCTTACAACTATTTTAAAACTCTAAAAGATGTTTCTGAAAACTCATCAAGTTTAAACGCACCACTTCCAACAGCACTTGTTGGGAATTTATATAACCCAAATGATTTTAGTGAATTTGTCTTGGGGAGAATTACTGTAGCTAGTGAATCTAATATTTCTATTTTTCAAAATCGCACAGAATTTGGAGATCAGGCAGTAAGTAATAACTCTGCTTATGGTCGTCAGAGATTAGATCCTGAAATCTATGAAATGCCTTTACCTGAACCATTAACTTTTTTTGCACCTTGTCAAGAATCTAGATTCAGAACATCTATTGTGCCTGAAGGTTGGTATAACTTTAATCAGAATTAAATGAAATATAGTTCTTTCAAATATCATTTTTTATTTTTAGTATTATTATGTTTTTCTTTCAGTTACTCTCAAAATAATTCAACTTTACAAAATATCTATAAACTTCAAATTAATGTATCCAATTCCGAGGATAATATTCCATTAAGAGATGTAACTATTATTATTGATCAGATTAATTCAGGAGGTATTACTGATAAAAATGGAAATTATTTTATTGAAATGTATGAGGGTGAATACGATTTAACCGTTTCATACCTTGGTTTTTCTGAAATAAAAAAATCTATTTATTTGAATAATGATTTAAAGTTAGAAATTCTGATGGAAGAATCTAAAGAAGAGCTTTCAGAAGTTATAGTTAATGCAATAAATTTAAATGACAATGTTGAAAGCCCTCAAATGGGTGTTTTTAAACTAGCAACTAGAGATCTAATTAAAATACCTTCAGGACTTGGTGAATTTGACGTTTTAAGAGGTATGACTCTTCTAGCAGGTGTCAATAATGCCGGGGATGTCAGTAATGGAATATCTGTAAGAGGAGGTTCTTTGGATCAAAATTTAATGCTTTATGACCAAGCACCTGTCTTTAATCCAACTCATCTTTTTGGTCTTTTTTCAGTTTTTACTCCTGATGTGATTTCAGGAGTCGATATGTATCAAGCTAATATTCCCTCCAAGTTTGGTGGAAGAATGGCTTCAGTTCTAGATATTAAGGTGAAAAACCCATACACAGATAAACTTAAATTAGAGGGAGGAGTTGGACTAGTATCTAGTAGATTAACAGTTACAACTCCAATTATAAAAGACAAACTATTAATGATAGCTGGTGGAAGAGCTGGTTTTACTGATTTTTTATTCCCTATGTTTTCTAAAAAGCTAGAAAATACTAAAGCTAATTTTATTGATAATACCATTAAATTATTGTATTTACCTTCTGAAAACGATCAAATTAGTTTCACACATTTTTATACTACGGATTTTTATAAATTAGATTTAATTACAAACATTGAAAATATTAGTTCTTCTGATAATAGTTATGATTTTAGCACTTTTAATCAGACATTAAGTTGGATTCGAAGTATTTCTGAAAAGGCATTTATTAAAACAACTTTAGTAAATAGTAAATATAGTCCGAAAACATTGTTTAAAGAAAGTGAAGCCAATAATACAATCACTTTCCAATCTCAAATAAACTTCTCAAAAATCAATTCTGAGTACTCAAAAAAAGTTAATGAAAAATTAGACTATTACATTGGAATTCAAGCTAATAGATACAATATTAATCCTGGTTCTCTAGATCCTGGAAATGGTAATAGTATAAACCCAGTTAATCTAAATAATGAAATTAGTTATGAATTATCAGGATATTCTAATTTTAATTTTAATCCTACGGAAAAAATATCATTATCCCTTGGGTTGAGATATACAAATTTTTACTTGAATGGTCCTTACACAGAAAATCAATATGATAATGATGGTTTAATCATTAGCAATCAAGAGTATATTGATGGAGAAAAAGTTCAAAGTTATAGTGGAATAGAACCAAGATTAGGAGCTAGTTTAAAATTAAGCGATGATAGCTCAATTAAAATTAGTTATGCTAAAATAAACCAGTACATTCAGAATATTTATAACACAACCACACCGCTTCCAACATCTAGATGGAAAACATCTGATCCATTTATTTTACCTCAGTCAAATAACACTTATGGTTTAGGTTTATTTAAAAATTTAAACTCAAAATTTGAATTTTCTATTGAAGGATACTATAGATCAACTCAAAATAATTTAACTTACAAGCCTGGTGCTGATTTTTTTCTCGAACAATATCTTGAAAATGATGTTATTCAAATTGATGGCAGAGCATATGGTATAGAATTTAGTCTTAGAAAACCTTCAGGTAGAATTAATGGTTGGATGAATTATACTTGGGCCAAAAGCCTTTTGAAATCGGATGGTAAAATAATTAGTGAAACCATAAATAGTAACCAATGGTATGATTCTGAATTTGATAGACCTCATACATTTAATGGGACAATAAATTTTGAAACCGATAAGTTTAATACCTGGAGTTTTAATTTTACTGCTCAATCAGGAAGACCCTACACAGTTGCTAATGGAGTTTTTGAAATCAATGATAAATCAGTCCCAATTTTTTTAGAGAGAAATAATGCAAGGCTTCCATTTTATCATAGATTAGATTTTTCATGGAAAGTAGCATATAATAAAGATGACTACGATCGATGGAGAGGTGATTGGACTTTAACCATTTATAATCTTTATGGGGCAAAAAATCCACTAAACCGCTACTATACCGAAAAAAATGGTTCTCAATTTGGAAATTTTTTTGGTAAAAGCCCTCTTGGATCATTTAATTTATCAGTAGTTAATAGTGTATTTGTTTCAATTTCTTACAATTTTAAGTTTCAATAATTTAAATTTATAAATTAAAAAATTTATAGATCGATTATTTTTAAATGAAAAAAACAATTTCTGCTTTTTTTTTAATTCTGTTTCTGTTATCATGCAGTTCTACTAGAAGCCTTAGCTCTAAAAACTTTGCTATAAGCTCTCCAATTTTAACCACCTTATTATTAAATAAAATTCAAAATGATAGAGTTCCAGTGGAAATTGATCCAGGAGAATTTCAAAAAGATACAGTAATCTATAGGTTACCAAAAGTAATTCAAGGAACATATGAGGTAAGTAATTTTGGTGATTACATATATGATTTTAAAGCCCATGACTATAATGGAAACATTATAAAAAGTTTAAAAATTGATAAAAACTCATGGATTATTTATGAAGGTAAAAGACTAGATAAAATCTCTTATCAAGTTGAAGATACATTTGATATTGAAAATACCGATAGGGCTACACCCTTTTCTCCAGCAGGTACAAATATTGAAGAAGATAACTTAATGTTAAATCTTCACGGCTTTATTGGATATTTTGATGATTTATTGAATAATTCATACAGATTAAAAATAATTGCTGATAAGAAATTTATTAGATCATCAGCTATTCCAAAAATATCTGAATATTATGATAAAGACGAGATAAATTTAATAACAAATTATTTCGCAAATAGATATTTTGACATTACTGATAATCCAATGATGTATGGAAAATTAGATGTTGAAGAATTCATGGTTGGTGATATAAAGATTGTTTTAAGTTTATATTCTCCTAACAATGTTCATTCTGCAAAATCGTTGAAAGAATTAATTGAGCTCATGATGCAAGCTCAAAAAAAGTATTTAGGATCAATAGACTCAACCAAGAGATATGACATCTTTTTATATTTATCTGAGCTTTCTGATACATCCCCTGTTGGGTTAGGTGCTCTGGAACACCATACTTCAACTGTTGTTGTTTTATCTGAAGCTTCCTCATACGAAAGTTTATCAGAATCGATTGTTGATGTGGTTGCACATGAGTTTTTTCATATTTTGACTCCATTATCAATTCATTCAGAAGATATTCATTTTTTTAATTACAATAATCCTACATTTTCAAAGCATTTATGGATGTACGAGGGTGTAACAGAATATTTTGCTCAGCACTTCCAAGTCAATCAAGGTCTAGTTGACAAAGAGGAATTTTATAATGAGATAATGAACAAGATAAGAGCTTCAATGAGATATAACGACTCAATGAGTTTTTCAAAAATGAGTGAAAATATATTAGATAAACCTTATTCTGATAATTATTATAATGTATACCTTAAAGGGGCATTAATTGGAATGTGTATAGATATTTTAATCAGAAAAGAAACTAATGGGGGAAGAGGTATTTTGTGGCTAATGAAAGAATTATCAAATAAATATGGAAAACAAAAACCATTTGATGATGATCAGTTATTTAATGAAATTGAATCCATGACTTTCCCATCAATTGGAAAATTTATTAAAGATCACATAGTAGGAGAAACACCTATAAATTATAATGAGTTTTTTGAATTACTTGGATTAGAATTAAAAGATGACAATGTTGAAACCACTTACATCCAATCTGACGGTGAATTAATTTTCAGAGCTGATAGAGAAACAGATAAAATATATTTTAAATCAAATGTTAATAACAATTCATTTTGGGCCGATCAAGGGGTAAGACCAAATGATTTATTTAAAAGTTTTAAAGGTGAAGAAGTTTCTCTAAAAAATATAAATTTAATTTTAACTAAAATGTATCAATGGAATGAGGGAGAAGAAGTAAGTATAGTTATTGAAAGAGAGGGATTAGATATTATAATTAAAACGAAATCGAAAAAAACATTTATGAAAGCTAAGAATATATTTGAAATTTCATCTCCATCTAAATTTCAAAAGGAATTAAGAAGTTCATGGCTTTTCAATTAAAATAAAACTAATGAAAATTTTAATTATTCAACAAAAATTTATTGGAGATGTTTTAATGAGTTCTGTTTTATGTGAAAATTTGAAATCTTGGAATCCAAGATGTGAAATTGATATTATTGTTAATGACTTCACAACAGATGTTTTGAAAAATAATCCACATATTGACAAAGTAATTATTTTTAAAAAAGGGTGTTCTGATAATTTTATTGGATTAATCAATTTCGCATTGGAAATCAGAAAGAAAAAATATGATTATTTAATTGATGCATATTCGAAATTAGAAAGTAATTTGATTTCTATTTTATCTACAGCTAGTTTTAAAATTTCATATTACAAATACTATTCCAGTATTATATACAATAAAACGACTAAAAGATTTTTTAAACAAGACAAAAAACTTCCTTTAGCTATCAAAAATAGAATTGAATTTATTAAAGATATTGTTGGCAAAAAATTTGATTTCAAAATAGTTCCTAAGTTGTTTGTTGATAAACAAAATTCTAAGTCAGAATTTGATGCAATTGTAGATTTAAAAAAAAATAAAAAAACCATAATGATTATTCCTCTAGGGAGTAATTATTTTAAAAGTTATCCAATTGAAGAGATGGCTAAAATATTAAATTTCATAAATGATAAAGGTGATTATAATTTTATTTTAAACTATATGCCTTTTCAAAAAAATATCATTAATAAACTTATTAAGTTTATTAATATTTCTACAAAAAATAATATTTCAAGATTCGTCCCCATCTCTCTCAATAATTTCATCAATATTTGTAATCATTGTGATGGTGTAATTGGTAATGAGGGTGGTGCTATTCACATTGCAAAAGGATTAAATAAAGCAACCTTTGCTATCTTCTCTCCAATGATTGATATTAAAGGGTGGCATGTTGACAATAACCCAAAGCAAGTTGCAGTTCATTATTCAGATTATTGCAATGATTTTTTGAAAAATAAGAAAATTTCAAAAACTAAAAATTTAGAATATTATAAAGAATTTAAATTTTTGTTGTTTAAGAAAAAACTTGATCTTTTTATGGATTTGCTTTGAAATTAAAATAATTAAATTTTTTTAGATTTTTTTTGATACTTAAATGAAAAAAATTAATTTTAAATAAAACCAAAACTTTACAATGAAGAATAAATATGGGTATACTTTAGTTTTTTTTATAATTTTTTCATCCAACAATTTATTTTCTCAAGAGATAGGTCTTCAACTTTATAGTTTAAGAAACCAATTTAATGAAAGTATTGAAAATACAATAAAGACGATAAGTGATTGGGGGATTAGTATTGTTGAAGGAGGGGATTCTTATGGTATTTCAGATGAGAGTTTTATAAACCTTCTTGATAAGTACAATATAAAAACAGTTGCGATTGGTGCTTCATATGATAATTTAAGAGATAAAATAGATGAAATAATTAACGAGGCACAAAAATACAATGTAAAATATCTCATGTGTGGATCAATTCCTTATGAAGGTGTTTTTAATATTGATAAAATGAACGAGGCTATTAAGATTTTTAATAATGCCGGAAAGATTTTAAAGCAAAATGGAATAACTTTAACTTATCATATTCATGGATATGAATTTTCTAAATATAATTCAGGAACACTATTTGATCATATGGTTGAAAACTCCAAACACTTCTTATTTGAAATGGATGTTTTTTGGGTACAACATGGTGGAGCTGATCCTCTTAAGTTACTAGATAAATATCCTGACAAATTTGTTATGATGCATTTAAAGGATATGAGGAAAGGATTAGTTGGAAATAATAGTGGAAGGGAAGATGTAGAGGCTAATGTAACTATAGGTACCGGTCAAATTGAAATTGAAAAAATTGTAAAAAAAGCACGTGAAATTGGAGTTAAATATATGTTTATAGAAGACGAATCATCTAGGGTCCTTACTCAAGTTCCGTTAAGTTTAAAGTTTTTAAAAAATATAAAATAGGTTAAATGAAATACATAAACCTTTATTTAATCTTATGTTTTTTTACCTTTTCAGTTTCAGCT
Organism: uncultured Flavobacteriaceae bacterium; assembly: GCA_905381055.1. Lineage (GTDB taxonomy): Bacteria > Bacteroidota > Bacteroidia > Flavobacteriales > Flavobacteriaceae > TMED220. Next base: position 109,309 of record CAJPUR010000001.1, read on the forward strand.
CAAAATAAAAATGCATTTCCAGTTCAACTTAAAATTAATAATGGAATTATTGAAGGAAATTATGACACGCATACTGGAATACAATCATATTTTGGTGTTCCATTCGCTTCTCCTCCGATAGGTAATTTAAGATGGAAAGCACCTGAGCCCATGAAAAACTGGGATGGTGTTAGAATAACTAAAACATTTGGACCAAGACCTATGCAGCCTCTTATTTTTGGAGATATGAAGTCAAGATCTAATGGATTAAGTGAGGATTGTCTTTATTTAAATATATGGACTCCTTCATTATCTGACACTAAAGGGTTACCTGTCCTTTTATATTTTTATGGAGGCGGGAATATGGCTGGAGACGCGTCTGAATATAGATATGATGGTGAAAGCATGGCTAAAAATGGAATAATTATGGTTACTGCTAATTATAGGTTAAATATTTTTGGTTTTTTAGCTCATCCTGAATTAAGTGAAGAATCTTCATATAATGCTTCTGGTAATTATGGATTTTTAGATCAGAGCATGGCAATAAAATGGGTTAGTGAAAATATACATTTTTTTGGTGGAGATCCAAATAAAATAACTATAGCTGGTGAATCTGCAGGTTCTTTTGCAGTAAGTTTACAAATGGCTTCCCCATTGTCATCTTCACTAATATCTGGTGCAATAGGTGAAAGTGGTTCTTCATTAACAAGAGGAGTAAGTCTTGATGAAGCCGAGAAAATTGGTGTAAGGCTAGTTAATAAATCAAAATATAATTCTTTAAAAGAATTAAAAAATTTATCAACACGCGAAATTTATGAATTATATAATAAAAATAGAAATATTAGATTTCCCTTAGTTATTGATGGTTATTTCATGCCAGATTTACCTTTGAAAATATTTCAAAATAAAAAGCAATCTCAAATACCTCTTCTTGTTGGATGGAATTCTGCTGAGACTCCTCCTACAATGATAATGGGTATGGATGAATTTACAGTACAGAATTTTGAAAAAAAAATCAAAAAAAGATTTCCTGACAATCACAAAGAAGTTTTAAAACTTTATTCACCAAGCTCAGATAAAGATGTTAAGCTTTTAGCAAGAGATTTGTCCTCTGATTTATGGATGGGTTATATAACTTGGAAGTGGTTTGACATACATAGGAAAAATTCTAATAACAATGTTTACAGATACATGTATCATAAAATTAGACCACCATTAGTCGATAAATCTATGGAGGCTGGTTTAGCTGGAGGTACTAAAAAAAAAGATCCTAAAAATAATAAACGACAAGTACCATCTGGTGCCTGTCATTCTTGTGAAATTGAATATGCTCTTGGAAATCTTGAACTAACCAAAAATATATATTCTTGGACTGAAGAAGATTATAAAGTTTCTAAAACAATGCAGTCTTATTTTTTAAACTTTGTTAAAAATGGTAATCCCAATGGAGATAATTTAGAACACTGGGAAGCATCAAAACCAAATTCAAAAAAACCAACTGTTATGAATATTGATGTTAACTCGTATTCATCAAAAACAGAAAACGATAGTAGATACTTATTTTTAGACAAATATTTTTCAAATAATTAATTTTTTTAAACTAAGCCCTCTCCAAATGACCACCCCTCTCTAACTGGTTCTTTAATGTATTTATCAATATTTGGATTATTTGTAATTTTCATCTTTTCGCTATCATACTCAATTTTTGTTGCAAATCTTTGTGCAAGGGATCCTACTATGGCCATTTCCGTTAAGTCTGCAGAATATTCAAAATTAGACCCAGGTAAAGTGTCATTTTTAATTGCATCAATCCACTCGTCAACAGGCTTATTGTTTCCAACCCTTGGAATTGTTTTTTCAGGTACATTTTTTAAAAAATCTTTCCATTTTTCTTCCTCCATTAATAATACTGGATTGTCAGGTCTTCCTCCAGTTAGTAAAGTGTTTTTATCTCCAATCATAAGCATTCCTCCATTTTTTAGTTCATCAATTCCCCATTCAGGGCGAATTTTAGGTTTTTCACCTCCTTCATACCATTTTAGAGTTACAGGTGGTTTTTCACCTCTTCTGCCAAATTCAAAAGTTGTTACTGATTCATCAGCAATAAAGCTATGCTTTGTCATTGGATTTGGAACGTTAGCTTCGACTGTTTTTGGCATTCCCAAATCTAGTGACCAAAATGGACCATCAAGGGTATGACACGACCAATCTCCAAGCATTCCATTACCAAAATCATAAAAACCTCTCCATGAAAGTGGAGCATAAGCGCTATTAAAATTCCTGTATTTTGCTGGCCCTAACCATAAATCCCAATCTAAATGATCAGGTATTGGATGAGTTGGAGGGGGAAAACTTTCAGGTTTTGTCCAATAAAAATTAGGTTTAAAATTAAATTTCCCGTGCCAAGCATGAACTTCTTTTACATCACCTAAAATACCTGCATCATACCATTCTTTTATTAATCTAATTCCCTCAGTAGTGTGACCTTGGTTACCCATCTGTGACACTATTTTATAGTATTTTGCAGCTTTTTTCATTGTTCTTAGCTCCCATACATTATGAGCAAGTGGTTTTTCAACATAAACATGTTTTCCAAGTTCCATTGCTATCATTGTTGCAGCAAAGTGAGTATGGTCAGGGGTAGATATAATTACAGCATCAATTTCATTACTCATTTTATCGAACATTACTCTAAAGTCTTTAAATTTTTTAGCATTTGGAAATTTACTGAATCCTCGTGATGCCCTTTTTTGATCAACATCACACATCGCTACGATATTTTCCTTTGGTACTTGACTCCAATTTGCTCTCCCCCTTCCTCCAACTCCAATAACAGCAATATTTAATCTGTTATTTGGAGAGTTTCCAAAGAGTGAGGGTATGAATGCTAATCCAGTTGATAATAAACTTGCAGATTTTATAAAAGATCTTCTAGATGATTTTGTCATTGTTGTTTGTTTTAGTAATGAATTTTAAATATAGAAATTATTTAATAATTCAAAAATATAATTGTAATATATTAGCTAAAAAATATTACAATTGAAACAGTTTTTTATTTTGTTTATTTTTCTTATTTGTTTTAAACTTACTTCTCAAGTAATATATGAGGAAATTAGTCTTCCTAAAGAAATCTATGAAACTTCTGGACTTGAATTTAGTAAATCTAATATAATTACAATAAATGATTCAGGAGGAAAATCTATTTTATATGAGTTCAATGAAAAGGGAGAAATCCTTGATAGAATTAAAATTCCAAATGTTGATAATAACGATTGGGAGTCTTTAGCTATTGACGAAAAATATATTTACATCGCTGATATTGGAAATAATTATAGTATGAGATCTAATCTTTCAATTTTAAAGGTAAGATTAAGTGATTATAAACTTGATGGTAAGATTAATTTTAGTTATAAAACTCAAAATAGTTTTACTCCAAACCCTTCCGGTGAATTCGATGCTGAGGGAATTACTTGTTATGATGATAAATTATTACTTTTTAGTAAAAACAGAAAAGATCTAACTACTGAGATTTATTTAATTGAAAAATTACCTGGAGATTATATTATTGAAAAGCGAGGGAGCTTAAAAGTTGAAGGGTTAATTACAGGAGCTGATTATAATAAAGATTTAAATTTAATGATGCTTGTTGGTTATGACTTTTCGTACAATCAGTTTTTAATAGAATTAAATAATTTTAGTATTGAAAACATAGATCTTTTAGAGCCGAAAAAATATTTAATACCAATAGCAAAAGCTCAAATGGAAGGTGTTAAAATAATAAATGAAAATACTTTTTGGGTTTCTTCAGAAAATGAAAATAAAAATTCATTTCCAAGATTATTTAAAATAAAAATATAATTTAATGAAATATAGAAGATTTGGAAAAACAAATTGGAAACTAGGTGAGATTGGTTATGGAATGTGGGGTATGGGTGGTTGGACAAATTCAGATGATATACAATCATCAAAATCACTTGACTTAGCAGTTGAAAAAGGAGTAAATTTTTTTGATACTGCATGGGGTTATGGAGAGGGTCATAGTGAAAAACTTTTGGGAAAATTATTAAAGAGGCATCAAAATAAAAAATTGTATTCTGCGAGTAAATTGCCTCCCAAAAACTTCAAATGGCCTGCAAAATCGGAATATTCTTTTTTTGATTCTTATCCAAGAAATCATATTTTAGATTATACTGAAAAAACACTAAAAAATTTAGATCTTGAAAAAATAGATCTTTTACAATTTCATACTTGGGATGATAGTTGGTCAGAAATAGATGAATGGAAACGTTCTATAGATGATCTAAAAAACTCTGGCAAGATAACTGCAATTGGGATTAGTATGAATAGATGGGAACCAGAAAATGGTATAAAAGCACTAAAAACTGGATTAATAGACTCTGTTCAGGTTATTTATAATATTTTTGATCAAGCACCTGAGGATAAATTGTTCCCTATTTGCAAAGAATTAGATATAGGTATAATTGCTAGAGTCCCTTTCGATGAAGGAACATTAACTGGAAATATTAATTTGAATACAGTTTTTCCTAAAGATGATTGGAGATCTACATATTTTGTTCCAGAAAATTTAAAGTCAAGTGTAAATAAAGTCGATAAAATTAGGCCATTAATACCTGTAAAAAAAACAATGGCTGAGGTAGCTCTTAGATTCATTTTGATGAATAAAGAAGTTTCAACAATTATTCCAGGAATGAGAAAGAAGAAAAATGTAATTTCAAATATATCTACAAGTGATGGAAAAGGAATTGATCATATATTATTTGAAGAATTAAAAAAACATAGATGGGACAGAAAACCCACATCTTGGTCTCAATAAATTAATAATTTAATCAATAAACCCTCTTGATCGCATTAATGCATCTGCATTTGCTTTCCTCCCCCGGAAAAGAATATATGCCTTTTCTGGGTCAATTGAATTTTGAGGTGTGAATAAGTAATCCACAAGTTTTTTCGATAATTCTTTATCATAAAAACCTCCAGGCGAACTTGTAAACACCTCTGTTGCATCAGCTGATAATACCTCAGCCCAAATGTATCCATAATATGCTGTTGCATATCCTTCGCCAGAGAATACATGAGCAAATTGAGTTGTTCTATGTCTCATGACTAATTCATCTGGCATATTTAAAGATTTTAGAGTCTCAGATTCAAATTTTTCAATATCTATGGTTTCTGGATCTGCTTCATGAATTTTTAAATCAATTAATGCAGATGCAAGATATTCGGTAGTGGCAAAACCTTGATTAAATTTTGATGCATTTTTTAATTTTTGAACAAGTTCTATAGGTATGCTCTTTTGAGTTTTATGATGAATTAAAAACTTGTTAATCACCTCATCTGTTGAAAGCCATCTTTCAAGTAATTGGGATTGAAATTCTATGTAATCTCTTACTCCCCCGTTGAGAGTTGGATAAACTGATTTTGATGCAAAATAGTTTAGGGCATGTCCAAATTCATGAAATAATGTGGTTGCATCATCCCATGATACAAGAGAAGATTCACCTTTGGCAGGTTTAATAAAATTGGAATTATTTGAACCTAAAATACTTTTTTCTCCTTTAAATGAAGTAAAACTTCTATAAGTTGTAGCCCATGCACCAGATCTTTTACCCTCTCGAGCATAAGGATCTAGGTACCATAATCCTATCAATTTATTAGTATTTGTGTCTTCAACTTTCCAAACATTTACATCTTTATGGAATACAGCAATTTCTTCGGGCTTAGTAGGTGTAAATTTATAATTAAAAACTTTTTCAGCTACATAGAACATTGCTTCTATAAGTTTATCTAATTGTAAGTATTGTTTTACCTCATCAGAGTCTAGATTGTATTTTTTTTGTCTTACTTTTTCAGCATAATATCTATAGTCCCAGGGTTTAATAGTAACATTATCGTTATTAGAGATTTTTTGCATATCAATCACTTCTTCTCTTACTCTTTCTATAGCATATGGCCAAATGTTTTCTAGAAGTTTCATGGCATTTTCAGGTTTTTTTGCCATTCTATCTTGTAATCTCCAAGATCCAAAGTTATCAAATCCTAGTAGATTAACTCTTTCTTTTCTGAGCTTTAGTATTTCTTTCAAAATAAGTTTATTATCAAATTCATTATTATTGTTACCTCTAGAATAATAATTTGTCCATACAATTTTTCTTAACTCTCTATTTGATGAAAAAGTTAAGAAAGGATCCATAAATGACCTTGTATTGGGTATAGCATAACTATCAGGCTTATCATCACTTATAGCTTTAGCTTTAATGGCTTTAATAAAATCTTCTGAGAGCCCAGAAAGCTGATCTTTGTCAAGATAAGTTGTAAAGTTCTGTTCGTCACTTAATAAGTTATTTGAAAAGTCAGTGTAAAGTGTTGAAAGTTTTAAATTAATTTCAGCATAACGTTTTTTTGCTTCTTTATCAAGGTCAGCGCCATTCATTTTGAAACTTTTATAAATTAATTCTACTAACCTTTGTTTTATCGAATCTAGTTGATTTATTTTCGATTGCTCATAAACGGATTTAATTTTTTTGAATAAAATTTCATTTTGTCTTATCTGAGTTGAATAATCTGTTATTATTGGAGCCAGTCTGCCTTCTATTTCTCTGAATTCTTTACTTGATAAGTTATATTTTAGTATACCATAATAAGGGTAAATTCTATCTAATAACTCTCCGGAAGCTTCGTATGATTCAATTGTATTTTTAAAAGTTGGTGGATTAGGGTTAGATGTAATTTTCTTGATATCATCAAGGTGAGATTTAATACCTGTAAGCATTGCCTCTTCAATATACTCGACTTTTAATAAATCAAAATTTGGAGTTCCATCATAATTACCTTTCCAGTCTTCTAGTAACGGATTATTATTATTATTCGTACAACTAAGAAGTAATGAAATAATTAAAATTTGATAAATACTTTTTAAAAAAAAATTGAAATTGGTATGCATTATTTCTTTTTTCTCATTCTAAAATACATTAACTATTTATAGTTTCAAAAAAGTCTTATGATTAAATCAAGCAATAATTAATTTTGTAATTACTATTTTAGGGAAATAAAATAAATTAATTTATTTATCAATGATTCCGAAAATGAAAAAAACTTGGAGATGGTATGGCCCGGAGGACCCTATTCCACTTGACTACATCAAACAAACTGGAGCCGAGGGGATAGTTACGGCTCTTCACCATATACCCAATGGACAAGTTTGGACAGTTGATCAAATAAACAAAAGGAAAAATGAAATTGAAAATAATGGGTTGAAGTGGAATGTTGTTGAATCATTACCTGTTCATGAAGATATAAAAACTATGGAAGGTAATTATTTAAAGCTTATAGAAAATTATAAGCAGAGCATGACAAATTTGTCATTATGTGGTATAAATACAATTTGCTATAATTTTATGCCAGTACTTGATTGGACAAGGACAAGTTTAAATTTAAAAAATAAGGATAATTCCTTCTCTTTAGAATATAATTTTGATGCAATAAGGGCATTTGATCTGTATATTTTAAAACGTAAAGAGGCTTTTTTAGAATATTCTAAAAATCAAATTCAAAAAGCTAAAAAGTATTTCGATCAATTAAGTCAGTTACAGAGATCTGAATTAACTGAAAATATACTTTCTGGACTTCCTGGAAGTGAAGAGACCTATTCAATTGATTTATTTAAGAAAAAAATAAAAAAATATAAAAATATAGACTCTAATAAATTTAAAGATAATTTGATAAATTTTTTAAATTTAATTATTCCTCATGCAAAATCAAATGACATAATGATGTGTATTCATCCAGATGACCCACCATTTTCTATATTCTCTCTTCCAAGAGTTGTAAGTAATGAAAGAGATCTTAATTGTATCTTCAAGGAAATCCCTGATATTAACAATGGATTAACTTTTTGTACTGGCTCTTTGGGAGTATCAAAAAAAAATGATCTCAATCTGATTTTTAACAAATTTGCAAAAAGAATTCATTTTATTCACTTACGGAATATTATAAGTGATTTTGATGGTAATTTTCGAGAATCAAACCATCTTGAGGGAGATGTTAATATGTTTGAAATTGTAAAAAAAATAATTAATGAGCAAATTTCTCGAGTAAGTCAAAATAAAAGTAATAAATGCATTCCTATGAGACCTGATCATGGAAACAAAATATTGGATGATATTGGTAAATTAAACATTAATCCTGGTTATTCGGCTATTGGAAGATTAAAAGCACTAGCTGAAATTAGGGGCCTAGAACTAGGAATTGTAAATTCAATTAAAAATGAAACTTAAATCAACTAACTCTTTCATAAATGAAGATTTTCTTCTTGAAAATAAATTTTCTAAAATCTTATATTTTGATTTTGCATCAAAGATGCCTATAATTGATTATCATAATCATCTATCCCCAAAAGCAATATACGAAAACAAAAAATTCTCAAATATAAATTCAGTTTGGCTTGATGGAGATCATTACAAGTGGCGTGTTATGAGATCTCTTGGTTTTGATGAATCTTTTATAACTGGAGACGCATCAAATGAAACTAAGTTTAATAAATGGTCAGAAGCAGTTCCTTTATCCTCGAGAAATCCAATTTTTCATTGGACTCATTTAGAGTTAAAAAGATATTTTAATATTGATAAGATACTTCAACCCTCATCAGCAAATGAAATATATTTAGAAACAAATAGAATTATTAAAAAAAAATCTCCTGTAGATTTGATTATTGAATCAAACGTGAAAATTCTTTGTACTACAGATGATCCTATTGATGATCTTAAAAACCATATTCAGTTTTCCAAAAATGAAAATAAATTGAAAATGTTACCAACTTTTAGGCCTGATTTAATATTTAATATAACTTCTGATAAATTTTTGTCTTACATAAGTAGTCTTTCAAAAAAGACAAATTTTAGTATTAATTCATACGAATCATTAATTTTTTCATTGTCAAAAAGAATAGATTTTTTTCATGATAATGGCTGCAGACTCTCTGATCATGGATTTGAATATATATATGCCCAAGATTATAAAAAAGAAAATATTGAAAAAATATTTATTAATAAACTTAGTGGCATAAGTCCAACTAGAAAAGAGGCTTTAATGTATAAGTCCTCAATTCTTTATGATCTCTGTTGTTTATATGCTAAAAAAGGTTGGACTCAGCAATTTCACTTAGGTGCTATAAGGAATAATAATTCCAATCTATTTAATACTATTGGTCCTGATGTAGGTTGTGACTCAATCGGTGATTTTTCTCAGGCACAAAAAATGTCAAGCTTTTTTAATAAGCTAAATTCTAATGGACTGCTAACAAATACAATCGTATATAATTTAAATCCCTCTATGAATGAGGTTTTTGCATCTATGATAGGAAATTTTTCTAGTTCAAATATTTCTATGCACCATGGGTCTGCATGGTGGTATTTGGATCAAAAAGATGGTATTGAAAAGCAAATAAATTCCCTTTCTAGTGTTGGAGTTATATCTAAATTTATTGGTATGGTAACAGATAGCAGAAGTTTTTTATCATTTCCAAGACATGAGTATTTTAGAAGAATTATTTCAAATATTTTTGGCAATGATATTAAAAAAGGATTAATTCCTAATGATTTAGATTTTTATGGTAAAATTATCCAAGATATCTGTTTTAATAATGCTGAGAAGTCTTTAAAACTCTAGAATGAGATTCATAATATTTTTTTTAATATTTTTTATGACAATCAATTGTCAAAAAAACAATAAAACAAGAATAATAAGATTAGGTCATGGACTGAATACTAATCATTCTGTTCACAAAGCTTTTGTTTTCATGGACTCTATTTTAAATGAAAAATCAAACGGGAAAATGAAATTAAAAATTTATCCTAATGAGCAATTAGGAACTGAAAGACAATGTTTAGAACTTTTGCAAATTGGAAGTTTAGATATAACTAAAGTATCTAGTGGGGCACTTGAAAATTTTTCACCAATAACAAAAGTTTTAGGACTCCCTTTTTTATTTAGGGATTCACATCATTCTTATTCAGTATTGGATGGTCCTATTGGTAAAGAAATTTTATCAAGAACTGAAAAATACTGGCTTAAGGGTTTAGCTTTTTATGATGCTGGATCAAGGAGTTTTTACACTAAGGATAATCCAATTCACAATCCAAGTGATCTTAACGGTTTAAAGATAAGAGTTATGGAGAGTAAGATCGCTTTTGATATGGTAAAGTCACTTGGTGGATCTCCAACTCCAATATCTTTTGGTGAGTTATATACTTCATTACAACAAGGTGTAGTAGATGGTGCAGAAAATAATTTACCAAGTTTTTACTTATCAAGGCATTATGAAGTTTGTAAATTTTACACAATGGATGAGCATACAATCTTACCTGATGTGCTTTTAATTAGCACTCATAGCTGGAATACTTTTTCTCAATTGGAAAAAAAATGGTTTAATGAATCAGTTTCACTTTCTGTAACTGAACAAAGGAGATTATGGTCAGAATCTGAGAAAGAATCCTTAAAAGCTATAACTGACTTTGGGGTTAAGATTATAAAACCTAGCAAAGAATTATTTCAAAAAAAAACAAATCAAATTATTGAAGCATTTAAGGGAGATACTTTGGTTTACAGTTTAATCAAAAGGATTAGAAAAACAGACTAAATGAAAATTAAAGAAAAAGTTGATCGTTTAATTGAATTTATCCTTATAAGCATCATGTCTATTATGGTCATTAATGTTACATGGCAAGTTTTTTCAAGATATATTTTAAATGCTCCAAGTCCGTATACTGAGGAGTTAACAAGATATCTTATGATTTGGATCGGTTTACTTGGAGCAGCTTATGTTTCAGGTAAAAATGCTCATATTTCAATTGATTTATTTAAAGATAAGTTTTCTAAAAAAAAACAAAATAGAATTAATCTTTTCTCGGATGTATTAATCATATTTTTTTCATTTTTTTGTTTTTTAATTGGTGGATCAAGGTTAGTATATATTACGCTAAAGCTAGGTCAATTATCGCCTGCTCTGCAAATTCCTCTAGCGTATGTTTATTTTATCTTACCATTAACAGGTCTTTTGATTGTTTTTTACAAAGTTTTAAATATTTTAAATAAAATTTAATGGAGTTCTTACCTGCTTTAATATTAATTTTCAGTTTTATTATATTATTATTTATATCTGTTCCTGTAGCTTGGTCGATAGCAATTTCGTCACTATTAACGATAATGTTTAGTATTCCATTACTACCGTCTTTTTCAACAATAGCTCAAAGAATTGCAACTGCATTTGATAGTTTTACTTTATTAGCAATTCCCTTTTTTATTTTATCTGGGCAAATAATGAGTTCAGGTGGGATTGCAAAAAAACTTATTTCCTTTGCTAAATCATTTATTGGATCTTTTCCTGGAGGGCTTGCTTTGATTAATATAATTTCCGCAATGTTAATGGGATCAATTGCTGGTTCTGCTCTAGCATCTGCCTCTGCAGTAGGAGGGATATTAGGTTCTGAAATGGAAAAAGAGGGCTATTCTAAGGAATTTAGTGCGGCTGTTAATATAACTTCAGCCACAACAGGTCTAATTATACCCCCAAGTAATATTTTAATAGTTTATTCTTTAGCTAGTGGTGGAGTATCTGTAACTGCTCTTTTTTTAGCTGGATATATCCCAGGAATACTTACTGGTTTATTCTTGTTAATCGTTGCCGTAATTTGGTCTAAAAAAAACAATTATAAAGTTGGGAAAAGAAATAGTTTATATCAAGTCTCAATAGAATTTTTAAGAGCTTTACCTAGCTTGATGTTACTTTTTATAGTAGTGGGAGGTATTATTATTGGAGTCTTTACACCTACAGAGGCATCTGCTATTGCAGTACTATACAGCCTTATATTGAGTTTTATATATAAAGAGATATCTATTGAAAGTTTACCGAAAGTTATTTTAAAATCAATAAAAACAACCTCTGTTGTAATGCTTTTGATAGGAGCATCAATGTGTATGTCGTGGGTTTTGTCATTTGAAAACATTCCACAAGACATAAGTTCTTTTTTAATTAATCTTAGTGATAATAAAATTATTATTCTGCTTTTGATAAATTTAACTTTACTTTTTGTTGGTATTTTTATGGACATAACTCCAGCAGTTTTAATATTTACTCCAATTTTTTTACCAGTAGTCACCTCCTTAGGTATGGATCCAATTCATTTTGGAATTGTATTAGTATTAAACTTATGTATTGGATTGTGTACTCCACCAGTTGGCTCAGTTCTTTTTGTTGGAGTTGGAGTTGCTGGAACAACAATCACTAAAGTTATTAAACCATTATTGCCCTTCTTTTTTATAATGATTATTTCATTATTATTAGTTACATTTTTTCCATCTATAAGTCTTTTTTTACCGAGTTTATTTGATTTATAAAAAATGATTAATTTTAAAATGTTTATCAATTTAAAAAACCAACCTAATCTATGAGACCAAAATTTGATTTAAACAACAAAGTTGCAGTTATAACTGGAGGTTCAGGTGTTTTAGGTAAAAGTGCCGCATTGAGTTTATCAAGTTCAGGAGTTAAAATTATAATTTTAAGTAGAGATTTAAGTAAAGCTAAAAATGTTGCTGATGAAATTAATTTTAGTGGTGGCGATGCTATTGGCTTTTCTTGCGATATACTTTCAAAAAAATCATTAATTGAAGTTAGTAAAGAAATTATAAAAAAATATAAAAAAATTGATATTTTACTGAATGCAGCTGGAGGTAATTTAAAAGGAGCCACAATTGGTGAGGACCAAAATATTTTTGATTTATCTATCACTGACTTTACTAAAGTAAATGAACTTAATTTGCACGGTTCAGTTATTCCCTCTCTTGTTTTTGGTGAGATTATGTCAAAAAATAAATCAGGAGTTATAATTAATTATTCTTCTATGGCTGTTGATAGAGTTATAACAAGGGTTGTTGGTTACTCTGCCTCAAAATCTGCTATTGAAAATTTCACAAAATGGATGTCAGTTGAAATGGCATTAAAATTTAAGGGGAAAGTTAGGGTAAATGCAATTGCTCCAGGGTTTTTTATTGGTAATCAAAACAGATCTTTATTGTTAAATAATGACGGTTCTTTGACAAACCGAGGGAATGATATAATAAGAAATACTCCTATGAAGAGATTCGGAACCCCTGATGAGTTAAATGGTGCAATACATTTTTTGTGCAGTGACGATTCGAGTTTTATAACTGGAGTCGTTTTACCTATTGACGGAGGTTTTAGTTCATATAGTGGTGTTTAAATTAAAATAATTTAATGAGAAAAGTAATAACTTTTGGTGAAATAATGTTAAGATTGAGTCCTCCTGGTAATTTAAGGTTTTCTCAAACTAATAATTTTGACGTTGTTTATGGAGGAGGTGAGTCTAATGTGGCAGTTTCGTTAGCTAATTTTGGTATTCCAGTTGATTTTGTTACTAGATTACCCGATAATGACATTGGTATGTGTGCTTTGATGGAAATGCGTAAAAGGAATGTTGGGGTCGATCAAATTATTTTTGGGGGTGATCGTTTGGGTATATATTTTCTTGAAACTGGTGCAGTAAGTAGGGCAAGCAAGGTAATATATGATAGAGAAAACTCTTCAATTTCTCAGATCAAAAAAGGAATGATAGATTGGGAAAAAGTATTTAAGGGAGCAAATTGGTTTCATTGGACTGGAATAACTCCTGCTATTTCACAAAATGCTGCTGATGTATGTCTTGAAGCTATAAAATTTGCTCAAAAAAAAGGATTAACTATATCAACTGACCTTAATTTTCGCTCTAAATTATGGAATTATGGTGTTTCATCTAAAAAGATAATGACTGAACTAACATCATATTGTGATGTTATTTTAGGAAACGAAGAAGATGCTGAAAAACATTTTGGTATTAAACCTCTAAAAATTAATATTAATAAAGATGTTTCTAAGGTAAATGCTGAGAGTTTTCATTCAGTATGTGAACAAATGATGGCTAAGTTCCCCAAAGCTAAAAAAGTTATTACAACACTAAGAGGTTCAATATCAGCTTCACATAATACATGGGCAGGCATAATGTATGATGGTAAAAAAATGTATAAAAGTCATGTTTATCAGATTACAGATATTGTTGATAGAGTTGGAGGAGGTGACTCTTTTATGGGGGGATTGATATATGGGTTATTAAATTATAATGAAAATAATCAAAAAGCTTTAGATTTTGCCGTTGCTGCATCCTGTTTAAAACATACTATTAAAGGTGATTCAAATTTAGTATCAATTGAAGAAGTTGAAAAATTAATGGATGGAGATTCTAGCGGAAGGGTTTCGAGATAAAAAATATAATTATGTCAAAATATACAAGAATACAAGTTGCTTCAATAATTCACAAGACGGGGTTAATGCCTTTATTCTACAACAGCGATATTAATATTGCTAAAAATGTTCTAAAGGCTTGTTATGATGGAGGTGCAAGAATCTTAGAGTTTACAAACCGAGGTGATTTTGCTTTTGAGATATTTAATGAATTAAAAAAGTATTCCTTGGATAAATTACCTGGGATGATTTTAGGTGTGGGTTCAGTTACCGATTCTAGCTCTGCTTCACATTATATTCAAATGGGAGCTGATTTTATAGTTACTCCTGTATTAAGAGAAGATATTGCATTAATTTGTAATAGAAGAAAAATTTTATGGTCTGCAGGTTGTGGTTCTCTTTCTGAAATTTGTAAGGCAGAGGAGTTAGGTTGTGAAATCATAAAATTATTTCCCGGAGAAATATACGGTCCAAAATTTATAAAAGCTATTAAAGGGCCGCAACCATGGACTTCAATTATGCCAACTGGTGGAGTTACAACTGAAGAAGAAAATTTAAAAGAGTGGTTTAATTCAGGTGCAATCTGTGTTGGAATTGGATCAAATCTTATTTCGAAAGATATAATTGAAAGTGAAAATTATGCTAAATTATCTAAAACTATAAATGAAACCCTGTTAATTATTAATAGAATCAAAAATAATTTTTAAAAATGAAAAAAATATTCTTTACTTCCACAATACCTTTATTAGTTTTCTTTCTTTTATCGTCTATGAAATCTAAAGAGTCTGATTGGTCTTACTTATTCAATGGTAAAGATCTCAATGGATGGACCTCCCTACAAGGAACAGCAAATTTTATGGTAAATAATGGGGAAATTGTTGGAATATCCAAACTTAATTCTCTAAGCACTTATCTTGTTACTAATGAGAAATTCAATGATTTTATCCTTGAGTTTGAAGTTTATGTGTCGCCTGGATTAAATTCTGGAGTACAATTTAGAAGTTTGGTTTATGGGGATAACCATCTAAGAGCTGGTCAAGTATATGGTTATCAATGCGAACTTGATACTAGTGAGTTTAGATCATGGTCAGGAGGTATCTATGATCAATCAAGAAGAGATTTATTTTTGTATCCACTTACTAGAAATGAAAAGGGAAGAAATGCTTTTAAAAATGGATTTTGGAATAAAATTAGAGTAGAGGCTATTGGTGATAATATCAAAACTTGGGTAAATGGTATCCATTGTTCAAACCTTATTGATAACACATCAAAAAATGGTTTTATTGGTTTACAGATTCATTCCATACAATCTAAAAGAGATGAAGGTAAAGTTATTAGATGGAGAAATATTAAAATCCTTGAAAAGAATTTGAATGACAATAGGCTAAAGGATAGTCCCAATGCTATAATAATAAATAATATAGATAATTATTTGTCCCCAAACGAAATCTCAAAGGGGTGGAGGTTTTTATGGGATGGAAAATCAACTAATGGATGGAGAGGAGCTAAAACAAATGATTTTCCAAAGAATGGATGGGAAATAAAAGATAGTATATTAACGGTGTTATCCTCTGACGGTAAAGAATCAGAAAATGGAGGAGATATTGTTACTATAAAAAAGTTTAGTGATTTTGAATTAGAATTAGATTTTATGATTACTAAGGGGGCAAATAGTGGGATTAAATATTTTGTAAACACAGAAACAAATAAAGGCTTAGGTTCATCAATTGGCCTCGAATATCAAATCCTTGACGATAGAATGCACATCGATTCAAATAAAAAATTTAAAATATTAGAGTATAACCCTAATTCAAATAAGTGGGAGGACTTTAAAAAAGGAATTAAGAAAAATAGAAAAGTTGCTTCCTTATACGACTTAATTGAGGCCGAAAATTTAAATGAGCAAAGAGGTAAAAGAGAGGTTAGACCAAATACCTGGCATCGCGCTAGAATAATTGTTAAAGGAGGCCATGTAGAACATTGGTTAGATAACATTAAAATGTTAGAATTCAATAGGTTATCTCAGACATTTAAAGCTTTAGTTGAGTATAGTAAGTATTCGAAATGGCCTGGTTTCGGAACTATTCCTGAAGGTCATATTCTTTTACAAGATCATGGTGATAAAGTATCTTTTAAAAATATTAAGATAAGAGAGTTTTAATTTAAAATTTATTTATGAAATCAAACAGGAGAAATTTTATTAAAAGGACTTCAACAGGAATTTTAGGCGCATTTGTTTCAACCAGTTTTACAAATTCTTCAGCTAAAAGTTACAACAAAATTATAGGATCAAATGATAGAATTAATATCGCTATTCAGGGATTAGGCAGAAGATTGCCAGGTTTTACAAAAGCTATATCTGATAAAAATAATAATATAGAGTTATCTTATTTGTGTGATGTAATGAAAAGTCAAAGGATAAAAGCTGCTGGTATTTTTTCTAAAATTTCATCGCATAGTCCAAAATTAGAGAATGATATTAGAAAAATATTTGATGACAAAAGAGTTGATGCAGTTTATATGGCTACACCTGATCACTGGCATGCTCCAGGGGCTTGTATGGCAATGACTTCAGGTAAACATGTTTATTTAGAAAAACCGTGTAGTCATAATTTAAATGAAGGAGAACTCTTAGTTTCCTATCAAAAGCACTATAATAAAATTGTTCAGATGGGTAATCAACAAAGATCTTCACTTGAAACAAATCAAATTATTAGTGATATACATAAAGGGGTAATAGGTGATACTTATCAGGCTATAGCTTTTTATCATAATGGTCGAGGAAAAGTTCCTAATCAGAAAGTGCAAAGTCCCCCTGATGGATTAGATTGGGAGTTATTTCAAGGGCCATCACCAAGAAGAAAATATACATTTAATACATGGGACTACAACTGGCATTGGTATGGTTGGGATTTTGGAACTGCCGAGATGGGAAATAATGCAACACATGAGCTTGATATTGCTAGGTGGGCTTTAAATGTTAAATATCCTAAAAATGTTAGTGTTTATGCTGGTAAGTTCCAATATAAGTCTGATGGTTGGGAAATGTACGATTCTATGGATGCAAGATTTAACTTTTCAAATAATAAAATAATTTTATGGGATGGAAAGAGTAGAAATGGTTACCAAAAATATGGAGTAGGAAGGGGAACTTTTATTTATGGATCTAAAGGATCAGTATTTATTGACAGAAATGGATATAAATTATTTTCATTAGGTGGAAAATTAATAAAAGAAATATCTTCAAAGTCAAAAGAACAAGGTATTGCTTTGGGTGGAGGAGGTGATATGTCAACCTTACATTCGATTAACTTTTTTAATGCTATAAGGGGTAAAGAAAAATTAACCTCTCCTATAAACCAAGGTGTTATAAGCCAAAAGCTTACACATTATGCTAATATTTCTTATAGAATCAATAAATCTTTCGATATTGATAATAAAACAGGGAAAATAAAAGATAGTCAGGCTATGAAATTATGGTCCAGAGACTATGAGCCTGGATGGGAAATAAAAAAAATATAAATTAGCATACTTATTTACTTTTCATAAATCTAAATAAACTAAAAAAATACCCAAGTACAAAGCTTGATATAACTCCTGTAGCGGTATACATGATTAAATGTGTGACTTCATATTTAACAATAAAAAATTGAATTATAAAACTAAATACTAATCCCAATAAAACCCCAAAACTATTTGCTTTTTTTGTTAAAAACCCAAGAAGAAATACACCTCCTAAACCACCAATAATTAAACCTAATATTTTATTGAATTCATCCCATAATGACTTTAAGTCATTTGATATTAAAAAAAATGCAAAAACGATACCCATAAGACCAATTATTAATGTTGATTTCCTAGAAGTTCTTAAAGATTTAGCTAATCTTTTTTCAAAAAATCTTTTATGAATATCATTAATATAAGATGATGATGCAGAATTCATACTTGAACTAAGACTACTCATGGCAGCAGCAAGAATGGCAGCAATTAAAATACCTGATATTCCCTCTGGAAGTTGAGTGATGATATACCAGGGGAAAATAGCATCATTTGAAATAAAATTTTCATTTAATTCTTTTGGATTTAGTTTAAAAAAAACATAAAGTGCTGTACCAACAAAAAAGAAAATAAATGTGGCGGGTATAGAAGTTATTGCATTAATCCAAACACTTTTTTTTGCATCATCTTTAGTTTTTGTTACCAAATATCTCTGAACAATCGTTTGATCAGTCCCATAACTTGTAATATTTGTAAATACACCTCCAATTAACATTACCCAAATAGTTGGTTCATTTAAAGAAAAAGTGAAGTCAAAAGTTTTGAATTTTCCATCGATTTTAGCGATTTCAATTATTTTTATAATACCTCCATCAATAGAAGAAATTATAGCAAAAATAGATATTATTACACCTGTCAATAAAATTATTACTTGCATTACATCAGTCCAAATAACGGCTTCTATCCCTCCAATTAAAGTATAAATTAGACTTATAATGCCAATAATTGAAATACAAAAAAATATATCAATACCAATTATGAGATTTAATGCCAGTGAGGGCAAAAAAAGTACAACACCAATTCTCCCAATCTGATAAATAATAAAACAGATACTACCAATTAATCTTATATAAACATTAAAACGTTTTTCAAGATATTCATATGCTGTTTTTATTTTAAGCTTTCTATAAAATGGAATAAATAAGTATATTATAATTGGAGCTATTAAAAAGATCGTGATATTAAATATAAAGTATAACCAGTCAGTTGAATAAGTTTTAGCTGGAATAGCAAGAAATGTGATTGGACTTAGAGCTGTTCCAAATATGCTTATTCCAGCAGCCCAAGACGGAATTCTTCCTCCTCCTTTGAAATAATCGTCGGTTGATTTTTGCCTTTTTGAAAAATAAAAGCCAATAAATGATAATATTAAAAAATAAATTAAGATGATTGAGTAATCAATAAAGTTTAACATTTATAACTTATAAATAATTAAAAAAACCTACTTCGTTCAGCTCATTTTTTAATTTTGAAAACTCATTTTCTGACAACTTCTTCAATGGTAATCTGGTTGGTCCGCAATCAATTCCAATTAATTTCATCATTGGCTTTCCTGCAACTATAGACCCACCGTATTTAATCATGGTTTCAATAATTTTAACAGAAACTAATTGTTTTTTTCTTGCATCTTTAATTTTACCATTTTTAAAATTCTCAATTAAAGAGTTGTAAAGTTTTCCAAGAAAATTATATGTACTTCCAACCGCTCCATTAACTCCAAAGCTTAGTCCTGCTAATAATACTTCGTCAAGACCATGTAAGATATTCCATTTATTATTATTAAGATTTATACAGCTTTGCATTTCCATGAAATTATCATGAGTAAATTTCATGCCGTGAAAATTTGGAATTTTTTTAGAAGCTAAATTGATATAATCAACCATTGAAAACTCTACACCAGTAATGGATGGAATATTGTAGTAGTAAAATGGTGTTTTATCTGCTTCAATTGAAATTTCTTTACAAAATTCGACTAAATCAGATGTATTGTTTGGTTTTAAGAACATTGGAGCCATAGTACTTATAGCATCAGCTCCAATTTTTTGAGCGTGATTTGCTAAAGTTTTTGATTGCTCAAGGGAGGTTGTGCCAACATGAATAATAATTTTAAATTTAGCAGATTTTTGTTTTATCCATTCATTTGCGATTATAAACCTTTCTTCTATTGAAAGTGATAATCCTTCACCAGTTGTACCACATATGAAGACACCTTTTACCCCTGTTTTTTTTAAAAACTCCGAATAGTTAGGAATAATCATTGGATTTATTTTTCCAGTATTTCCCATTGGAGTGAAAGGAGCAGCTATTAATCCATTAATTTTTTCGATTGTCATTTAATGATTATAATTATTTGTTCAATATATAAATTAAATTATTATTTAACTATATATAATAAAAAACCCCCTAATTTATAGGGGGAATTTTTTATAACCAAATTTTAAAATTTATGAAAACTTTTAATAATTATGTTTCATTTGAATATTTAATCAAAAAAAGTGATTTTTTATTACTAAATTAATTTATATCCCACCATACTTTTTTCACAATACTTCCAGGGGTAGTGGATACTTTTCCTAATGATGCAGAGTTATTACTTACTTCGGACCTTGGATAAGGCAATTTTGTAGGTATTGAAGTTTCAACAGCTGCAGATGGGACTACTAATTGTGGGTAATCAAGTCTTCTCCATTCTGCCCAAGCTTCATAACCATTCATATATAAAGCAATCCATTTTTGCATTCCTATTGATTCCTTCCAATTTGAAGAATTGTATGGTTGAGAGGAAATATAGGAATTAATTGCAGAATCATCTGTAATACCCCAATAGTTCATGGATGCTTTAATTGCATTTGCATATGCTGATTCAGCACTTCCACTAAGTATCCCTCTTTCATATGCTTCAGCAAGTAAAAATTGTACCTCAGCTAATGAAAAAATAACACTCGGACTTGTAGTCTGTCTTAAAGATTCATCAGGTCTTGAAGTAGTTGGTTTCAGTAATGTTGCTTCATTATCGGTTAATCCATAAGGCATTCCAACAATAGAACCCGTCGTTGTTTCTTTTGAAAATTTATCTAGCCTAGGATCACTTTTACTACTAAGAGTAGTAACAAGAAGTTCAGAAACACAAAAATCATCTCTACTATTTTGAACAACATCTCTCCATAATGGATTAGCTCTATCAGGAGTAGAATCAAAATTAAAAATAGCTTCTTCTGAAAGACTTGATATTAAATCAGTACTTGCAGCAGTAATATAGGTAGAAGCTGTTGATGGATCAGCATCAACAATTCTCATAGCTAGTCTTAGTAATAAAGAGTGAGTATATTTTTTCCACTTTGCAACATCACCATTATAAATTATATCACCTTTAGCAAAAGAAGGTGAGTTAAGATCATAAGTTGAGGCAGCACTCGAAAGTGTTGATAACATTGAATTATAAACAAGCTCTTGACTATCATATCCTGGAAGGTCATATTCAATATTTAGTGCCTGAGAGTAGGGGATATCACCAAATCCATCAGTAAGAATCATAAATGTATGAACTTTCAGCACATCAATAATATTCTTTTGATTGATTTTAACCGGTTCAGCTATATCTTGAAGATCAATTAATGACTTTGCAGTTTCTAACTCTTTTAGAACGTCAGTGTATAAGAGGGACCATGAACTGTCAAAAGTGTCTTCAGTAACGTCATATCGTGATTCCTCACAATACTCATTTTGAGCCCAATATTGAACCATAAGCATTCCCCATTCAGCATTCATTGTTCTTCCATGAATTTCATCAAATAGTTGAAATTCAGCGTATGAAAGTAAAGCAGAAGGATCCACCTTTGTTGCCGCATTAGGATCATCATTCAAATCATCGAAATCTGAACAACTATAATTAAATGTTAACAATATAGTTAGCGCGAAAATTAGTTTAAAATATTTCATGTCTTTTTTTCTTTAATAAGTTAAAATTTTGCTATTACGTTTAATCCAAAGGATTGAGTTGATGGAACTTGAGCATTTTCAAGACCTTGTCTATTCCCTGCACCTGTAATAATCTGTGGGTCTAAATAAGGTAGATCAGATGATAATATTCCAAGGTTTCTTCCGAATAAACTGATGCTTAAATCTTCAACAGAAAGCTGGTTTGTTATACTTTCAGGTAAAGAATAACTTAATCTTAATTCTCTAAATTTTACGTAATCAGCGTCATATACATTCGGCGCAGCAACTCTCCATTTACTTTGATAATAGCCTTGAGGATCGATTCTCTGAGTATTTTCAGAGCCATCAGCTAAAACCCCAGGTAATACCATCCCATTAGCTCTTGTATCAGCTTCACCATTAAATGAAACAGTTTCAGGATGCATTCCAGAATACTTTGACCATTGAAGAGTAGTGGAATGAAT
Organism: uncultured Flavobacteriaceae bacterium; assembly: GCA_905381055.1. GTDB lineage: Bacteria > Bacteroidota > Bacteroidia > Flavobacteriales > Flavobacteriaceae > TMED220. The sequence goes on from CAJPUR010000001.1 coordinate 131,560, forward strand.
TATACCTCCAACTTGAAAATCAATTAATGCAGATAAATTAAAATTTTTGTAAGAGAAAGAAGTTTTAAAACCTCCAACAGCATCTGCAATAGCAGAACCTAAATATTCTCTGTCATCAGTAAAAACATAAACTCCATCGTCTCCAACTATTTTATTACCATTTGAATCGTAAGTATAATTTTGACCAAATAAAGCCATGTATGGATATCCTTCTTGAATTCTTAATGATGCAGCCCAAGTACCGCCCATAGCTAGATTTTCAACAACTGAATTCCCATCTTCATCTTTTAATAATGAAACAACCTCATTATTAATAAAAGTTAAATTTAAACCTAAGTCCCAGCTAAAATCTCCAGTATCAATGGGGGAACCACCCAGTCCTAATTCAAAACCATAGTTTCTCATTTCTCCAGCATTTAGTAACCTGGATGTATAACCAGTAGGTGAGGGAGATGATACATTAAATATTTGATCTTTAGTAGTTCGATCATAATATGCAGCATCAATAAATAAACGGTTATCTAGCATTCTAATGTCAAAACCAAATTCGTATTCTGTTGTCAACTCATTTACTAAAGTTGGATTTTGTCTTGATTGCGGAACTCTATACAAAGGATTAGAGCCAAAATTTGGAGGCATTGGATTGAAAACGTCAGCTAAGCTATATGGAGAAGCATCGCTTCCAGCTTGGGCTACACTAGCTCTAAACTTACCAAAATCAATTATACTGGAATCAATTATTTCAGAGAAAACAAAACTTAGAGAAGTTGAAGGGTAAAAATAGCTATTATCGTCAACTGGTAAAGTTGATGACCAGTCATTTCTAGCAGCAACATCTAAGTAAAGCATTCTTTTCCAACCTAAAGAAAAAGATCCATATACACTATTAATTCCTTTTTCAGAAATATCATAGCTTGAATCATCAGCATAAGTAGTCAATGGACTTTCAGCAGAGTTTGCAATATTAAAAAATCCATCTATAACTAAGCCTCCTGATGAAGCAAGTGTTGTTCTTTTTCTAAAAGTTTTCATTCTATTTGCACCCAATAAGGCAGTAAGTTCAAAATCATCAAATGTATCAGAATAGTTTAATCTAACATCCATATTTGTTTCTTGAAAACGTCTCTCAATTTCTCTATATTTTGATAAATCAACAGATCTTAAGGGAATTCCCTCTCTTACGCTGAATTGATACCAATCAGTACTAAACTGAGTAGATATTGATAAATTATCCATTAGATCGTATGAAAGATTCACATTTCCAAATAATCTATTTCTAAGGTCTTCTTGAAGAAAATTTTCACGAACCCAATAAGGATTATCAAAATAGTTTGGTGCATAATTATAACTGATAAATTCCTTTGTATTTGGGTCAACAACTGGACCTACAGCATTCCATGTATATTGATCTCCAAGACTGGTATTTTGTTGAGATTTTAGTCTATTAACATCCAATTGTGTTTGCCACCATTGAGTAAATGCCTGCATAGGATTTGAATTGTCATATCCGGTTGTATTTCTTTTTTCAGTTTTGGTATTTACATAATTAATTGAAATACCTGCTGTGAGTTTACTTGATAGATTGTAATTAGAATTAAATGTAATTGAATTTCTTTCAAGTTTACCTCCAGGGTTAGTTCCTTTTTGGTCAAGGTTAGTATATCCTAATCTAAAGCTTCCATCTTCATTTGAACCTGATAAAGAAATATTATTAGTTAAGCTAAGACCTGTATCAAAAAAATCACTGTATTCTGTTGGAGGAGCTACCCATGGCCTTGTTTCTAAATATTGTGAGGAATTAGGATCCCAAGAATCCCAGTGTCTTACTAATACATTTGGATCATACTTTGGGCCCCATGAGCCATCTTTTGGATAATTAGGATATAAATAAGTAGTTCCATTTTGAATTAATTCAGAAAAACCGTGAGTATAATCACCATTAGTTGATCCACCACCATAAACTTGTTGTAAGGGAACTAGATTTGTTACATTGTCAAAAGTTACATTGGAATTTATAGTTATACCTAAACCTTTTTTAGTTTCAGAACCATCTTTAGTTACTATTAATATAACGCCATTTGCACCCCTTGATCCATAAAGTGCAGTGGCTGCAGCTCCTTTAAGAACATTTACTGTCTTAATATTAGAAGCATCTATATCAGAAGCCATATTTCCATAATCATAATCTCCACCTCCAAATCCTCTTTGTTGAGATGAATTTGAAAAATTACTATTGTTAATTGGTACACCATCAACTACAAATAATGGTTGATTATTTCCTAAAAATGAGTTAGATCCTCTAATTGTTATTCTGGATGATCCACCGAGAGTTGATGGAGACCCTTGAATTTGGACACCTGCTATTTGACCTTGTAAAGCATTTACAATATTAGTTTCATTAGCATTTGTAATTGATTCACTGTCTACACTTTGAACTGCATATCCAATTGATCTATTTTCTTTAGCAGAACCTAAGGCAGTTACAATTATTTCATCCAAAATAAGATTTGGGGTTAGCTGTATATTTAAACTATTACTATCAACCAAAATTTGGGTGGGATTAAATCCCACTGAAGAAATATTTAGTGTAACTCCTTCAGATCCAACTTGAATAGCAAAATTTCCATCAAAATCAGTTACAACGCTATTGTCTGTCATTGACTCAGTTACTGAAACACCAGGAAGAGGAGCACCTTCGTCGTCCAAAACAGTACCTTTGACCTCAAATTGAGCAAATATTGTGACTGGGAAGATCAGTAAACAAATTATTATAATTTTTTTCATATCCATTGTATATTTAGTTATGTATCTTACAAAGAACTCACGAAATTATACAATTAGAAAATTAACCCTTAATTCATTTTTTTAATTTTTTTTTATTTTTCTGTACTTAATAAAATTTCTAATGTTTTTTTAGTAATGTGGAGATTTTTACATTGAAAATTATAATAATTCTCAAAATATTTACATTTTATATAATATCTTGTATAAAAAAATCCTCTAAAAGTAATACTATTAAATACTTAATGAATTCTCATCTTTATTTTAACACAAAAGCTATTTATGAACAAAGCACATTTTTACCTGGTCAGACTTCCCATAATATCTATTGTCGTATTTTTCTTTTGTTTCATTATAGCTGCGATAATTTATCCTGGATCTCAAAAAGAAATTATTAAATATCAGTCAGAGGTTTACTCATTTACACATAATTTTCTTAGTGAATTGGGAAGTTTAAAGACCAATACAGATGAAACTAATCCAAAAATCATTAAAGTAGATAACACCCTTTCTATGATTCTTTTTAATGGAAGTTTAATTTTAATTGGTGCAACCCTCATTCTCTTTTACGTTGAATTTAAAAAAGTATTCACTTTGATTGAAGATTCATATAAATCAAGAATTTACGCAAAAATAACTTTACCAGTTGGGTTATTAGCTGGTTTTTTTTTTGCGGGTATTGGTTTTGTTCCACATGACCTTCATTTTGCTACTCATGTGTTTTTTGCAAATTCTGCTTTTTTAATCCTCTTCTTTCTTTGCATACTGCATAGTATTACAATTTATTATTCCAACTTTATCAGTAACAACTACGTTATTGGATATATTTCCTTTTGTATTATGCTTTTAATTTATTTATATATTATATTTTTTGGCCCACAAATTGGACCAGGAAAAATATTTAATGAAAAAGAACTGATTTTGCAGGTTGTTTCACAAAAATTTATTGTTCTAACATTTATGGCCGCAATATTACATCAAGTCTATGGATTCAATAAAATTATCGTTAGTGCAAAAAAAACCCCTACTATTTAGTAAGGGTTTTAAAAGAATTACGCGGAGAAAGAGGGATTCGAACCCCCGGAGGTGTGACCCTCAACAGTTTTCAAGACTGCCGCATTCGACCACTCTGCCATTTCTCCTAAAGACGTCCAAAGATACATCCTTTTTTTAGTTTTAAAATTTTTTTAATTGTTTAAAATTTAATCTTTAACTTGACAAATTGTTATTCTTGTTACTATGTATTTAGAAAATCCACTTGAATATATATTGGTAATTATTGTTGGATTCATAGCAGGATCAATTAATACCCTAGCTGGAGGTGGATCATTATTAACATTGCCAACCTTAATTTTTTTAGGTCTTCCTCCAACTGTTGCTAATGCAACTAATAGGATTGGAATTCTCTTTCAAGCAACCAGTGCAGCAGCTGGATATGCAAGTAAAGGAGTAACTAATTTCCCGTTTAACATATACATGGGTATTTCTGCTTTATTTGGATCTGTTATCGGTGCAAAAATTGCAATTGAAATAGATGGTCAACTTTTTAATAGAATTCTAGCAATTATTATGGTTATAGTTCTTTTATTTATAATATTTAAACCCAAACAAAAAGAAAGCCTGATTAACGAAAGATTGACTGGGAAATATTTATTTATATCCATAATAGCTTTTTTTTTTATAGGAATTTATGGAGGATTTATTAATGCTGGTATTGGTATTGTTATTATGATTTTTTTAAATAGTTTTAATAAATTAACTCTTGTTAAGTCTAACGCGACTAAAGTATCTCTGGTTTCCATCTACACTTTTGCTGCAGTAGTTTATTTTGCGATAAATAATAAGATTGATTGGAAAGTAGGTTTTATTTTGGCTATTGGTATGTCTTTAGGTGCATGGCTATCAAGTAGATGGTCAGTTGATAAAGGAGATAATATAATAAAAGTTTTTATGATAATCGTTATTTCTATAATGTCTATTAGGTTATGGTTTTTCTCATGATTAATAATTAATATATTTAATTATTTCTAATCCATATCCAGTTATACCAACCCTTCTAGATTGTTTGTTATTACTTATAATTTTTAGTTTTTTTATCCTTATATCATGTAAGATTTGTGCACCAATTCCATAATCTTTTAAATCCATTTTTAAAGGTGGTATTTTGGAAATTTCTCCTTTTTTTTGAAGTTTTTTAAGTTCAGCTATTCTTGAAATTAAATTTTCAGAATGTTGTTCTTGATTAATAAATAAAATTGCTCCTTTTTTTTCTTCATTAATTAAATTAAAAATTTTGTCTAGGCTATTATTTGAGTAACCAGTTAAAATACCTAAAATATCGTTACTCATTTGAGACGAGTTTATTCTTGTTAGAACAGATTCATTATCTTTCCATTCTCCTCTGGTTAGCGCTATATGTACCTGATTATTTGTTGTTTGTTGATATGCTCTTAGTCTGTATTTTCCATATTTTGTCTTAATTTCAGTATCTTGTCGTTTAAGAATTAAACTGTCATGTTGCATTCTGTAGGCAACTAAATCCTCAATAGTTACAATTTTTAAACTAAACTTTTTAGCTATTTTCTTTAAATCAGGCAATCTAGCCATTGTCCCATCATTATTCATTATTTCAACAATTACCCCTGCTGGTTTCATACCTGCAAGTCTAGCAAAATCAATTGCTGCTTCAGTGTGACCAGTTCTTCTAAGTACTCCTCCCTCTTTTGCTATTAAAGGAAAGACATGTCCGGGTTTTAAAAATTGAAAAGATTTAGATTTGGGATTTATTAATGCTTTAATTGTTTTTGCTCTATCAGTTGTTGAAATTCCAGTCGTGATTCCTTCAGCCTTTAAATCAACCGAAATTGTAAATGCTGTATCAAGAGGATCAGTAGAATTATCAACCATTCTTTCAAGTTTAAGTTCTTTACACCTTTTCTCACTCAAAGGGGTACAAATTAAACCCCTACCATGGGTTGCCATAAAATTAATTTTTTCAGATGTAATCATCTCTGCAGCAGCAACAAAATCCCCTTCATTTTCTCTGTCATGATCGTCAACAACTATTATAATCTCTCCTTTTTTTATAGATTTTATTGCACTTTCAATAGTGTCAAGTTTTATTTTATTTTCCATTAATACTAATTTCTTTTTGATAACAATGATTTTCTTTTAAAGATTTTACCAATTTTTAAAATGAATAAATTCAATCCTTCAAATGTAAAAATATTTTTATCTGAAGAGGCTCTTTTTAAAAGATAATAAGCGAAGAATGCTATGATGAAAGTTGATATCCAGCTTCCGAAAAAGGGAGATAATGTATTGTCCTCAGCAGCATTTCTACCAAATAATCCGATGTAGTGATAGGTTAAAAAGATAATTACCGATACTACCATTGGTAATCCTAATCCACCCTTTCTAATAATTGCGCCAAGGCATGCACCAATTATAAATAGGAAAAATACACCAAATCCGAGAGTATATTTTTCATTTAGGGAATTTTTATGAAGATTAATTAGCTTTTGATAAATAAAGAATCTTTTTTTTGTCACATCGAGGTTTCTTAATATGTTTCCAACTGACGTCCTAGCTGCACTTAATATTTGTTCTTGTTTATTAAGTTTTGAACCTTCTTCGGTAAAGTTTAGGGTGTTATTATAGGAAATTAAATTAATGCTATCATTATTTTTACTTATATTATTTAATTCACTATATATGTTGTTTTTATTAGAAAAGTTTTCACTAAAAACAATTGAGTTTTTCGAGTAGGTTTTCTCTAAAGAGTCAATACTATTAATCAACTCTTCAACATTTTGCATTTTATATGTAGAGGTGTATTTCTCCTCATTTAAATTAATATTGTTGAATTGGGATAAATCTATATTCATGATGTATTTTTCAAATTTAACTCTTGCATGCGGAAAAAAATTTTTATCACCATTTCTATTTAAAATTTCCTCATACCTATAGCCATTAAATAGTATGAGTTGCATTTGTTGCTCAATTGTAGCACTTTTTAATTCTCCAGTTAATGATTTAATGACAATCCTATTTTTTTGATCATTAGTTTTTTCATGAATTAAGATGTCTTTTAAAAATCTGTCATCTTCTCCATGTTTTTCTTCAACTTTGATATTCATTTCTCCGATATCATTGAAAATTCCTTCAGTTATTGCTAATGCTGGTTTTAATTTCCCTAAATTTTTTCTTAGGTTAAAATATTTTACCTCTCCATATGGGATAACATAATTACTAAAAAAATAAGTTCCAATTCCTAAAAAAAAATGAAAAATTAATAAACCTATAATAGTTCTTTTTAAAGAAATACCAGTTGACTTCATAGCAGCAAACTCATAATTTTCGGCAAATTCCCCATATGTCATTATTGCAGATAAAAGAACTGCAAGAGGTAAAACTAATGGAATTAGTTTTGGGGAATAATAAATTAAAAATTTTGATACTATTAAAAAGTCTAGGCCTTTTCCAGCAAACTCATCTATAAACAACCAAAAAGTTTGGATAATAAATATTAACATCAATATTATAAATACACTTAAAAGTCGAGAGAAATATGTTTTAAAAATGTATTTATCTATTATCTTCATTTAATCTTCATTAATATAAAAATCTGAATATGCTTGTTTGTTAAAAGTAAAAAAGTTTTCAGGCAATTCTTTATTTTCGATTTGGTTAAAAATAGTTAGAGTTGTTTGGGTTTTTTCAATACCAATTTCAATAATTTTATAAATCTCTAGTTTAATTGTTTTTATTCCAATTAGAATATATTTTAAATCAGAATTTTCGTCTTCTGGAATAAGTTTAACATACTGAATTAGTTCACTATTAACTTTTTGTTTAATATCTATTTCGACTATATATCCGTTTTTGTAAAATTCAAAAATATTGGACACATTAATTAATGAAGATTCAATATCTTCAGGATCTTCAATATTTACCTCTTCATTTTCAGGGATAATTGTGTATATTTTTGAGCCATCAAAAACCTGTTCAATTCCAAGAAAACTTATCTTATATAGATTTTTTGAAAGAGTCGCTTTCCCATTAGTTTCCTGTCTAATTCCTTCTAAAGAATTTTCAAGAACGTAAGTAAATTCAAAACTTAAATTTTTTAAATAATTAATTCTTTGAGAAACTTTATCAAGAAGTTCAATTGCTTCATTTGAAGTAGTTTGACTTTCTAAAGTGTGTAGATTTATAAAAAAAACAATTAAAAGAATTTTTACAATTTTAATTTTAAATGATCCCATCATTTAGTATTTTATCTAAACTTGTTAAATCTTGAATAAGAACTTGTCTTGGCTTACTTCCTTCAAATGGTCCAACTACACCAGCAGCCTCCATTTGGTCAATAATTCTTCCCGCTCTGTTATAACCAAGCTTTAGTTTTCTTTGAAGTAATGATGCTGATCCCTGCTGGGAGGTTACAATTACTTCAGCCGCCTCTCTGAATAATTCATCTCTTTCATCAGGATTTATATCTGTTATTTTAGCTTCTTCACCTTTAAATTCAGGAAGTAAATGAGCACTTTTAAAACCAGTTTGATTGCCAATATAATCAGTAACTTTTTCAACTTCTGGTGTATCAACAAAAGCACACTGAACCCTTATTAAATCATTACCTTGAGTATACAACATATCTCCTCTTCCAATTAATTGATCAGCTCCACCACTGTCTAAAATAGTTCGAGAATCAATTTTAGATGTTACTCTGAAAGCAATTCTTGCAGGAAAATTTGCCTTTATTACTCCTGTTATAACATTAACTGAAGGTCTTTGAGTTGCTATTATCAAATGAATACCTATTGCTCTAGCTAATTGAGCAAGTCTAGCTATTGGTGTTTCTACCTCTTTTCCTGCCGTCATTATTAGATCTGCAAATTCATCAATAACCAAAACTATGTAAGGTAAATATGTATGACCTTCATTTGGGTTTAATTTCCTGTTTACAAATTTCAAATTATATTCTTTAAGGTTTCTGCAATTTGCATTTTTAAGTAATTCATATCTATTATCCATTTCAATACATAATGAATTTAATGTGTTAATCACCTTAGTATTATCAGTAATTATTGCTTCCTCAGAATCTGGTAATTTAGCTAAATAATGATTTTCAATTTTCTTGTAAATATTTAATTCAACTTTTTTAGGATCAACAAGAATAAATTTTACCTCACCTGGATGTTTTTTGTAAAGAAGAGAGGATAAAACAACATTTAGTCCAACAGACTTACCTTGACCTGTAGCTCCTGCCATTAATAGATGAGGCATTTTTGTTAAATCAACAACAAAAGTTTCATTACTTATTGTTTTCCCAATTGCTATTGGAAGTTCCATTTGAGCTTTATGAAATTTTTGAGATGACAATACAGATCTAATTGAAACAATTGAAGGGTTTTGATTAGGAACCTCAATCCCAATAGTTCCCTTTCCTGGAATAGGAGCTATTATCCTAATACCTAATGCAGCTAAAGAAAGAGCTATGTCATCTTCTAGATTTTTGATCTTTGAAATCCTTATTCCTGCAGCTGGTACAATTTCATAAAGAGTAACAGTTGGCCCAATATTTGCTTTTATTTGAGCAATTTCAATTTTATAGTTTTTTAAAGTTTCAACAATCCTATTTTTATTAATCTCAAGTTCTTCTTCATTTATTGTTATCCCTCCATCTCCATAATCTTTAAGTATTTCAATTGAGGGAAATCTAAAACTACTTAAGTCTAGTTTTGGGTCATAAATACCCATTTTTTTTACTAATTCTTGAGATATATTTTCAATTTTTTCTTCTTCTTTTAACTCGTTTATTTTTAAACTAACTTTATCATTTTCTTCTATTTCAATTTCGTTTACTTTAGATTCAGTTAAACTAGATTCATAAATTAAATCATTTGATTTACTTAAATTAACATCATCAGAATCTGAAATTTTAAAATCAATGGAGCTTTCTTCATTGGTTGTTTTATCAATTCTTTTTGAGGAAAATTTATTTAAAATTAATTCTGGTGTTAACTTCCAATGGAATACTAAAAAAAATATTCCAGTAAAAATTAAAACACCAATAAGACCAATATTACCTATATAGTCTATCATAAAGGATGAAATTTCAAATCCTATAATTCCTCCTAATATTGGATTATAATCATAAAAAAAACCAAATAAAATTGAAAACCAGTTAATATAATAAAACCCCCATAACCAGTCATTGAAAATACCACCTGAATTTCTTCCAAGAAACATAATAATTCCAGTTTTTAGTAAAAGATATGAAATTATGTACGAGGAAATTCCAAACAGATTATATAAAAAAAAATCACTTATTATTGCTCCAAGTTTTTTTAACAAATTACTAGCCTCTACTGAACGATCAGTAATTGATAGAACTGTAGTTTGATCAATTTTCCAGTTATAAAAAAAAGAGGTAAAGCTTACAAATAATAAAATTGATAATAATAAAAGCAAAGATCCGAAAATTATTTGCCTAGCCCTTTTTGCTTTTGAAATATTATCAATTGAATTGGACATCTATTATAGAATTTTATTAATTAAATTTGACAAATTACAACAATTGTAAAATTACAAATTTAAGATTGGAAATAAGTATTAGATTAAATAAATAGAATACAAATTAAAACTTGTGTTTATTTTTTTTTAATTTTTAAATTAAAATAAGAAAAAATTAGTGTCATTATAGGACTAATCCAATTAAAAACTGAAAAAAAGAAATAATCAAAGGCACTAACACCCAATACACTAGATTGATATGCACCACACGTATTCCAAGGTATTAAAACTGAAGTCACAGTACCAGTATCCTCAAGAGTTCTACTTAAATTAACTGGTGCAAGATTTTTTTTCTTATAAGCTTCAGAAAACATTTTTCCAGGGATAATAATGGATAAATATTGGTCTGATGCTGTAAGATTAATTGTAATACATGAAAGACCAGTATTAAAAACTAATCCAAAGTTTGATCTGACCATTTTTAAAAGATTCTCAGTTATTATTTTTAGTGCACCTATAGCTTCCATTATTCCTCCAAATACCATAGCACAAATAATTAGCCATATAGTACCAAGCATCCCTTTCATACCACCAGATTGAAATAAATTATTTAAAATTTCATTTTCTGTTCTGATTTCAGTGAAAACTGTCATTGAGTTTATAATTGCTATATATGCAGATTTAAAGTTTAATTCGGTTGAATTACTAATTTCTAATATTATTGATGGTTGAAAAATTAAAGCAAATAAGCCTCCCAAAAAAGAACCTATAATTAACGAAATTAAAGGAGGAGTTTTTTTAATTATTAAGTAGATAATTGAGATTGGAACAATAAATAATAAATAGTTTATATTAAAAGTCTGTTCAATATTTTTAATTATTTCTGATGATTCCTTACTATCTGAAATTTCTATTGTGAATCCTAAAATAAAAAAAAATATTACTGTTATAATTATTGATGGAATTGTAGTGTATAACATATATTTGATATGATCAAATAAATTAGATCCTGACATAGCTGCAGCTAAATTTGTTGTATCGCTTAATGGGGATAATTTATCTCCAAAATATGACCCTGATATTACTGCCCCAGCAACAATGGCTGGATTAATTCCAAGTGCTTTACCTATTCCAATCATTGCAATTCCAATTGTAGCAGATGTTGACCAAGAACTTCCAGTAGAAATTGATACAATGGCAGAAATTAAAATACATGAGGGAAGAAAAATTGATGGATTTATTATTTTTAAACCATAATAAATCATAGCAGGAATAATTCCACTTATTAACCAAGTTCCAGCTAAAGCACCTACAAATAATAAAATTAATATTGCACCTGTTGAAGACTTTAAGTTGTCTCCAATTTTATTGAGCATAAATAAATATGATATTTTTTGTTTAAATCCAATAATTGACGCAATTGCAGCGCCAACTAATAGAATCAATTGGTTTGATCCTTCAAGAGCATTATCTTTATAAATAAATACATTTATTGATAATAGAAATACTAATATTACTAAAGGTAATATTGCTAATGATAATGGTATTGAGTTTTTTGTTTGAATCATTTTAAAATATCACTTTAGGTAATTATACAATAATCTATTATAGAATACAATTTAATACTAATTATTAATTTTGTTTATTTCATTTTATATAAATTAATTCAAACATTTGTATTTTTGAACTAATTATTAATTTTTATTTTTATGGCTCAATATGATGTAGCAATTATCGGTTCTGGTCCTGGTGGATATGTTTCTGCAATCAGATGCTCACAATTAGGATTAAAAACCGCTTTAATTGAAAAATATCAAAATCTCGGTGGAACTTGTCTTAATGTAGGCTGTATTCCCTCAAAGTCCCTTTTGGACTCTTCCCATCATTATGAAAATGCTGTAAACCATTTTGGTGATCATGGTATTGAAATTCCGGGTTCAATTAAAGTTAATTTAAAGAAAATGATTTTAAGGAAAAAAGCTGTTGTTGATCAAACTATCAGTGGAATAGATTTTTTAATGAAAAAAAATAATATTAGTGTTTATAATGGATTAGGATCTTTTATAGATTCTACTCATATTAACATTGAAGGTGAAAAAAAAATTATAATTGAAGCAAAAAATACCATTATTGCAACAGGCTCTAAACCGTCATCTTTACCTTTTATATCATTAGACAAAGAAAGAATTATTACTTCAACTGAAGCTTTAGAATTGAAGGAGATACCTAAGCATTTAATTATTATAGGTGGAGGTGTTATTGGTCTTGAATTAGGACAAGTTTACAAGAGGCTTGGAGCAGAGGTTTCTGTCATTGAATATGCTGATAGAATAACCTCTTTGATGGACTCGTCTTTATCAAGGGAATTAATGAAAGTTTTAAAAAAACAAAAAATTAAATTCTATTTATCTCATAAAGTCAATAGTGTTTTAAGAAAGGGGAAAAACATTAAAGTTACTGCTTCTGATAAAAATGATAATGAAGTTTATTTCGAGGGAGATTATTGTTTAGTTTCTGTAGGGAGAAAACCATATACAAATGGATTAAATGCTGAATCAATAGGAATTGACGTTCTCAAAAATGGTCAAATAAATGTAAATGAATTTCTTCAAACTAAGCTCCAGAATATTTATGCAATTGGAGATGTTATCAAAGGGCCTATGTTAGCTCACAAAGCTGAGGAAGAGGGTATCATGGTTGCAGAGAAAATTTCAGGTCAAAAGCCACATATTAATTATAATTTGATACCAAATGTAATTTATACTTGGCCTGAGGTTGCTTCAGTTGGTAAAACTGAAGAAGAATTAAAAGAATTAAATATTGATTTTAAAAAAGGTCAATTTCCCATGAGAGCCTTAGGAAGGGCTCGTGCAAGTAGTGATACTGAGGGTTTTGTAAAAATTTTAGCTGATAAAAAAACTGATGAGGTTCTTGGTGTTCATATGATTGGAGCTCGAGTTGCTGATTTAATTGCGGAGGCAGTTACAGCCATGGAATTTAAAGCTTCTGCTGAGGATATTTCAAGAATGAGTCATTCCCATCCTACTTATGCTGAAGCAATCAAAGAAGCAGCACTTGCTGCAACTGAAAATAGACCAATACATATATAATTTAAAGACAATTTTTATTTTATGAATTTAAAAAGTATTTTAATTTTTCTTTAATTAAATCTAAAGACAGATTTCCGATGCTTCCTATATGACTGTAGACTACATTTTTTGGTTTTTTGAAGTTATTTGATTTAATTTCTTTATTCAATTTTTTATAAGCATCTCTGAAACTCTCCCCTTTTTTTACCATATCATTGATAGTCTCAACAGTGAAAATATATTTATATTTTTCTTTATAAATTATTTCATCTGATACATTAATTTTAGGTAGACAATAAATCAACATTTCTAAACAACTTTTTAATTCTTTAATACCATTTATAATTGGACCTTTTGTCAATTGAAATTCCCTATGATATCCGCTAGGTAGATTAGAGGTTAGAATTGCAAATTTGTTAGGTAAACTTTGAATAAAATTTGATTTTCCCCTGATTATTTCAAAAATATCAGGATTTTTCTTGTGTGGCATTATACTCGACCCAGTTGTAAGTTCATCAGGGAAAGAAATGAAATTATAATCTTGGCCCATATACAAACATATATCCATTGATAATTTCGAAATAGTCGATGCAATCATGCTGAGAGACAAAGATGTGGATTTTTCAATCTTACCTCTATTCATTTGTGCTGAAATTGAATTAATTTTTAAGAATTTAAAATTAAGATCTTTAGTTGTAAAATTTCTGTCTATGTCAAATGATGATCCAAAACCTGCAGCACTTCCTAACGGGTTTTGATCAAGAACTTTAATAGCTGAGTTTATATAAATGATATCATCAATTAGTGATTCTGCATAAGCAGAAAACCATAAACCAAAAGAAGATGGCATAGCTGCCTGCAAATGAGTATATCCTGGCATTAATTTATCCTTGTGTGAAATAGATAATTTAATTAATACATCAAATAATTTAACAACTAGTTTTTTTATGTCATTTAATGAATCCTTTAAAAATAAATGCATTGCAACTAAAACTTGATCATTTCTTGATCTTCCGGTATGAATCTTTTTACCAATTTCTCCTAACTCATTAACTAAAACAAATTCAATTTTAGAATGAATATCTTCAAATTCGTCTTCAATTTTTAAAATTCCTTTTTCAGCTTCATCTCTTAATTTATTTAAAATGTGTTCGATTTTTTTTAATTCTTTTTTATTTAAAACACCAATTTTATTTAACATTTTCGCATGAGATATTGAAGCTATACAATCATATTTAGCTATTTGGAGATCATTATTTCTGTCCTCTCCAATAGTAAAATCATCGATTCTTTTATTTGAATCACCTTCTTTATTCCAAAGTTTCATTATTTAATTTTTTTATAATATTTCATTTAGTATTTGAATATACAAATCTATTCCATCTTCAATTTCTTTAATAAGTATATATTCATTTGCTGTATGTGATCTAGTTGAATCTCCAGGGCCTAATTTTATTGATGGGCAATTTAATTTAGCTTGATCAGAAAGGGTAGGAGAACCATATATTTCTCTACCAATATTTATTCCAGCTTTTACTATTTCATGATCAATTGAAATAGATGATGAATTTAAATCTAAAGATCTAGCTTTTATTTCACAAGGGGCATTTTTTTTCAATAAATTCAAAATTTCACTATTAGTATAACAATCATTAACTCTTATATCAATAACAATTTCTACCTCTGATGGAACTACATTATGCTGTTTTCCAGCATTAATTTGAGTTATTGTTAGTTTTACTGGGCCAAGTATTTTTGAGATTTTTTCAAATTTAAATTTATTAAACCAATTTAAAACTTCTGGAATCCTTTCAATTGCACTGTTTTTGTTTGGATGAGCGGCATGACTTGGTGTGCCTTTAATTTTCGCATCAATTACAAGTAAGCCTTTCTCTGCAACCGCTAAATGCATTTCAGTTGGTTCACCAACAATTGCAAGATCAATTTTTGGAAGTACATTCAATATACTATTTAATCCAAGAGATCCAGAGCTCTCCTCCTCAGCAGTTGCGGCCATTATGATATTGTATTTTAGATTTTTATGATCATAAAAATATGTAAATAATGACATCAGGGATACTAATGAGCCCCCAGCATCATTACTTCCTAAACCAAAAAGTTTTCCATTTTCTACAACAGGATTAAAAGGATCTTTTGTGTATGCCTTGTTTGGAAAAACGGTATCGTGGTGGGAGTTTAAAAGTAATGTTGGTTTGGTTTTATTAAAATTTTTATTGATTGCATAGACATTGTTGTTTTGTCTAAAATATTTAATTTTATTATCATCAAACCATTTCTCTATCCTTGAAGCTGTATGTTCCTCTTCGCTTGAAAATGATTTAATTGATATAAGATCCTTTAATAAGGAAATCGCATTATCTTTTAACATTTTTCTCATAGCTATAAAACAATTTTTGTAAACTTGGTTTTACCTGAAATCATTTCTGGTGAACCAATAAATACGTTTTTTATACCTTTTTGTAATCCATAAAAGGCATTATCAATTTTTGGTATCATTCCATCAGATACAATATTATCATTTAATAGTGATTTATATATTTTCATATCTATTCTTTCAATTAGAGAATTTGGTTCTTTTATATCTTTCATAACACCATTCATTTCAAAACAGAAATATGAGTCAACTTCAAATTTTTTAGACAATTCAATAGCTATCTCAGTTGAAACAGTGTCGGCATTTACATTAAGTATTTGGCCATTTTTATTGTGACTTAATGGGCATATTATTGGTATATAATCTTTATTAATTAAATTTAATATTAAATCAGTGTTAATTTTAATTATGTCACCCACAAATCCGTAATCAGTTTTTTTTTTGTCCCTTTTTTTTGCATAAATTAAATTACCATCAATACCGCTCAACCCAATATAATTATCTTTGATTTTTTGAAATTTAGAAGTTATATTTTTATTAATAAGACCTCCATATATAGCAGTAATTATATCTAAAGTTTTGGAATCGGTAATTCTTCTACCTTTATTCATTTTCACAGGTATACCTAGTTTTTTTAACCATAAATTAGCTTCTTTTCCTCCTCCATGAATTAAAATTTTCTTACCCTCTAGAGAATCAAATTGAAGTATAAATTTATTCAATGATTTTTCATCATTAATTAATGATCCTCCAATTTTTACAATATTTATCTTATCCATTATCTAATAATGTTTTTAAAACTGATTGAGCAGCAAAAGTTCTATTATTTGCCTGTTCAATGACCAATGAATTTTCATTATCTAGAACATCATCTGTTACCACAATATTTCTTCTAATAGGAAGACAATGCATAAATTTTGCATTATTTGTAAGAGACATTTTATCTTTTGTAAGCATCCATTTTTTGTCAGTCCTTAAGATTTTACCATATTGGCTATATGAAGCCCAGTTTTTCGCATAAACAAAATCAGCATCTTCAAGCGCTTTTTCTTGATCATAAGTTACAGTTGCATTTTTAGTTATTCTTTTATCTAATTCATATCCTTTAGGTTGAGTAATCACATAATTAGCATCAAAATAATCAATCATTCTTGTGAAAGAATTTCCAACTGCGTGAGGAAGTGCTTTAGGGTGAGGTGCCCATGTAAGAACAATTTTTGGTTTGTGTGGAGTTATATTTTCTTTAATTGTCATTGCATCTGCTATTGCCTGAAATGGGTGGCTTGTTGCAGATTCCATATTAATAATGGGTTTATTTGAATATTTTGAAAAGCTTTTTAAAACAATTTCAGATTCGTCTTGGTCTTTATTTGTTAAAGAAGCAAAAGCTCTAATTGCAATCATATCGCAGTATTGGGAAACAACTGCTGCTGCTTCTTTAACATGTTCTGATCTTATTCCTCTCATTTCAACACCATCATCAAATTCAAGTGCCCAAGCTTCATTTGTAAAATTCATAATCATAGTTTTAAGTCCTAAGTTTTGAGCTGCAAGTTGGGTGCTTAGTCTTGTTCTCAAACTAGGATTAAAAAACAACATACCAATTGTTTTTCCCTCCCCAATATGCTTATAAGAGAAAGGATTCTTTTTAAACTCCATGGCTTGCTTAATACATTCGTCAAAATTTGGTAAATCTTTAAGAGATATAAAGTTTTTCATTTTTTTAATTCTATTGTTAGTGATTTTAAAAAAATATCCACTTGATTTTTATTTATTATTAATGGTGGTAAAATTCTAATTAAATTTTTATTACTACTTCCTCCTGTAAATATTTTTTGCTTATATATTAAATTTTTTCTTAGTTCACTTACATTGAAATCAAACTCAATTCCAAGCATTAAACCTCGTCCTTTGATTTTGATTATTTTTTTAATTTTTTCAAGTTTTGATTTGAAATATTCACCAATTTTTAAGGCATTTTTTTGTAAATTTTTTTCTTTTAATTCATTCAATACTGCAAGAGTAGCAACACAAGCCAAATGATTACCCCCATAAGTGGTCCCAAGCATTCCATATTCAGCCTTTATCTTATGATTTACTAGTATTCCACCAACTGGGAAACCGTTGCCCATTCCCTTTGCAATTGTAATAATATCAGGTTTAATATTAAATTTTTGAAAAGCAAAAAAGTCACCAGATCTTCCGAACCCTGATTGAACTTCATCGGCAATTACGCAAACATTATATTTTTTACTTAACAAATACATTTCTTCTACAAACTTTTCCTCAGGTTGATCTAGTCCTCCAACACCTTGAATAGATTCAAAAATTATTGAAGAAACGTCTCCTTTTTTAAGTTCAAACTCTAATTCATCAATATTATTGAATTTGATGAAACTAACTTTTTGTTGGGCATTTAGAGGTGAAATTATTTTAGGATTATCTGTTACAGCAACAGCAGCACTTGTTCTTCCATGAAAAGAGTTTTTAAAAGCAATAACTTTACTTTTTTTGTTAGAAAAAGATGCAAGTTTTAATGCATTTTCAATGGCTTCAGCTCCTGAACTACACATAAATAAATTGTAGTCCTCACATTTAGAATATTGTGTTAATTTCTTAGCAAGTTCTTTTTGAAGAGGGTTTTGTATAGCATTAGAATAAAAACTAATTTTTTTCATTTGTTCAGTTAATTTTTTAATATAATATGGATTACCATGTCCTATAGATATTACAGCGTGTCCTCCATATAAATCTAAAAATTTTTCATTTTTGTCATCATAAATATACATGCCATTGGCCTTTATAGGTGTTACATTATATAATGGGTATACATCAAAAAGATTCATTTTTTATAATTTTTTGAAATTTCGTTTATTTTTTCGAATGATTCAACTAGCCCTTGTATTAATGATGAACTTAAACCATTGTGTTCCATTTCATTTAGTCCAGCTATTGTACATCCATTTGGAGTGGTAACTTTATCTATTTCTTGTTCAGGATGTGTTTTATTATCTATAAGTAAACTTGATGCACCTAGTGCAGTGAACATTGACATTTTCATAGCTTCTTTAGCATCAAATCCAAGTTGAACACCACCTTGAGTCATAGCTCTAATTATTCTCATCCAAAAAGCAATTCCACTTGCACAAATAACAGTAGCTGCTTGCATGTCCTTTTCATTAATGAGAATTGTATTGCCTAATCCGTTAAAAATAGCAACAGCAATATCGATTCTTTTTTTACCAACTATATTACTACAAAGGCATGTCATAGATTTTCTTACTGAAATAGCAGTATTTGGCATGCTTCTAATAATTGGAAATTTATCACCAATTATTGATTCTATTCTCTTTATGTGAAATCCAGTTATTGTTGAAATTAGTACATGTTTTTCGTTTAATAGATTTTTTATTTCATAGAGTATCTCTTCAAATTGACCTGGTTGAACAGAGAAAATTAATATGTCAGAGTTTTTTACAGCTACTTTGTTATCACTTGTAATTTTTACATTATTGTATTCTTTCCAATCATCAATTGTATCAATATTCTTTTTAGTTAAATAAAGTGAAGTGATGGTATTGTTTATTATCAGTCCCTTCGCTATACTTAATCCAAGATTTCCTGTACCTATTATTGCTATTTTCATAATATTAATTTGTTAAAAAATTGATCCTTTTAAATTCAATCCTAAATTTTCATTCCATCCCATAATTAAATTTACATTCTGGATTGCTTGTCCAGAGGCTCCTTTTATAAGATTATCAATTATAGAGGTTATTAATAATAGACCTTCATATTTATAAAGATGTATAAAACAGTTGTTTGTATTAATAACTTGTTTTAAAGATATTTCATTTTCAGAAATAGTTGTAAATGGATGGTCCTTATAAAATTTTGAATATAATTCTTTTGCTTCATTAATAGTTCCATCAAAATCAGTATAGCAAGTAGTAAAAATCCCTCTTGTAAAATTACCTCTTTGTGGAATAAAATATATTTCAATTTTTTTATTTTGGAAGGAATTTAATGTTTCTTTTATTTCATCCAAATGTTGGTGATTAAAAGCTTTATACCAAGATATATTATTATTTCTCCAACTAAAGTGGGAAGTATCAAATAATCCAACGCCTGCACCCGTACTTCCAGTTATTGAATTGACATGGATAGTGTTTTGAATCATATTTTTATTTGAAAGCGGTAATAATGCTAATTGGATTGATGTTGCAAAACATCCTGGATTTGCAATATTAGTTGATTTTTTAATTTTGGATTTTTGAAATTCAGGAAGCCCATATGTGAAATGCTTGTTTAAAAATTCATTATCATTATTTAATCTAAAATCGTTACTTAAATCAATAATTATAGTTTTTTTAGAAAAATTATTATTTTTTAAAAATGTCTTAGAGTTTCCATGCCCAAGGCACAAGAAAACAATATCAACTGATTTATTAATTACATTAGTGAATTTAATATCGGTAACCCCTAATAAATCATTATGCTTATCACTCAATAGTGATCCTGCCCTTGTTGAACTATAGACAAATTCTAGTTTTATTTTAGGATGATTTAAAATAATTCTTATTAATTCACCTCCAGTATATCCAGATCCTCCTATTATTCCAGCTTTTTTCATTTCTTATCTTTAATATTAGTTTGGTAATAAATTTTATTTGATATACTTGATATTTTGATAAATCCTTTTGCTTCGTCTGCTGACCAGCTTTTATTTATTTCCCCATAACTTCCAAAATCATCATTCATTAAATCATTTGGAGAATTAATGCCATCTAATTTAAATCTAAACGGAAGTAGATTAATATAAACCTCACCATTTACTTTAGATTGACTATTTTCAAGAAAGGATTCAATGTTTCTCATTACCTCATCAAGATACTGTCCTTCATGTAGTAACATCCCATAGAAATTAGATAATTGCTCTTTTTGAAACTGTTGCCATTTTGATAAAGTATGTTTTTCTAATAAATGGTGAGCTTTTATTATTATCATAGGAGCTGCAGCTTCAAAACCAACTCTACCTTTAATTCCTATAATTGTATCTCCAACATGAATGTCTCTTCCAATTGCAAATTTCTCAGCAATTTTTTGAATAGACCTAATTATGTTAATAGGAGAATCTTTTTTTCCATTTAATTTAATAAGCTCTCCTTTTGAAAAAGTTAATACAATTTTTTCAGAAGTTTTGTTAATTAATTTATTTGGATAGGCTTTATCTGGTAATGGTTTATCAGAAGTAAGAGTTTCACTACCTCCTACACTCGTACCCCATAAACCTTTATTAATTGAATATTTTGCTTTTTCCCATGATAAATTAATACCAGAAGATTTTAAAAACTTAATTTCATCTTCTCTAGATACTTTATTATCTCTTATAGGAGTAATAATTTTAATGTCTGGAGCAATTACTTGGAAAATTATATCAAATCTTACCTGATCATTTCCTGCACCAGTACTTCCGTGAGCTATATAATTTGCATTAATTTTTTTAGCATAATTAACAATTTCAATCGCTTGTATTATTCTTTCCGAGCTAACTGAAAGTGGATAAGTGTTATTTTTTAATATATTCCCAAAGATCAAAAACTTGATTATTTTTTTATAAAATTTATCAGTAGCATCAATAGATTTAAATTTTTTTGCACCCATTTCTATTGCTTTTTGTTTTTGAATTAAAATTTCTTTTTCATCAAAACCACCAGTATTTATAGTAATTGCGTGCACATCAAAACCTTCATTTGAAAGTTTTTTAAGACAATATGATGTATCTAGGCCGCCACTATATGCTAAAACTAATTTTTTCATTTATCAATATTTAATGTTCATTCAACTTATTCTATGGTTCACATAACATTCCAGTGCACAAACACATCGTTTTTTCTGTCCTAGTTAGAATATCATAGTTTTTGCAAGTTTGACATCCTTTCCAAAATTCAGTATCATCAGTTAATTTAGAAAAAGGTACTGGTTTATAACCAAGTTCATAATTAATTTTCATAACGGCCATTCCAGTTGTTATTCCAAATATTTTAGCATCAGGGAAAATCTTTTTAGATAAGTTAAACACTTTTCTTTTTATCAATTTTGCTAATCCTTTCCCTCTATGATTAGGAGAAACAATCAATCCAGAATGAGCAACATATTTTCCTTCTCCCCAAACTTCTATATAACAAAAACCAGCAAATTTATAATTGTACAAGGCAATTACAGCTCTTTTCAGCTTCATTTTTTCAATAATATACTCAGGGGATCTTCTGGCTATTCCAGTTCCTCTTACTTTGGCTGAGTCATCTATACACTCACTTATTTCTTTTGCAAAATGTATATGTTTTGGTCCCGCGATTACGATTTCCATTTGTAAAAAATTAAATTAAAAAAAAATTAAACGTTGATAGAACTGGACACACCTTAGTTCCATATAGAAATATTACCCCAAGGGGCGAACACGAGAATTAATTAATCTAATACCAGAAGAAGTATTAAATAATACAATATGTAAAAAAGTATTTTTCATATATAATATGCAAATTTCATATAAATTATAATAATAAGCAAGTTATCTCCGTTTTTTTTCATTTGATGAAATACTTCCTTATATGATTTTGAAGTATTAAATTTGTAAAGTGCTTACTCATTTCAAAAAACATATCGATCAAAATTTTTTAAAATTAAAAGAAAATAAATTTTTAATGGCCCATAGTGGTGGAGTTGATAGTAGCGTTTTATTCGATTTGTTTTTGAAGTTGGATTTACAATTTGGTTTAGTACATTGCAATTTTAATTTAAGAGGTAAGGAAAGTGAAGAGGACTATAATTTTGTTAAAAAAATTGCAAAATCACATAATAAAACATTTTTTTATAAAAAATTTAATACCATTAAGTATTCCACTTTAAATAAAAAATCAATTCAATTATCGGCTCGAGAATTGAGATATAATTTTTTTTTAGAAATATTAGAAAAAGAAAATTATAAATATATTGTTACAGCTCATAATTTAAATGATCAATTAGAAACTTTTTTAATTAATTCATCTCGAGGTTCAGGATTAAGGGGTATTGTTGGAATTCCATCAAACAATAAAAATTTTTTAAGACCTCTTTTGATTTTTCCAAAAGATCAAATTTTGGACTATGCAAGAAAATATAAAATAAAATGGAGAGAGGATTCTTCTAATAAAGAAAATAAATACTTAAGAAATTTTATTAGAAATAAAATTATTAAAAATTGGATTGGATTTGAACCAGAACTATTGAATAAATTCTCCAATACATTAAAAAACTTAAATTTGACTTTTGATGCATTAGAAATTATCATTGACAAGTTTAGAAAAAAATATTTTGTCAAGCGAAATAATTGTTATGAAATTGTCATAAAAGAATTAAGTAAATTAGAGCCTGTAAATTTTTATCTTTATAAACTTTTTGAACCTTATGGTTTTAAAAATGTTCTGGATTTATCTAATTTAATTAATTCTCAGTCTGGAAAATATTTGTTGTCAGAAACTCATCAGTTATCTAAAGGGAGAGAGATTTTGATTTTATCTAAAATAGAAAATCCCTCAAAAGATTTATTTTATTGGAATCTTAAAAAATCAAATTATCTTCCAATTAATTTAAAAATTGTTAATAAAAAAAAATATGACAATAAAACAATAAGTTTAAATAAAAATAATTTGGAATTGCCTTTAATCATTAGGAGATGGAAAAATGGAGATTTTTTTTACCCAAAGGGTATGAAAGGTAAGAAGAAAATTAGTAAATATTTTAAGGATGAAAAGTTTGACATAATTGAAAAAAAAAATCAGTGGCTTTTATGTTCAGGTGAAAATGTTTTGTGGGTTATAGGCAGAAGAGCTGACAGGAGATTTTTAGCTAAAAAAGAGTCCTCAAATGTTATAAATATAGAATGTCGATAAAACAAATATTGTTTTCCGTTTTTATTTTCTTTGCAAGTTATTTTGTAAATTCTCAAGAACCTGTTAAATGGCAGTCATCATTTGAAAAAATTCAAAATAATGAATATGTTTTGAGTTTTAATGCTTCTATAGATCCTGGATGGCACCTATATGGTATTGATATGCCTAAGGATGGTCCATTACCTACAATATTTAACTATGATATAGATAATAATGAAATTCAATTAATTGGTCAAATAACTCAAAGTAATTCAATAAATGAGTATGATAAGTTTTTTGAAATGGACCTTAATTTTTTTGAGGACGAGGCTTTATTTAAACAGACAATAGTTTTTAATGACTCTTTAATTAATAAAATAACTGGTGAAATTCAATATCAAGTTTGCGATGATAAAGCTTGTATTTTCAGGACAAAGCCTTTTGAATTTAATTTTTATGGTATCACTACGATTGAAGAAAAAAATAAAATTTTTTCTAAGAGAGATATAAAACTTACATCAGAATTAAAAATCAATTTAAAGAATAAAAATCTACTTACTGAATCAAATAAAATAAATGAGTCTAACAGTTTATTTAACATTTTTTTATTGGGAATAATAGGAGGTTTAATTGCTTTATTAACACCATGTATTTTCCCAATGATTCCTCTAACTGTTTCTTATTTTATAAAAAGTGGGGAAAAAAGCTCCAAGGGAATTTTCAATTCCTTCATATACGGTTTTTTTATTTTAACTATATATTTTTCATTAAGCTTACCATTCCATTTTATTGATTCAATAAGTCCTGAAATACTAAATAACATTTCTACAAACGTTATACTTAATCTCACATTTTTTGTTGTGTTTGTTGTATTTGCATTTTCATTTTTTGGTTATTTTGATTTATCATTACCCTCCTCATGGGGAAACAAATTAGACAAATCATCTAATAAAGGAAGCATAGTTGGTATATTTTTTATGGCTCTAACACTAGCGATTGTATCATTTTCTTGTACAGGTCCTATACTTGGTTCTTTACTTGCTGGATCATTAACTTCATTGGAAGGGCCAAATCAATTATCAGTAGCAATGACTGGATTTGGTTTTGCTCTTGCTTTCCCATTTGCATTATTAGCTTTATTTCCAAATATTCTTAATAAACTTCCAAAGTCTGGGGTTTGGATGAAAAATATTAAAGTAATTCTAGGGTTTTTTGAACTTGCATTAGCATTAAAGTTTTTATCAAATGCTGATATGGTTTCACATTGGGGAATTTTACCCAGGGAAGTATTTTTAGGTTTTTGGATTTTATTATCTTTAATTTTATCATTTTATCTTTTAGGACTTTTTAAATTTCCACACGAATTAAAAATTAAACCAGAAATAAAACAAAAGATAATCGGTTATTTATTTCTTAGTATTTCTGTATTTATGACCTATGGTTTAAGATCAGATTCAACTAAATTTAAGATTTTTAGCGGTTTTTTACCTCCAGATTTTTATTCAATTCAATCAAAGGAGAATGATTGTCCTTTAAACTTGGAGTGTTACAAAGATTATAATCAAGGTCTTCAGGTGGCTAAAATAAAAAACAAACCTATTTTACTTGACTTTACAGGTTGGGCTTGCGTTAATTGCAGAAAAATTGAGGAAAACGTTTGGTCTAAACCAGATATTTATGAAATTTTATCAAATGAAGTTATTATAATTTCTTTGTATGTTGACGATAGAAAAAAAATGTCAATTAAAGATCAATTTAATTTTAAATTCGATGATGGTGGTTTAAAAAAAATAAAAACTATTGGAGATAAATGGTCAACTTTTCAGAGTTATAACTTTTCATCTGCATCTCAACCATTTTATGTTTTATTGAGTAACAATCAAGAAGTTTTAAATCCTCCAATTCAATACACCAGCGCAGAAAACTATTTTAATTGGTTAAAACAAGGATTAAGATTGTAAATATTATTTTTTTATGTATATCTCGTTAAAAGGTACCCTGAATCTTGGTCCATAAATACCATTTTTCGCTCTAATTCCACATCCAATTACCATTGAAATTTCAGATTCTTTAGGTAATTCAAGTACTTTTTTAATCATTTTTGAGTCAAATCCTTCCATAGGACATGTATCATAGCCATATCCAGACATACTGATCATAAATGTCTGAGCTGCTAGGGCAACACTTTTGTGACCCCGAATTCTTTTGTCAACATGTGTAACTTGTCTATGAATTGGTTTAAAAAGTCCTTTAATTGAGACATATAAATATTTTATAAAACCATAAAACTTTATATTGTCATTATAAACTTTTGGGATATCCTTTTCAAAATAAACCCATGGCTTTGAATTCTTAGTGTTATTTTTTTTTGAATTATTTTTTAAAAATGAAACATTTGAATCCGCTCTTTTCTTCCATAAATCATTCCTTAGAACTGGAATAACAATTTGTAATGATGTTTTAGCTGCAGGTTGATTAAAACAACATCCTGAAATTTCTTTCAGTTTGTCTTTACTTGTAATATGATAAAATTCCCAAAGTTGTAAGTTGTCACTTGATGGAGATAAGGATGCTTGCTTTATACATTTAGCTACAATTTGAGGATCAATCTTTTTATTTTCATCATAAATTCTAACTGATCTTCTATAATCTAGTGCTTTACTAACAGTATTTTCATTCATTAAATAATATTTAATAACTTTTTAATTAATTTAAACTTTTTGGGATAGGGCGCATACCTAACCCAAATATCAAACCAAAAGCTTTTGATAACAATTGGTTTAAAATGCGTAAAAGTATCAAAACTAAATTTACCGTGGTATGAACCTATCCCACTATGACCAATTCCACCAAAAGGAAGCTTATCATTTGTGTATTGAATTATACTGTCATTTACAACTCCACCCCCAAATGAATACTTAAATAGCATTTCTTTCACAAATTTATTACGTTTTGAGAAAATATAAAATCCAAGTGGTTTCTCGTATTTTTTGATAATGACATCAATTTCTTTCTTATCATAGTATGATATAATGGGTAGTATTGGTCCAAAAATCTCATTTTTCATTAATTCAGAATCTAGATCAGGATCGATTATAATTGTAGGTTCAAAATATTTTTTTTCACGATTTATTTTTCCACCATAAAAAATTTTTTGGTTTTTAATTAAATTTTTCAGCCTCAAAATATGTTTATCAGATATTATTTTACCGTAACTTTCTGACTTTAAAGGATTTTCTCCAAATGCAGCTAAAATTTGTTTTTTTAATTCTTTTTTTAAAGGATTTAATATTGAATTATGAACTATCAAGTAGTCTGGCGCTATACATGTTTGACCACAATTTAAAAATTTACCCCAAATAATTCTTTTTGCTGAAAGCTTAACTGGAATTGTTTCATCAATGATGCAGGGGTTTTTGCCTCCTAGTTCAAGTGTATATGGAGTTAGA
This sequence comes from uncultured Flavobacteriaceae bacterium, assembly GCA_905381055.1. Lineage (GTDB taxonomy): Bacteria > Bacteroidota > Bacteroidia > Flavobacteriales > Flavobacteriaceae > TMED220. The sequence continues at coordinate 158,702 of CAJPUR010000001.1, forward strand.
TTTTTGGATGCAGCTCTAGCAACAATTTTACCTATTTCGGGACTTCCTGTAAAAAAAATATAGTCCCATCTATATGATAGTAGTTTAGTGGCTACTTTTGAATCTCCTAAAACTACACACACATGATCCTCCTCAAAGGATTCAGAAATAATTTTTTTTAATAGTAATGATGTATTTACAGAATGTTCGGAAGGTTTCAATATAACTGTATTCCCAGATGCAACTGCACCTATAAGTGGACCCAAAGAAAGTTGAAAGGGGTAATTCCAAGGGCTTATATGAAGATTAATACCGTATGGTTCTGGCAATATATAATCTTTTGAAGGGAAATTAACAATTGATGGGCTTATTCTTTTTATTTTAGACCATTTACCAGTGTAACGAATCATAGTTTTTATCTCCTGTTTAACTATAAAAATTTCAGTCAAATATGATTCATATCCCGATTTGTTTAGGTCTTTTTTCAATGATTCACAAATGTCATTTTCATATTTTTTTACAGTTTTTAATAGTTTTTTCAAACTTTCTGCTCTATACTTAACAGATTTAGTGATTTGACTGTCAAATAGTTTTCTTTGAGATTTTATCAGTTTAGAGTAATCCATAGAAGTAATTGCAATTTTTCTTCAATATACTATTCTTTTTTTTAAGATTAATTAAATTAATACTTAATAAAAACGTGTAAATTATATGGAGGTTTTAATTTTGAATATAATATTAAATTATTTGTAAATAATTAATAATTAATTAGTTAAATAAATTTTAATTGATTTGAGTATAATTTAATATAAATTTTTTAAGAATAAATCATTTTATATGAGATTAAATTTGAATTGTTTTTAAATCAAATGGAATTAAATAAATTTAGTAAATCAGTTACACAAGATCCAACTCAGCCTGCAGCGCAAGCCATGCTTTATGCGATTGGTTTAAATGATGAGGACTTTAAAAAACCCTTCGTTGGCATTGCAAGTACTGGATATGAAGGAAATCCTTGTAACATGCATTTAAATCAACTGTCAAAAGAGATTAAATATGGTATTCAAACCTCAGATTTAGTTGGTTTAATTTTTAATACTATTGGCGTCAGTGATGGTATCTCAATGGGTACTCCTGGAATGAGATTTTCTCTTCCATCAAGAGACATCATTGCAGATTCAATGGAGACGGTTGTTCAGGCAATGTCATATGATGGAATAGTTACCGTTGTTGGTTGTGATAAAAATATGCCAGGGGCTTTAATGGCAATGTTAAGATTAAATCGTCCTTCAATTATGGTTTATGGAGGGACTATTGCCCCAGGATGTTATAAAAATAAAAAATTAGATATTGTTTCAGCTTTTGAGGCTTGGGGGGAAAAAGTTGCAGGGCTTATTGATGAAAATGAATTTAAACAAGTTGTAAAAAATGCATGTCCTGGTGCAGGTGCATGCGGAGGAATGTATACAGCTAACACTATGGCTAGCTCTATAGAGGCACTTGGAATGTCTTTACCCTTTAATTCATCTAACCCTGCATTAAGTAAAGATAAAATGGATGAGTGTAAACTAGTTGGAGGATATTTAAAAAATTTAATTAGAAATGACATTAAGCCTTTAGATATTGTTTCAATTGAATCACTTAGGAACGCAATTAAATTAATTGCGGTTTTAGGTGGATCCACAAATGCAGTTCTTCATTTTTTAGCAATTTCTAAGGCAGCAAAAATTAAATTTTCAATTGATGATTTTCAAAAAATAATGGATGATACACCATTTCTTGCTGACCTCAAACCAAGTGGTAAATATTTAATGGAAGACCTTCATAAAATAGGAGGTATACCTTCTGTCCTTAAGTTTATGTTAGAAGAAGGCCTTTTAAATGGAGATTGTATTACAGTGACTGGTAAAACTCTTAAGGAAAATCTAAAAAATGTTAAACCATTTATAAAAAACCAAAAAATAATTTATCCCTTAAGTGATCCTATAAAAAAGTCAGGACATATCAGAATTTTAAAAGGTAATATTGCCTCGAAGGGCTCAGTTGCAAAAATCACTGGTAAAGAAGGTTTAGTTTTTGAGGGTCCCGCTAGGGTTTTTAATAGTGAATATGATGCTAATTATGGAATAAGTAATGGAATTGTTAAAAAAGGCGAAGTTGTTGTTATTCGTTATGAAGGGCCAAAAGGGGGGCCAGGCATGCCCGAAATGCTTAAACCAACTGCTGCTATAATGGGTGTAGGTTTGGGTAAAGATGTTGCTTTAATAACTGACGGTAGGTTTTCTGGAGGAACTCATGGTTTTGTAGTTGGTCATGTTGTCCCTGAAGCACAAGAGGGAGGGGAAATTGCATTAATTGAGGATGGCGATATCATAATTATTAATGCAAAAAATAATACTTTAGATGTTAAATTAACTAAAGAAGAAATCGATCTTAGAAGAAAAAAATGGGTTAAACCAGAATATAAGTTTTCAAGTGGGGTTTTGTATAAGTATATAAAAACTGTTTCTAATGCGTCCGAAGGATGCGTAACTGACGAATTACAATGAAGGAGAATATTAAATTTAAAAAAAATATTTCAGGAGCTGAAGCTCTAATTCATTGTCTATTGGAGGAGGGGGTTGATTTAATTTACGGTTATCCTGGTGGTGCAATAATGCCTGTTTATGATGAACTATATAAGTTTAGTGACAAGCTAATACATATTTTAACTAGACATGAGCAAGGTGCAACTCATGCTGCTCAAGGTTATGCTAGAACTTCAGGCAAAGTTGGTGTTGCAATTGCTACTTCTGGTCCAGGCGCAACTAATTTGGTTACAGGTATTGCTGACGCTCAAATTGATTCAACTCCAATGGTTTGTATTACCGGTCAAGTTGCATCTCATTTACTTGGTTCTGATGCTTTTCAAGAAACCGATATTATTGGAATTTCAACACCTGTTACAAAGTGGAATTATCAGATAACTAAAGCTTCTGAAATTCCTGAGATTTTCGCTAAGGCATTTTATATTTCTAAGTCTGGTAGACCTGGTCCAGTTCTAATTGATATAACAAAAGATGCACAATTTGAAAAATTTGACTTTTCATATTCTAAATGTAAAGGTATTAGAAGTTATTTTCCTGAGCCTTTAATTGAAATTGATCAGATTGGTCTAGCTGCAGAAGTAATTAATAATGCTAAAAAACCTTTTATTGTATACGGTCAAGGTGTGATTTTAGGTGAAGCAGAAAATGATTTAATCAAATTTATCGAAAAGACTGGGATTCCCTCTGCTTGGACAATCCTAGGACTTTCAGCTATGCCAACTGATCATATTTTAAATGTTGGAATGGTTGGAATGCATGGAAACTATGGCCCTAATATGTTAACAAATGAATGTGACGTTTTAATAGCTATTGGAATGCGTTTTGATGATAGAGTAACCGGTGATTTATCAACATATGCTAAACAAGCAAAAATAATTCATCTTGAGATAGATCCAGCTGAGATAAATAAAAATGTCAAAGCAGATTATCCTATTCTTGGAAATTGTAGGGATAGTTTGAAGTTACTTTATGATAAGGTAAAAAATAACAGTCATAATAAATGGCTTGAAAAATTCAGTGAGTTAATGAAAATTGAATATGAAGCAGTGATTAAAAATGATACAATACCTGAAAAAGAAGGTCTCACAATGGGAGAAGTTATTATTTCAATTAACAAGTATACAAAAGGTGATGCTGTTATAGTAACTGACGTTGGTCAGCATCAAATGGTAGCTTGTAGATATGCGGAATTTATAAGATCCAAAAGCAATATAACTTCTGGAGGCCTAGGAACAATGGGGTTTGCTCTTCCAGCAGCTATTGGTGCAAAAATGGGTGCCCCTGATAGAGAGGTTATAGCTATAATTGGTGATGGTGGTTATCAAATGACTATTCAAGAATTAGGAACAATTTTCCAGACTAGAACTGCTGTTAAAATTGTGGTGCTCAACAATGATTATCTTGGAATGGTTAGGCAATGGCAACAATTATTTTTTGATAAAAGATATGCTTCTACTGAAATGACTAATCCAGACTTTGTTACTATAGCTAAAGGCTATAATATTAATTCTAATAGAGTTAATCAAAGAAAAGATCTTGATAAAGCTGTAAAGTTGATGGTTGACTCTGATGAGCCTCAGTTTTTGGAGGTTTGTGTTGAAAAAGAAGATAATGTATTCCCAATGATACCCTCAGGGGCCTCAGTTTCAGATATAAGGCTTAAATAATGGACAATAAAACTACATATACAATTTCTTTATACTCGGAAAATAATGTTGGTTTATTAAATAGAGTTTCAGCAATTTTATTAAAAAGACATATAAATATTGAAAGTTTTTCTACCAGCCCATCTGAAATCCCTGATGTTTTTCGTTTTATTATTGTTGTAAACATATCAGAAGAAAAAATAAAAAAAGTCGTTCAGCAAATTGAAAAGCAAATTGATGTGATAAAAGCATTTTATCATACAGATAAAGAAACTATTTTTCAAGAAACGGCATTATATAAAGTCAAATCAAGTTCATTATTTGAGGAAAGACATATTCAAAACATTATAAAAAAAAGTCAGGCAAATATTGTAACCGTTTCCCCTGAATTTTTTGTTATTGAAAAAACTGGATTCAGAGAAGAAACAGAAAAATTAAGAAACAAACTTGAACCTTATGGATTAATGCAATTTGTTAGGTCAGGACGAATTTCAGTAACTAAAGCTAAAATGGATGTTTCAGAAATATTAAATTCGTTTAAAAATAAAAACTAAAAAAAAAATCATGGCAAATTATTTTAATCAATTATCATTAAGAGATCAACTTGATCAGCTTGGTAGGTGTAGATTTATGGATTCTTCTGAATTTGAGGAAGGAGTCAAACCACTACTTGGAAAAAAAATTGTAATTGTTGGATGTGGAGCTCAAGGTCTTAATCAAGGTCTAAATATGAGAGATTCAGGATTAGACATATCATACACATTAAGGGAAAGTGCAATTGAACAAAAAAGGATTTCATATCAAAATGCAATTAATAACAAATTTAAAGTTGGATCATACAAGGAAATGATTCCATCAGCTGACATTGTTATTAACCTAACACCTGATAAAAACCATACATCTGTCGTTAATGATGTCATGCCATTAATTAAAAAAGGAGCTACTTTATCTTACTCACATGGTTTTAATATTGTTGAGGAAGGTATTCAAATAAGAAAAGATATAACTGTAATCATGGTTGCACCAAAATGTCCTGGCTCTGAAGTTAGAGAAGAATTTAAAAGAGGTTTTGGTGTCCCAACATTAATTGCTGTTCACCCAGAAAATGATCCTGATAAAAAAGGATTGACCCAAGCAAAAGCCTACGCAGTTGCTACTGGTGGTGACAGGGCAGGAGTTTTGGAATCATCGTTTGTAGCTGAAGTCAAATCAGACTTAATGGGAGAACAAACAATTCTTTGTGGAGTTTTGCAAACAGGTTCAATTCTGTGTTTTGATAAAATGGTTGAAAAAGGTATTGATGCATCTTATGCAGCTAAATTGATTCAATTTGGTTGGGAAACAATTACTGAAGCTCTAAAGCATGGGGGAATTACCAATATGATGGATCGTTTATCAAACCCAGCTAAAATAAAGGCTTTTGAATTGTCCGAGGAATTAAAAAAGATTTTAAAGCCTTTATTTGAAAATCACATGGATAACATAATGTCCGGTAAGTTTTCTAAAACTATGATGCAAGATTGGGCTAACAACGATGAAAACTTACTTAAATGGAGAGCAGCTACAGGTGAAACAGCTTTCGAAAAAACACCTATAACTAAAGATGATATTTCGGAACAAGAATTTTTTGACAAAGGAGTATTAATGATTTCATTTGTTAGAGCTGGAGTTGAATTGGCTTATGAGATAATGGTTTCTGCAGGTATAAAAGAGGAATCAGCTTATTATGAGTCTCTTCATGAGACTCCATTAATTGCAAATACTATTGCAAGAAAAAAACTATTTGAAATGAATAGAGTTATTTCTGATACTGCAGAATATGGTTGTTATTTGTTTGATCATGCATGTAAGCCTTTGTTATCTGACTTTATGAAGAAAATTGATTCTCATGTAATTGGAGAAGTTTATGAAAAAGGGAATGATTTAGGAGTCGATAATAAAAAACTCATTGATATTAATGAGATCATAAGATTTCATCCAATTGAACTTATTGGTTATGAGCTTAGAGAGTCAATGACAGCGATGAAAAAAATCGTTTAAATATTTAAACTCAATAGCTTAATTTTATAATATTATAAAAGAAGAATGAAAAAAAGAGATTTTTTAAAAATATCCTCCGCATTAGTTTCTTCATCTTTAATACCCTCATCACTTTTTGCGTCACCAACTAATAAAAAAAAAAGAGTGAGAACAGCCCATATTGGAGTTGGGCAGATGGGAGCTCAAGATTTGAATTCTATTGCTTCTCACAAATCAGTTGATGTTATAGCTCTTTGTGATGTTGATTCTAATGCTATAATAGAAGCGAGTAAGTTATACCCTAAAGCAAAAACTTACAAAGATTATCGCAAAATGTTAAAGGATATTGCTGCTGATATTGACGCAGTTATAGTTTCAACCCCTGACCACACACATGGACCCGCATCAATAATGGCTATGAAAATGAATAAACCGGTCTATTGTCAGAAGCCTCTTACGCACTTAGTTTCTGAAGCAAGAGAAATGAAAAAATTGTCTGAACAAAAAAATCTAGTTACTCAAATGGGTATTCAAGTTCATTCATTTTATGATTATAAACTTGCAACAATTTTAATTCAAGGCGGAATTATTGGAAAAGTAAATACGGTAAGAGCATGGACTAATAGTGATCATGGAGGATATGACGGTCCAACCCCAATAGGCAATGATCCAATCCCTGAATCACTTGATTGGAATTTATGGCTTGGAACTTCGCCTGAAAGACCTTATAAGAAAGATTTTTACCATCCGGGTGAATGGAGAAAACTTATTAATTATGGTTGTGGAACTTTTGGTGATATGGGAGTACATATTTTTGACACTCCTTATAACGCATTAAAATTAGGTACCCCTTTAACTATTAAAAGTGAATGTAGAAAACCAAATAGCTATAGTTTTCCAAAAAAGAATAGGGTTACTTATAAATTTCCTGGAACTGCATACACAACATCTAATCTAACCTGGATTTGGTCTGATGGTCATTATCCATTAGATGAAGATAATTTAATATTACCTAATCAAGAGGAACTACCAATGCAAGGTTCAATGTTTATTGGAGAAAAAGGAAGACTTCTTTTACCTCATTTTATGGAAGCACCTAGACTAATCGTTGATGGTAATTACAAAAAAATAGATACATCTAAGTACTCAAAAGCACAAAAAATAGGTAAACCAATCAGAAAATACAATATAGCAACTAAAATACATTATCATGAATTTATAGATGCTTGCCTTGGGAAGGATAAGGTTTCTGCTCCTTTTTCTTATTCCTCAAGATTAACAGAAACTATCCTTCTTGGTTTAATAGCAGGCCGTTTTCCAAATAAAATTTTACATTGGGATAACATTAATGCAAAATTTAAAGAAGATGAAGCTAACCAATATCTCTCAGGTTCATATCGTTATTTTTAATTTTATTAACTTTATTAAAATAAAATCCAAACAAAATGAAAAAAATAGTTTCAATTATATTTCTCCTTTTATTTACAAATGTATTTGCTCAGAGGGAATTTTATGAATTAAGATCCTATGAAATAAAATGGGGTACTAATTCTCAAATTTTAAATAATTTTTTAAAAAATTCTTTTTTACCTGCATTAAATAAAAACAAAGTCAAAAATATTGGTGTTTTTACTAAAATAAGTAAAGACTTACCAAATAATATATATGTTTTAATCCCTTATTCATCAATTGATCATTTTAACGAAACATATTTCAACCTTCAAAATGATAAAGATTTTAAAAGAGCTTCTTTAGAATTTAATTCATTAAGTAATAGTGAAGTGCCATATCAAAGATATTCAGTATCACATTTTTATGCCTTTGAGGGCTTTCCTATAATTAGGAAGCCTAAAAAGGGGATGTCTATTTTTGAATTACGTCATTACGAATCTCCTAATGATGATGCTTATTTAAGGAAAGTTAAAATGTTTAATAATGGAGAATTTGAAATTTTTGATGACGTGGGACTTAACTCTGTCTTTTATGGTGAAAAGATATCTGGCGGGAATATGCCTTTACTAAGTTATATGTTGGTTCATGAATCGATGGAATTAAGATCAAAGGCATGGGGTAAGTTTGTTGTTCATCCTAAATGGATTGAAATGAAAGCTATGAATGAATATAAAACAATATCAATGGAGAGTCTTGTTTCAAATATTACTTCCGTTTTTTTAAAGCAATTAGATTATTCTCAGTTATAATTTAAACTAGAATATATTTTGAATTGTTTTTTTTCTTTTTTTTTTTGATATTTATATAAAATAAACTAAACTAAATGAATGTTCTAGATCAAAATAATTTCGATGCAATTGTAGTTGGCTCAGGAGTAAGTGGTGGATGGGCCGCAAAAGAGCTTTGTGAAAAAGGATTAAAAACTTTAGTTCTTGAGCGGGGTAGGATGGTTAAACATATTGAGGATTATCCTACTATGAACCTTGATCCTTGGGATATGAAACATGGTGGCGCTACCCCTCATGAGATTAAAGAAAAGTATACAAAACAAAAAAGATGGGGTATTAATGAAGGAAATCGACATTTTTATAATAATGATCAAGAGCACGATTACGACGAAATTAAACCTTTTGACTGGATTAGAGGAAAACAAGTAGGGGGTAGATCCCTAATTTGGGGAAGACAGACATATAGATTATCTGACTTAGATTTTGAAGCAAATATTAAAGAAGGAATAGGAATAGACTGGCCTATTAGATATAAAGATATTGCTCCCTGGTATTCATATGTTGAAAATCATATAGGAGTAAGTGGAGAAGCTATGGGCCTGTCTCATTTACCTGATAGTGAATTTTTAAAACCTATGGAGCTTAATTGTGTAGAAAAACACTTAAGGAATTCAATATCAAAAAAATTTAAAAATAGGTATTTAACAATTGGAAGAGTTGCCCATATAACTGAGGGTACAAAACCAGGTCTTGGTAGAATTGAATGTCAACATAGGAATAGATGTTCTAGAGGTTGTCCTTTTGGATCCTACTATAGCTCAATTTCATCAACACTTCCTATTGCTGAAGCTACAGGAAATATGACTTTAAGGGCAGATTCTATTGTATCTGAAATTGTATATGATAAGAAAACTAAAAAAGCTTCTGGTGTAAGAGTTATTGATGCAATAACAAAAGAAACAACCGAATATAAAGCAAAAGTTATTTTTTTATGTGCATCAGCTATGGCTTCAACAGCTATTTTAATGCAATCTAAATCTGACGCTTTTCCAAATGGGATGGGTAATAGAAGCGGTGAGTTGGGGCATAATATCATGGATCATCAATTAGGTGCTGGTGTGTCTGGAAGTATTGACGGTTTTTTAGATAAATATTATATAGGTAGAAGGCCTAATGGAGTTTATATTCCAAGATTCAGAAATCTTAATAAAAATTCAGAAAAAGTAGATTTTTTAAGAGGTTACGGATACCAAGGGGGCGCCTCTAGAGCGACTGGTAATAATTGGACTAATACTGTTGCTGAGTATGCTCCTTATGGGAAAGAATTTAAAGATGAGATTTTAAACCCTGGAGGTTGGAGTTTTGGTATGGGTGGTTTTGGTGAGGTATTACCTTATCATGAAAATCATTTTTTCTTAAATTACGATAAGTTAGATCAATACGGCTTGCCTACGATTGTTTTTGATGCTGAGTTTAAAGAAAATGAAAAAATAATGAAGAAAGATTGGTTAATCCAAGGTCAAGAAATGCTTGATGCTGCTGGTTTTAAAAATATTCGATCTTACGATTCTAATGCCCCTATTGGAAAAGGTATTCATGAAATGGGAACTGCTAGAATGGGTCGAGATCCAAAAACATCAGTATTGAATAAAAATAATCAATTACATGAAGTGGATAATGTTTTTGTGACTGATGGTGCGTGCATGACATCTGCGGGTAATCAAAATCCATCTTTGACATATATGGCACTGACTGCTAGAGCTGTAAATTTTGCTGTAGATGAGTTAAAGAAAAAAAATATTTAGTTAAAGATGCTCCTTTTTAGCTAATTCCCTAAGATTTTTTAATCCTTCAGGCGAATATATTTCCATTTTCTTTATCCATTCCATTTGTTTTTTTACTCCCCATGAGTCTTTATTAAAGTTAACTGAGTCTCCTATTTTAATTAATTCTTCTTGAAGTAAACTTGTCAATTTTATTTCAATAGAATCCATCTTTGAATCAAATCCTATTAGATTATTAGTTTCAAACGGATCATTTGTAATATCAAATAATTGATTTTTATAAACACCATCAACATTATATTTTATTAATTTATAATTATCACTTCTTATAGCGCGTTGAAAGTTTTTATATGCATGAACACTATGTTTTCTTTCTGTTTGATCTAAATCTGAATTTAATAGATTCATAAAACTACTCATTGTGACGCTTTCAGGAATATTCAATCCTAAATATTTGCATATTGTAGGATAAATATCATTTAAATAAATATGTGAATATTTTTTTTTGTCTTTATCTAGTCCTGGACCAGTCATAATTAAAGGGACTTTTATGCTGTGGTCATATAGATTTTGTTTTCCCATAAGTCCATGTTGACCAACAGCTAATCCGTTATCACTTGTAAAAATAATTAGTGTATTATCCATAACTCCCTTTTTTTTAAGAGCATTTATAATTAATCCAATTCTATGATCGGTATGAGTAATCATTCCATAATAAGCCTTAATATGTTTTATTACTTCATCTTTTTCCCTTGGATATCTGGCTAACCATTCATCTCTAATGTCTAATTCACCATTATCAAATGGATGAAACTCTTTAAAGTTAGTAGGTATATCTATGGGTTTTTTATTATAAATATTAAGAAATTCATCTGGAACTTGTTTAGGGTCGTGAGGAGTTTGAAAGGATACAAACATAAAAAAGGGATTAGAACCATTATGATTCTTTATATACTCTACAGCAGTATCTGAATAAATGTTAGCACTATGTCTTTCAGAAAAGTAAATAGAATCTTTTGAGTAATTTCCTAATTCACTAAAGTTATTCAGTGGAACTTTATAATGATCACTCATTCCACCAAAAAAAATATTTTTACCATTTGAAAAAGAATTTTTAAAACTTTCAATTCCATTATGCCATTTCCCTGTATGAAAAGTATCATAGCCAATAATATTCATGAATTTTGGAAGAGTCACAAAATTATTATCAATTGAAGTCCCAGTTGGATCGATCTCATACAATGATCTTCCTGTCAAAATCATTGCTCTACTTGGTGCACAGACTGCTCCATTATTGGCCCCCATTATTGTAGTGTTTAAAAATGAAACACCATTTTTTGCAAGAAAATCAATATTTGGAGTTATTATATCATCATTACCCAAATAATTAATTGTATTAGCCCTTTGGTCATCGGTTAGAATAAATAAAATATTTGTTTTTTTTTCTGATAAATCATTATTTGAACATTTAACAAAAAGAAAAATTAGAAAAAAGGGAGTAATACAGTTTTTTAAAAAAAACTTTAAAATCATAAAAAAATTTAAAACTGACATTAAATATTTTTTTTAATATTTATTGTAAAATAAATTAAAATTTTATCTTTTTTATTTAAATAATCGCATAATTTTGAAAAAAAAATAATATGAAACAAGTTTCTTTTAAAAATCCTATTCATTCAAAAAAATATTTAATTGAAGGCGAATTACATTCTTGGAAAGGTGAAGTATCAAACGTCTATTCCTCTATTTATTCTAAAAATATTAAAGGGGAGAAAAAACCTACACTTTTAGGTTCAATTCCTGATATGGGATCTGATCACGCGATAAAAGCCTTGAATTCGGCAGAAAATGCATTTAAAAGGGGTCAGGGTACTTGGCCAACTATGAAAGTTAAAGACAGAATTAAATGTATGGAGATCTTTGTTAAAAAAATGGAAAAAACTCGTGAAGAAATTGTTGATTTATTAATGTGGGAAATAGGTAAAAATAAAGTTGACTCTTATAAAGAATTCGACAGGACAATTGAATATATTTATGATACAATTGAAGCTTACAAGGATTTAGATAGGGACAGTGCTAAATTTTCTAAAAACTCAGGTATTCATGCCCATATAAGAAGAGGACCTTTAGGTGTTGTTCTTTGCCTTGGTCCTTATAATTATCCATTAAACGAAACTTTTTGTTTATTAATTCCTGCAATTATAATGGGTAATACGGCTATTTTTAAACCTGCTAAACATGGTGTTCTTTTAATAACACCTTTATTAAAAGCATTTCAAGAAAGTTTTCCTCCAGGTGTGGTTAATATATTATTTGGAAGGGGAAGAAAAATTGCTGCACCTATCATGAAAACTGGGAAAATTGACGTTTTAGCTTTAATTGGTCATAGTACATCTGCTGTAGCTCTTCAAGATGAACATCCAAATAAAAATAGATTAAGACTAGTTTTGGGATTAGAAGCTAAAAATCCAGGGATTATCCTGCCTGATGCAGATCTTGATTTAACTATCAAGGAGTGTATTTCTGGCACCTTATCTTTTAATGGTCAAAGATGTACAGCTTTAAAAGTTATTTATGTTCATGAATCAATCGTTGATGAATTTTTATCTCGTTTTTCTTTAGCTGTAGATAACTTAAAGTTTGGACTTCCATGGGAGGACAAGGCTTTTCTTACCCCGCTTCCTGAACCAAATAAACCCAAATATATTCAAGATTTAATTAAGGATGCTGTTAAAAATGGTGCTAAAGTTATGAACAAAAAGGGAGGAGAATTGTCAGAAAACTTTTCTTTTCCTGCAGTAATTTATCCTGTTAATGACTCTATGAAAGTATATCACGAAGAACAATTTGGTCCTATTATCCCTGTTATAGCCTACTCTGATATTAATGAACCTCTTGATGCAATGGCCTCATCAGAATACGGTCAACAAGCAAGTTTATTCGGAGAAGATATTTCTAAAATCGGTCCATTAATTGATACTATGTCTAATTTAGTTTGTAGAGTAAATTTAAACAGTGCTTGTCAAAGAGGTCCTGATATTTATCCTTTTACAGGAAGAAAAAATTCAGCCGTAAGTACTTTAAGTGTTCATGATGCTCTTAGGTCTTTTTCAATAAGGACTTTTGTGGCTGCTAAAGACAATGATTATAATAATAAAATAATAAATTCTTTAGCTAATTCTAAAGACTCCAATTTTATAAACACAGAATATATTCTTTAAATTCACAATGAAGCTAAATATCTTTCCGCATCAAGTGCAGCCATACAGCCTGTACCAGCTGCTGTAATAGCCTGACGGTATATTTTATCTGCTGCATCTCCAGAAACAAAGACACCTTCAATATTTGTTTTAGAAGAACCTTTTTCATTAATTATATATCCAGTTTCATCTAAATTTAAAAAATCTTTAAAAATTTCAGTATTGGGTTTATGACCAATCGCTACAAAAAATCCAGTTGCTTTGATTATATCGATTTTATTAGTTAATATATTTTTAATTTTTACTCCAGTTACAACGTTACCATCTCCAATAACTTCCTCAGTTATTGAATTATATAAAATCGTGATATTTTTTGTTTCTTTAACTCTTTTTTGCATTATTTTCGAAGCTCTAAAATGATCTTTTCTAACAAGCATGGTAACTTTTGAACATATTTTAGATAAGTAATGTGCTTCCTCACATGCCGAATCTCCAGCTCCGACAATTACTACTTCTTGATTCTTATAAAAAAAACCATCGCAAACAGCACAGGCAGAAACACCTCCACCTAATTTAAGATATTTTTCTTCTGATTCAAGTCCTAAATATTTTGCAGTTGCTCCTGTTGAAATTATAACTGTTTCTGAAGAGATTATTAACTCATCATTTATCCAAATTTTATGTATTTTATTTGAAAAATCAACTTTTGTAACCCAACCATCTCTTACATCTGTATCAAATCTTTCGGCCTGTTTTTTTAATTGTTCCATCATTTCAGGTCCAGTTATTCCATCAGGGTATCCCGGAAAATTCTCAACATCAGTAGTAGTAGTTAATTGTCCACCTGGTTGTATACCTTTATATAAAACAGGTTTCATATTTGCTCTTGCAGCATAAATTGCTGCTGTGTAACCTGCTGGTCCTGAACCAATAATTAAACATTTTATATGTTCAAGTTTTTCCTTCATTTTATTTGCTCAATAAATTGCAAATTAATAAACTTACTCTATTAAATTAATATTTTATTAGGTATGATTTTAATAAGTTTTGAACAAAGATTACTTATTATTAATTTATGATTTATATTTATTAAAAAAGAAAGTATAATGAGTATTCAAGATTTAATAAAAAAAAGAAGATCAATAACACCTGAACAATTTAACACCAAGAAAATTGACGATAAAACAATAGATATACTTTTAGAATCTGCAAACTGGGCTCCAACTCACAAAAAAACTGAACCCTGGAGATTTAAGATAGTTACTGGAAATTCAAAAATAAAATTCGGTGAATTTATAGCAAAAAAATATAAACAGAATACAACTAAATTTTCTGAATATAAGTTTAAAAAACTTTTAGAAAAACCAAATAAAGCATCTCATATTTTATTGATTTGTATGCAAAGAGATCAAAACGAATCAGTTCCAGAGTGGGAGGAGGTTGCAGCAGTATCTATGGCTGTTCAAAATTTATGGTTAACTGCAACAGATTTAAATATTGGTGGCTACTGGAGTAGCCCTTCATTTATTAATCAAATGAATGAATTTACTGAGTTAAATTTAGGTGAAAAATGTTTAGGTATTTTTTATCTTGGATATCATGATAATAATGCAAATGAAAGAATTCCCGGATCAATAAAAAACAAAGTAAAATCAATATGAAATTTAAATTTATAATTACATCTTTTTTTGTACTAATTACTACTTCTATATTTTCCCAAATTATAGTAAATGATTTAAGCTATTATTTAAAGAAATATCCTGAAAATAATAGAATTAGATTTGAAAAAGAAATTCAAGCCTTTGAGGATTTGGATGAAATAAAAAAATACCCCGAAAATTCAATTTTATTTGTTGGTAGTTCTTCCATACGATTATGGAAAAATCTTGAAAATGTAATGAGTCCTTACAATGTTATTCATAGAGGATATGGTGGAGCACATTTTAGAGATTTAATTTTTTATACAGATAGAATTTTAGGTAATCATTCATTGAGTATGATTGTTTGTTTTGTTGCAAATGATATTAAGGGTCTTGAAGATATTTACAGTAAGAATAATGATAGAGATGG
>CAJPUR010000002.1 GCA_905381055.1 uncultured Flavobacteriaceae bacterium
TCCTTTTGTATAATCATTCTGTTTTTAAATAAACTTAAATCTATTCAATTAATAATAGAAACTCAAACTAATTATATTTTTTATTTTTTTTAATTTTTTTGATCATTTTTGATCATTTTTAATGATTTTTGATCATTTTTGATCACTTTTTGATCATTTTTGATAATTTTTTGATGATATTGATCGTTTTTGATAATTTTTTGATGATTTTCGATCATTTTTGATAGTTTTTGATAGTTTTTGATCGTTTTTTAATGATTTTTGGGGGTTTTTTGTGATTTTTTGTGATTTTTGATCGCTATTTAATCATTTTTTAATATTTATATATTCTATTTGAATTAATAAGCAGCAATTTTTAAATAAGACTTAATGGAATATATATTTAATAAATTTTTTACTTTCGTAAATTAGAATAAATCTAAATAAGAAAATTTATAATCATGAAAAATATAAGCCTAGTCATCATTCTTTTAACTTTTATTTTATCAGGATGTAATACAAATATTAAAAAAACCGAAGAAATTAACCTTTACAGCCAAAGACATTACAATGTTGACAAAAAACAATATGAAAATTTTGAAAAAAAAACAGGTATTAAAATAAATGTTGTAAAAGCTGGAGCAGATGAATTAATTGAAAGATTAAAAAATGAAGGTGATAATAGCCCAGCTGATTTATTTATTACTGTTGATGCAGGGAAACTTCAAAAAGGGTCTGAACTGGGTTTGTTTCAAAAAATAAATTTAGAATCTGTTAATTCTAATATCGATCCTGAACTAAAAGATCCAAGCGGTTTTTGGGTTCCCATAACATATAGATCAAGAATAATAGTTTATAGCAATGAAAGAATAAATAAAGATGAGCTTAGTACATACGAAGATTTATCCTCAGAAAAATGGAAAGGCAAAATTTTAGTAAGATCTTCATCAAATGCATATAACCAGGCTTTAATGTCATCAATTATTGCAAACAAAGGATCTGAATTCGCACTAGATTGGTCAAAAAAAATAGTTAAAAATTTCGCTAGAGATCCAAAAGGAAATGATAGAGATCAAGTTAAAGCAATTGCCTCAGGCCAAGGAGACATCGCAATTGTAAACTCATATTATATTGGCTTGCTTCTTTCCTCTGATAAAGAGGAGGAGCTAAAAGCAGGAAAAGCGGTATCTGTTTTTTTTCCAAATCAAGGAATAAATGAAAGCGGAAGTCATATAAATATATCTGGAATTGGTCTTACAAAAAATGCTCCAAATAAAGAAAATGCTCTTAAACTAATAGAATATTTAACAAGTATTGAGGCTCAAAAACTTTATGTAAATACGAGTTATGAATATCCTGCCAATCCTAATGTCATGCCAAACGAAATAGTAAAAAAATGGGGGTTATTTAAAAAAGACACTTTGGATTTAAACTCCCTTGGGGTATACAGGAATGAAGCAATTAAAACATTTGATATATCAGGTTGGAAATAATAAAAAATTTAAATTTTGAATATAAAAGATGGACAGTAGGCAATGTAATTGTTGGATTGGTCCTTCTATTACCAATAGCCACACTTATATTCAATCTTTTTGAATCAGAAAACACTTCATTTAAATACCTATGGGAGAATTTACTACTTAGCTATAGTTTAAATACAATTTATTTAGTTTTAATTTCTTCATTAAGTGCAATAATTTTTGGTGTAATACCAGCTTGGATAATTAGTAACTATTCATTTAAATTCAGAAAAACGTATGACATCCTTCTTTTTTTACCCTTATCAATTCCTACCTATATAATGGCATTTACCTATAGCGACCTATTAAGCTTTACTGGTCCAATTCAATCATTTTTTAGAGACTATTTGCCAGGTTTCGCAGATATTATCAATAAGGATTATTTACAAATCGAAGTTTTAGGAATCCTACTTGGCCTTGCTCTATATCCGTATATTTATACTGCTGCAAGAATTTCATTTAATTATCTTGGATCAACATATATTGATGTATCTAAAACATTAGGATTATCAACATTAAAAACTTTTTGGAAAGTAATTTTACCTTTGTCACTTCCAGCAATAATTTCAGGTCTTTTTTTAGTAATTATGGAAGTTTTAAATGAATATGGGGCTGTAAAATATTTTGGAGTTAATACATATACTACTGGAATATTTAGAGCTTGGTTCTCAATGGGAGAAACACAAACTGCTATCCAACTTGCATGTCTACTACTTCTTTTTGTTTTAATATTATTTCTTATCGAAAAAAAATTGACTTCAAAAAATAAATTTTTCTATCCTTTAAATTCAAGAATTCAAAAACTCACTGAAATCACTAAGAAAAATTTATTACTTTCTCATGTAATTTGCTTATTCCCTATTTTATTTGGATTTATCATACCAATAATATTTTTAATAAATAATTCACTATCGCTTATTAAGGAAATTGACTTTAATGAACTTCTAATACTTTTAATTAATAGCTTAAGCGTTTCTGGGGTTTCATCATTTTTAATTGTATCTATAGCACTAATTTTTGTTTTTGTTGAAAACATTTCTAAATCAAAAATCAATAAGTTAATTACTCAGTTTATATCTCTTGGTTATGCTATTCCAGGAGCGGTTATTGGACTTGGGTTAATCATTTTTTTTACAAGTCTGCAAAAATCATTTTTATCAATTTCACTAATTGGATCATTTTTTATTTTAATTTATGCATACATAGTAAGATTTCTTGCTGTTGGAATCTCTCCGATAAGATCCAATATTGAAAAACATCCAGAGACTATTAACGAGGTAGGAATTACTTTAGGTCTAAACCCATTAAAAATGTTACAAAAAATTCATTTACCAATTAATAAATTTGCATTAATTAGCGCATTTATTTTAACTTTTGTCGATCTCTTAAAGGAGCTACCAATTACTTTAATATTGAGGCCATTTAACTTTGACACCCTAGCTACTCAAACCTATCAATTTTCAATTGAAGAAATGTTAAGAGAATCCTCTATTTATTCTTTATCAATAATTTTTCTAGGTTGTATTATGTTATTAATTTTAAAAAAAATACTAAATAAACAATTAGATGTATCTTGAGGTTAAAGATCTAGTTAAGTATTATTCTAAAAATGATCTATTAATTAAAAAATTAAATTTTTCAATTAATAAAGGAGAAATAGTTTCATTTATTGGAGAGAGTGGTTCTGGGAAAACTACATTTTTAAAATGCATTTCTGGACTTGAAAAAATTAATTCTGGATCTATTTGCCTTAATGAAAAAATATTAAATAATGAAAAAATTTTTATAAAGCCACAAGAAAGGAATATAAGTTTTGTTTTTCAAGATTATCCTCTTTTCCCTCATCTAAATTTAAAAGAAAACATCATTTTCAATTTGGAAAAAAAATATTTAAAAAAACTTGATTACATAATTTCTTTAACTGGCTTAGAAAAACTACTAAAAAGATTACCATACGAGTTATCAGGTGGAGAACAACAAAGAGGTTGTATTGCACGCGCTCTAATTAGAGAGCCCGATCTACTTTTACTTGATGAACCCTTTAGTAATTTAGATTCCAAAATTAAACACACTATAAAAGAGGAACTTCATAAAATAATTAAAAAATCTGGTGTGACAACAATTTTAGTGACACATGATATTGAAGATTCTTTAAATATTTCGGATAAAATATTAATTTTCAAAGCAGGAGTACTTCAACAATTTGATGACCCGATTAAAATGTATTGTGAACCAGCAAATTGTTATTGCGGGAGAATACTAGGAGAACTAAATAAGATTTTAATTGACAAAAAAAACTTTTACTTAAGACCTGAAAAAATTAAAATTATTTTAAAGTCTCAATATGAAATTTTAGTTGAAACTTCTTTATTTCAGGGTAAAGAATATAAAATTCAGGGTAATCATAAAAAAGAGAAATGGGTATTATATTCAAAAAATAATTACAATAAAGGAGATAAAATATATATTGATTTTGACCAAAATGATCTTATATTTTTTGAACCTTATTGTGAAAATTTCTTCAAATAATTAACAATTACATCTTTCACAATTACAATTATTACAACTACATTTTGTCGAACAATAATCACAAACACAATCTTTCATATATATTGTACTTAACTTATAAATATAGGAAAATAATGAATATGATTTTTTATTAGTAGATTTGAAAAAATCTAAACAATAAAAATGGAAATTTCAACAATTGATATAATAGTATTTATACTCTATGCTTTAGTTATTTTAGGTATTGGGTTATATGTTTCAAGAGAAAAAAAAGGGAAAAACAAAAGTGCGGAAGATTATTTTCTTGCTGGAAAATCTTTGCCTTGGTGGGCAATAGGAGCATCTCTTATTGCAGCAAATATTTCAGCTGAACAATTTATTGGAATGTCAGGGTCTGGATTTGCCCTTGGCTTAGCAATAGCGTCATATGAGTGGATGGCAGCCATTACTCTTCTTGTTGTTGGAAAATTCTTTCTCCCAATTTTTATTGAAAAAGGATTATATACAATACCGGAATTTATTGAAAAAAGGTTTAGCACAAATCTAAAAACAATACTTGCTGTTTTTTGGATTGCATTATTTGTTTTTGTGAATTTAACTACAGTACTATACCTAGGAGGTAAGGCCTTAGATACTGTTATCGGAAATGGAGATGGTTCAATTTTTCTAAATAGTATAATTGGTCTTGGCCTTTTTGCTGCTGCTTATTCTTTATGGGGAGGATTAGCCGCTGTAGCTTGGACAGACGTAGTTCAAGTAGTACTTCTTATTTTTGGAGGTTTGTTAATGACCTATTTCGCTTTAACTAATGTTACTGAGTCTGGAAATTTTATAGATGGATTAAAATATGTTTATAATGCTGTACCAGAAAGATTTTCAATGATACTCTCCAAAGGGGAAATAATTACTCCCAACGGCCGTGATGCTTGGAATGACCTCCCAGGAATAGCTGTACTAATTGGAGGGATGTGGGTTGCTAATTTATATTATTGGGGATTTAATCAATACATAATTCAAAGGACCTTAGCTGCAAAAAGCCTCGAAGAGGGTCAAAAGGGTATAGCCTTTGCTGCATTTTTAAAATTGATTATACCAGTAATAGTTGTGCTGCCAGGGATCATAGCCTATGTAATGAATTTAGATGAATCCGGCTCTTTAACTCGTGAATCTATTGACCAAGGATTTATTGGTTCAAATGGAAATATTGCAAATGATAATGCTGCCCCTTGGTTAATTAAAAACTTTATCCCTGTTGGAATTAAAGGCCTTATTTTAGCTGCTTTGTCAGCGGCTATTGTTTCATCGCTGGCATCAATGATAAATTCTACCTCAACAATTTTCACGATGGATATATACAAATCTATTTTTAACAAAAAAGCTAATGATAAGAAAATGGTGAAAGTTGGTCGTTTAACTGGTTTAGTATCATTAATTATTGCTATGTTGATTGCCCCTCAACTTGGAAATTTAGGTCAAGTCTTTCAATTCATTCAAGAATATACTGGAGTTGTTAGCCCCGGGATTTTAGGAGTTTTTCTGATGGGTTTATTCTACAAAAAAGCTACTAACAATGCAGCTATTTGGGGAGTCATATCATCAATTCCAATTGCTATGTATTTTAAAGTAGCACCAAATGGATGGTCCAATTCGTCAATTTTTATTGATAATATTCCATTTATGCATCAAATGCTGATAACTTGTCTTGGGACAATATTTATAATTATTAGTATTAGCTATTTAGAAGGGAATAAAGAGGACCCTAAAGGAATTAAACTAAGCAAAAGTATTTTTGATACATCGCAATCATTCAATATTTCTGCCATTTCAATAATGCTGATAACTGCATTTTTATATGCAATATTTTGGTAAATAATAAAAAAGTTAATTATTTTTCAGAAAAAATATTATTAATTAATAAAAATTAAATTTCTATGAAAGCCCATACAATGTCAATAATCAATTCTATTGTTTTAATTACAGTAAGTGCCTGGGGTTATTTTTCCTCTGACAGTCCATCTATAACAGCACTAATACCATTATTTTTTGGTGTCGCCTTAATTCTATGTTACCCCGGTGTCAAAAATGAGAACAAAATTGTCTCACACATTGCAGTATTATTAACATTACTTATTTTATTTGCCCTTTTCATGCCTTTAAATGGAGCTATTGGAAGAGGTGATTCTCAAGCCAGAAATCGAATTGTTCTAATGCTTTTATCCTCCGCAGTTTCGATGGTATATTTTATAAAAAGCTTTATTGCAGCTAGAAAAAATAAATAATGAGAAAGTTTTTAATTGATGGTGCAGCAATTTTTTTTAGTATACTCGCTTCATTTTCAGTTGAAAATTATAGAGAGGGTTTAGAAAAAAAATCAATTTTAAATGATTCTGTCATAACTCTAGGTGAAGAAATTTCAAATAATGTTGAATATACAAAAGAGCATTTAAAGCAAATAAAAAATATTGAGTACATGACAAAATATATTGTTGATAATTTTTATAACCTCAAAGTTGAAGAATTATACAATATTCATAATAATAATCCCTTCTTACATGGATTTGACATAGATGGAAAAATTAAATATATAAAACAATATAGTGATGGCGAAATCCCATCTTTTTTTTGGGCATGGTTAGCATGGGAGCCTGAAAATATATTTTTCCTTTCAATGTTAAATTCTGGGGCATTACTTAAAATCAAGAACACAAAACTTAGAAGAGAAATAGAATCCATATATACTAGACAAGAAGAAAGAGTAAATGGGATGGCCTTAGCAACTCAATCAATTAGTCAGCCTGCTACAAACTGGTTCAGAGAAAAAGAAAATTTATATAAAACTGATATTTTAATCAAAGATATTTTCTATAAACATAGGGACCAAAAACTTAAAAATGTTATGAAAAATAAACTTGGTTTACTAAAAAATAGAATATCAGACATTGAAAATTATCTCCAATCTTTACAAAATGTTGTTAAATTAATTAGTACTGAATATAAAAAACTCGATTGATTTAAAACACTGTTGAATAATTTTCTAAATCTAACTCCTCAATCCATATGTTCCTGTAAAGGACCTCATGGCCTTCAGATTGTAGTTTCAAACCACCAAGTCTGGGAGTAATCCCGTATCCATTTTTATTACCACCATCAAGACCAGAAAATGGACCTCCCCAAACTTTTTTGATGCTTACATTGTCATGAATTAACTTTCCATTAAAATAAACAGTGACTTTTGGTTGGGCAATGAGTGAGTCATTTAAGAATCGAGCCGCTTTAAATTTAATATCATAAGAATTCCACTTACCAAGACCATTATATACTGAATAGGGAGCGTCCTTTTCATTAATTACAGCTCCGAGACCATGCTTGGTTGAATCACCATCTTTAATCTGAATTTCATATCTGTTTTGAAGATACACACCACTATTTCCTCCTTTATTTTTTATTAAAAACTCAATATGAAGTCTAAAATCTTTATACTTTTTCTTAGTTACTATATCTGCAGTCCCGTAGGCTCCGCCAATAGCAGCAGAATCAAAAGTGTTTAAT
Source organism: uncultured Flavobacteriaceae bacterium (assembly GCA_905381055.1). Taxonomy (GTDB): domain Bacteria; phylum Bacteroidota; class Bacteroidia; order Flavobacteriales; family Flavobacteriaceae; genus TMED220. The sequence goes on from CAJPUR010000002.1 coordinate 7,557, forward strand.
ACCATTCCTTTATTAATTGGATCATTTACAAGCTCCCATTTAATTGGTAAACTAGCTTTCAACCTTGGCCCTTCCCAATAGGTCCATTTGCTATGTAAAATTTTATTAGTACCATCAAATAAAATTTCACCATCATCTGTAACTTTTGCATTTAGACCAATATTCAGATCCTGGTTTTGAGAAAAAGCATAAAAAGAAAAAAGAAAAGCTATTAATAAATTAATTTTTGAATTATTCATGTAAATATTTTTAAATGAATTTATAATTTTTTTAATCAATAAAAAAGAAATTTGATTAGTGCACATAAAAATCAATTTTATTCTTATTTAGATTTAATAAAAATAATTTGCCGGTTATAAAATTTATTACTTTATTTGTAATCATTCTAAATAAAATTTAAAAAACGATGAAAAATATATTAAAAATATCAACTTTACTTTCTTTAATTTTAATAGTTTCATGTTCAAAGGATCCTGATCCTATTTCCTATGAAACATTAATTATTCAGGAAGTGCCTACAACTGTTATCCAGGAGGTACCTGGTCCTACTGTAACTGTGAATGTCCCAACTCCTATTCCCCCACCTGATTATGATTTCAATAGACAGGGAGTTTCTACCGTTTACTATACTGGACAAACCAGTAGACTTAAAATGGCTGCAGCTTTAGGATCTGCAATGAATAGTAATACTTCAACTAAAGAACAGATTAAAAATATGTTTGACAATGGTGAAGGGTTTTCTGATGCCACTTTAAATGGAACAGGTAAAAAAGTTGGAAATAAAACTGGAGCTTATGGTTCAGCTACTGTTAAGCCAATATTTGATACATGGATTACTGACTTTGTTGATAATGTAATTCCTGCATGGAATAATGACGCTGCAAAAGGAGTAGCCGGAAAATATACAGACCCAGGAACTGGAGGCAGAACGGTTTATATTAACAAACAAGGTAAAGAATACAACCAACTATTCATGAAAGGCTTAATTGGAGGAATGGCAAATGACCAAATCATAAACGGTTATTTGTCACAAAGTAAACTTGATGGAGTAAAAGCAAATAATGACAGTGGAGTATTTGAATATACTTCACCAGGAGCTGCTGAAGCTAACGTTACTAAAATGGAACATTATTGGGATGAAGGATTTGGTTATCTATATGGTCTTGACAATCAAACAAATCCTCAACTGGGTGCTTCAGGCGATGTATTACTAAATAAATACCTAAAGAAAATTGAAGCAAGTGATGAGCCAGGAATAGCAAAAAAAATATATGATGCCTTTACATTAGGAAGGGCAGCTATTACTGCTAAAAATTACACTCTCAGAGATGAGCAGGCTAAAATTATTAAAGTTGAATTATCTAAAGTCATAGGTTATAAAGCTGCTTACTATATGTATAGTGGGGGAAGCAATATAGATTCAGGTAAATGGGCTAACGCAATGCATGCCTTATCAGAAGGTTATGGTTTTATTTTGAGTCTTCAATATACTCAAAAAGCTGACGGGACTCCATATATGACTAATGCTGAAGTAAATGCCTTACTTGCAGAACTGGATGCAGGAGACGGTTTTTGGGACCATACAAAAGCTACTTTAGGAGTAATAGGTAAGAAAATAACCGATGCAACTGGTTTGTTGCCTCAAAACGTTTACTAATTTTCCCAGATACAGAAATTAGTAGTTTAGTTTATTTTTTGCAAATAGCGGTTATTGATTTAACCGCTATTTGTTGTTAAAAAAAAATGAAAAAATGAAAAAAATTTTAACACTTTTAATTTTAATTTTATTGATCACTTGCTCTAAAGAAAGTGGATCTGACACTATAGTAAGCGTTGTTGATGCAACCCCTGTTGTTGCTAACAGCTCAGATACTTCCTCAAATAATGATGCTGATTCTACTACTGAAACTAATACTTCGGATACATCAAGTGATTCAGAAAGTGCATCATTTGATAGAAAAGCAATGCTTGAAAACTGGGTTAATAATATTATTATACCACTAAATGAAGACTTCAAAACAAAATTAAATTCCCTTAAAGAAGAAACATCAAAATTTAAAACTTCTCCAAATAGTGAGAATTTGAAATTAGTAAAAGAAAAATGGCTAATTGCATATAAGTCTTGGCAACATATTGAAATGTTTGATTATGGTAAAGCTGAAGAAATATATTACCAGTCAAAAATGAATGTTTATCCTACTGATTCAGAAAGAGTTGAAAGAAATATTTCAAGTGAGACATATAATCTTGATAATGCAAATAATAATGATGCACAAGGTTTCCCTGCGATAGATTATATGTTATTCGGAATCGCTGATACAGAAGAAAAAATTATTGAAAAATTTTCTCAATCCGACAATAAATATATTTCATATCTCACTAATGTAATAGATAAAATGTATAGCGTTACAAGTGAGGTTTCTAGCTATTGGACTGACAACAAAGATTCATTTATTTCCTCAACAGAAAATACAGCAACATCAAGTATTAATAAAGTAACTAATGACTTTATTTTTTATTATGAGAAAGGTTTTAGAGCAAATAAAATTGGAATTCCTGCAGGAGTATTTTCTGGAACTACTTTACCTGATAGAGTTGAAGGCTATTACAGTAAAATATATTCTAAACAATTAGCATTGGAGGCTTTAGATGCTGTTGAGAATTTTTTTAGTGGTAAAAAATTTAATTCTGATATTAAAGGTGAAAGTCTTGAAACATATTTGAATTTTCTGAAATCTGATGGTACTGATTTGAGTAAATCAATATCTGACCAATTTACAATTGCTAAAGAAAAAATTAACAGTCTTAATGAAGATTTCACTTCCCAAATAAGCTCTGATAATAATAAAATGTTAATTACTTATGATGAAATACAAAAAGGTGTTGTTTTTCTAAAAACTGACATGTTACAAACATTAAGTATTAGTGTTGATTATATTGATGCAGACGGAGATTAATTTATAATTAGCCATGAATGATTACATTAAATTCATATTTATCAAAAACTTATGGATCTAGCCCACTAATCGTATTTAGGATTGGATTTGGACTTTTAATGTTAATCAGCCTGATAAGGTTTTGGATTAATGGATGGATAGAAGAATTATATATTAACCCCCAATTCCATTTTTCATATTATGGCTTTGAGTGGGTAAAACCCCTTGGCAATTTTACTTATATCTTGTTTTTGATTTGCGGTGTATCTTCAATTTTTATCGCTTTAGGATATAAATATAGATTTTCAATTATCTTATTTTTTTTAAGTTTTACCTATATCGAATTAATGGATAAAACAACATATCTAAATCACTATTATTTTATAAGTATTTTAAGTTTCCTAATGATTTTTTTACCCCTTAATATAAGATTTTCAATTGATTCTTATCAAAAAAAAGTTTCTTATAATAAAGTACCTATTTGGACAATTGATAGTATTAAACTTCTAATAACTATAGTATATTTATTTGCAGGAATTGCAAAAATAAATTCTGATTGGCTTCTTAAAGCTATGCCTTTAAAGATATGGTTGACATCAAAATATGACCTCCCATTAATAGGAGAAACTATTATGCATAAAGAATGGTTTCATTACTTAATGAGCTGGGGAGGGATGTTCTATGATTTATTAATACCATTTCTTTTATTAATTAGTTTTACTAGGGGGTTTGCTTTCTTTTTAGTTGTGTTTTTTCATGTTTTCACTGTAATCTTATTTCCTATTGGAATGTTTCCATACATAATGATTTTTAGTGCTTTAATTTTTTTCAGTTCTAAATTTCATGAAAAAATAATTTATAATATTTCTAATTTTTTAGATAAATTGATTAAGAGTAAAAAGATTTTTAAGTTTTATAATACATATAATATAAAAAATACAAAAATCATATACCCAGTTATAGTTCTATTCTTTATTTTTCAAATTACTTTCCCATTAAGAAATCTTTTATATGAAGGCGAGCTTTTCTGGAATGAAAAAGGGTATAGATATTCATGGAGAGTGATGCTCATGGAAAAAATGGGCTATACAACCTTTAAAGTAAATGATCTAGATTCAGGAAAATCGTTTTATATAAACAACCGTGATTTTTTAACCCCTTTTCAAGAAAAGCAAATGAGCTTTCAACCAGATTTCATAATTGAATTTGCTCATTTCATTGGTGATTATTATAAAAAAAATGGAATTAAAAATTTAACAGTTAATGCTGACAGCTTTGTAGCATTAAATGGAAGAAGAAGTCAAAGATTTATTGATCCTGAGATTAATCTCTATTTAGAAAAAAGATCATTTAAAAATTATAACTGGGTTTTACCTTTCAATGATGAGATCAAAGGTTTTTAAAATTATTTTTTTATTTAGCTTAATTGGGTTTTCACAAAAAAAAGTTGAGGGAACAATTTTTTTTAGTACAGGTGAGACAATACCTTTTGTTGAAATTTATGACGAAAACAAGTATTTAACTATTTCAGATCCAGAAGGCAAATTTACTTTTTCAACCTTTTTAGATGAAATAAAGTTATTTTTTCTTATTGATGATTACACTCATGAAAAAATAATTAACATTGAAAAAAAAATAACTCATGAGATAATAATTGATATTAATTCAGTTAATCTTGATGAAGTCACTTTAATTGCAAATAAAAAAAAATCATTTCAACTAAGAAAATTAAAGGATGTTGAGGGTACAACAATTAATGCAGGGAAAAAAAATGAAGTTATATTGATTACCCAAGCTATTGGTAATATTGCATCTAATAATTCTAGACAAATTTATAGTCAAATACCGGGCTTAAATATTTTTGAAAGTGACGATGCAGGAATACAACTAAATATAGGAGGAAGAGGTTTAAATCCAAACAGATCCTCCAACTTCAATACACGACAAAATGGGTATGACATCAGTGCAGATGTATTAGGATATCCTGAAAGTTATTACACTCCTCCCGCAGAAAGCCTTAAAGAAATTCAAATAATAAGAGGAGCGGCCTCTTTACAATACGGGACTCAGTTTGGAGGTTTGGTTAATTTTATTTTTAAAGAACCTCAAATCGATAAAAAAATTGAATTATTGTCAAGAAATACTATTGGTAGTAATAATTTATATACAAATTTTACAAGCGTTAGTGGTAAAAAAAATAAAATTAGTTATTATACTTTTTTCAACTTTAAAGAAGGACAGGGGTTTAGAGCGAACTCAAATTTTAATTCAAAAAATGCATTTTTAAATCTTAACTATAACCCGAGCGATAAAATATTATTTAAATTAGATTTTACTTATTTAAAATATTTGGCAAAGCAAGGAGGTGGATTATCCGATAAGATGTTTAAAGATGATCCCTACCAGAGCAATAGAAGTAGAAACTGGTTTGGAATAGATTGGTTTGTTTATAATTTTAAATATCAGCAAAAATTAAGTTTAGATTCAACTTTAAGTTTAAGCCTTTTTGGATTAAACGCTACAAGAAACTCTATTGGATTTAGAACTAATCGCGTTGATCAAATAGATCCTCTTCTAGAAAGAGACCTTATAAATGGAGACTTTAATAATTTTGGCGCAGAAATTAAATATTTAACAAAATATAAAATATTTAGTACCCCTTCTACATTGCTGTTTGGATCAAAATTATATAATTCTAAAAACTTTAGTGAACAAGGCCCAGGATCGGATTCTTTTGATGCTGATTTTGAAATAAAAACTAATGAATTCCCTAATTATACCAATCAATCTAATTATAAATATCCTAATTATAACTATGCTTTTTTTGCTGAAAATATTTTTTATATTAATGATAAGATATCAATTACCCCAGGATTTAGATATGAATATATTCAAACTGAAAGCGATGGTTATTACAAAAAAATAAATTTGGATGGTGCTGGAAATGTAATATTGAATAGCACCATAGATAATTCTGAAAAAAGAAAAAGGAATTTTATTCTTTTAGGAATTGGTTTTAGCATAAAGCCAAGCAATTCAATTGAAATTTATTCTAATTTTTCTGAAAATTACAGATCAGTAACATTCGCAGATATTAGCATCTTAAATCCTGCATTTTCAATTAATCCAAATATAATCGATGAAAATGGCAACACTTTCGACACAGGAATTAGAGGGAATTTTAAAAATCTAATTTCTTACGATATCAACTTTTTTAACCTAAACTATAAAAATAGAATTGGATTTGTTCAAAAAGTTACTGCCATGGGTAATGTAAAAAGTGAAAAAGGAAACGTAGGGGACGCAAGAATTAGTGGGATTGAATCTTTATTAGATTTTAATTTGTCAAGAATATTTAATTTAGGAGACATTTACATCTTTAATTATTATATAAATTATTCATTCATAAATTCAAAATATACAAATTCTGATATTCCTGGTGTTATTAATAAAAGAGTTGAATTTGTCCCTAAAAACAACTTAAAAACTGGCCTAAGATTTGGATTTAAAGATTTTATTTTTAGTTATCAATATTCTTATATTTCAAACCAATTTACTGATTCCTCCAATGCAATAGATGGTAGTCTTAGTGGAGTAATTGGTGAAATTCCTTCATATAAAATTTCCGATTTATCGGCGAGTTACTCTATTAACAAACTTAAGTTTGAATTAGGGATAAATAATCTCTTAAAAGAGAAATATTTCACAAGAAGAGCAACTGGGTATCCAGGTCCAGGTATAATTCCATCTTCCCCTCTTTCATATTACCTAACATTACAAATAAAAATTTAATCTAATTAATATGTGTCACAAGAATATAAAAATAATTTCCAGTACTAAAGAAGGCTCTCTAATCAAGTGTGAATGTGGGTCTTATACTTTTAAATTTAATAATATCATTTTTGAGTTTACTGAGCATGAATTGAGATCTTTTAAAAAATACCTTATGAAAATCAATGTTGATTATTGGGAAAATCAATGCATATGTAATATTACGACTTGTAGGAAAATTCCTATTATAACAAGTCAAGGTAATTTACTTTTAATATTTAATAGATTGGAATTTGAAAAAATTAAAAAAATAATTTTTCCAAATAAAAAAAGTAATTTTGATTTATTAAAGTATAAAGATTTGCAGCTTCCTATATGTAAAAACTAAATTGGAAATGATTAAAAATAAGGTGATTGTCTTTTATGATGCTTATTGTGTGCTTTGTGATTCGTCAATAATTTGGTTAATTGAAAATGATAAAAAAAACATTTTACACTTTTCTCACTTTAAAAGTGATTTTGCATTGAGTAAAATAAAAAATACTGAAAGCTCAGATACTGTTTCAATTTTAACTTCTAATGGGGAAATTCTTCAAAAAAGCGATGCGGTTATATTTTTATTGAAACTTTTAAAAAAATATCTAATTCTTAAATATATAATTCAACTAACACCTAAATTTATAAGAGACTTTTTTTATGATGTTATTGCTAAAAATAGATATAAATGGTTTGGTAAATATGACTCATGTAAAATTCCAAAAAGTGAATGGAAGAGTAGATTCTTATAGCTATTAAAATCAAAAAAATTTTAAAAAAACTTTGTATCTTTACTTTTGTATTAAAAAGAATATGTTTAAAGTTGTTTTTTAAATAATCGTAAATCATTTTAATTTAAAACCGTATTTTGCTTACAAACGAATATAAGCCTTTACCTGATTTTTTGACAATTAAAAAAAGTGATATTCATGGATTGGGTTTGTTCTCTAAAAAATTCATCCCAGAAGGAACTGAATTAGGAATTTCTCATTTACATAATGAAAATTTCCCTGATAACTATTTAAGACTTCCTCTTGGTGGTTTTATAAATCATCATGACATGCCTAATTGTATTGCAAGATCCTTTGAAGAGCCAGAAAAACATATAAAAATTTACTCTATTAAAGATATCCCCTCTGGAAAAGAGCTTACTGTAAAATATATAATTAATAAACTAAAAAATCCAAGTTGGGAATTTAACTGGGAAGTTTCCCAGTAAAAATTAAAAAATGAAAACAAAAGTATTATCCTTAACCCTAATTTCAATTTTTTTCTACTTTTCAATTTCTTGTGGCAATATGTCAGGAAAAAAACATGAAATTAAAAATATTCCTGAGGCAAATACTAAAAATTCAAAAGTAATTCTATCTAATCTGGAAAATCCTGATATTGAAGGTTATCTGAGCACTTATTTGAATCTAAAAAATCATCTAGTAAATGACGACATTTTAAACTCATCTAAAAGTTGGATTGAATTTAATTCAAATCTTGATAAGATAACTCCATCTAGTTTTTCCAATAAAAATCAAGATGAAATAAATAAAATTATTATTGATATTAAAAAAATTATTAATCAAACTGATTTAAATTTAATTTCTTCTCAAAGAAGTTCTTTTGAACTGATCAGTAATAAAATTTTAATTTTAGTAAAATTAGTGGGTTCAAAAATTAAACTTTATCAACATTATTGCCCTATGTATAATAAAAACAAAGGAGGAATGTGGATAAGTTCAAGTGAAGAAATTTTTAATCCCCTTTTTGGAAGTTCTATGCTAAAATGTGGGTATGTTAAAAGTGAAATCAATTAATCTGTTAATGCCTAAAAACTTAATCTTCTCTTTTTTAATCTTATTTTATTCTTGTAATCAGATCCAAACTGAAAAAAAATGTAATACTTTTTTAGAGTGTTTAGATAGTACAGTTTGGAAAATTACTACTGGTACTTTTGAACAGTATAATGTTTTTCATAATAACTCAACTGGTGAATTTATGACTCAGTATGAAATGTTCAACAGAAGTCCAGTATGTAAAGAATTTAGTTTTACCATTGAAAATGTTGAACAAACCCTAAAAGAAATCAATGGAGATCTTTTATCTGGTAAATTAAGATTCATATGGAACGATAATGAACTTTATTGTACTTATGTTAACAACTCAAGAACTGAGAATATTACTTTTTATAAATCCTCAATTGAGGAATTAAAACAATCATTAAAATTAAGGACAGGCTGTACATTAAATTAAAACATGGGATATTTTTTTAGAAATATAGTAGTATATGCAGTTATAGCAATTTTAATAATAATTGTCTATTATGCAATAAGGAAAATGAATAAAAAAAAATAATTTATTTTCTAGAATTTAATTTTGCTAACAACCTTAATATTTCAAGGTAAAGCCAAACCAAAGTAATCATTAATCCGAAAGCACCATACCATTCCATATATTTAGGAGCACCATTTTCAACACCTTCTTCAATGAAATCAAAATCAAGAACTAAATTTAATGATGCAATTACAACTACTACAAGACTAAATCCTATACTAAACATTGAAGCATTATTAATGTCCATTATCGGCATGCTAGCTCCAAAAAAACTCATTATAAAATTTACTAAATAAATTATTCCAATCCCTCCCGTGGCAGCAAAAACTCCTAATTTAAAATTTTCAGTCGCCTTAATAATCCCGTATTTATATGCCATTAACAGTGATAATAAAATTCCAATTGTAAGTTGAATTGCCTGAGATACAATACCTTCATATGCAGAATTATACAAAAAAGAGATTCCCCCAAGGGCTGCCCCTTCAAGAATTGCATATAAAGGAACAGTTACTGGAGCCCAAGTTTTTTTGAATACAGTAACTATAGCAACAATAAATGCTGCAATACCACAAAAAGCCAAAATACCCATGCTTGGTTGGTTAAACATATAATATCCAGACCCAACCAACAAAAACAAAGAAATTAGCGTTTTATTTACCGTTCCGTTCATAGTCATTTTTTCTTCAATATCTGTGTGCGATAATGAAGAAAATGTTTTTTGAGATAATACTGGATTTCCTGATCTTAATGAAAGGTGTCTACTCATTATTATTATTTTTTTACAAAAATAAAAAATATTAGATTAAATTAGAACTTTTAGTTTTTCAAAATAAAATGAATATTTAAATGACTTTTAAAAAAATATTTTTACTATTATTGTTTATGACTTTATCATTTAAAGGCGTATCATCTGAAAATAAATTTGAAAATTCCAAAAATAAAATCAAATTTATTTCCCTTACAAATTCCAAAGGTATAAAAGTTAAAATAACTAATTACGGAGGAAGAGTTGTCTCATTATGGGTACCTGATAAAAATAACAATTTTGATGATATTGTTTTGGGGTTTGATTCAATTGATGAATATTTAAATACATCTGAAAAATATTTTGGCTGCATTGTAGGACGTTACGCAAACAGAATAAATAATGGTTTATTTAAATTGAATAACATTGAATATAAATTAAAAAAAAACAATGCCCCTAACCACTTACACGGAGGTGAAGTTGGATTTGATTCTGTAATATGGAAAATTGAAAATCTAACCAATAATTCAATTACTTTATCATACAAATCATTCCATTTAGAGGAAGGATACCCAGGGAATTTAGATGTGAAAGTTAGATATGAGTTAACCGAAAAAAATGAGCTAAAAATTCAATATTGGGCATATACTGATCAAAAAACAATAGTTAATCTAACACATCACTCTTTTTTTAATTTAAAAGGGGCTGGAAATGGATCAATCAATGACCATTTACTTGAAATAAATGCTTCTAATTATACTCCTATTAATAAAAATTTAATACCAACTGGCAAGATCAAACCTGTTAAAAACACTCCATTTGATTTTTCCAAACTTAAATCTATTGGGAATGATATCAAAGTTAAAAACGAACAATTAAGTTTTGGAAAAGGATATGATCATAATTATGTATTAAATAAAAAAAATGATGATATAAGTTTTGCTGCTAAAGTTATTGAACCTGAATCTAAAAGAGTTATGGAAGTATATACAAATGAGCCTGGGTTACAATTTTATGGAGGTAATTTTTTAGATGGAAGTGTTAAAGGTAAAAACAATAAAACTTATAATTATCGATCTGCTTTTTGTCTTGAAACTCAGCATTTCCCGGATAGCCCTAATAATGAAAATTTCCCTTCAACTGAATTGAATCCTGGCGAAGAATATTATTCAATTTGTATATATAAGTTTTCCGTAATTGAATAAAACTTTCCATGAAAAAAAAATTTAATCTTGAAAATAAAACGATAATTATAACTGGAGGGGCAAGTGGAATTGGGAAAGCAATTGGAATAGCCACTGCTAGGCAGGGAGCAAATATTATCATTCTTGATATAAATAAAAAAGAAATTCATAAGACTGTTGATGAACTGAAAAAAAATACATCAATATCTGAAGGATATTTATGTGATGTTGCTAATCAGTCTAAAGTTTTCTCAACTATCAAGAAAATTTCTAAATCCCATTCAATAGATGTTTTAATAAATTGTGCAGGAATTTCTCATATAGGACCTATAGAAACTGTTAATGAAGATTCATTAGACAAGTTATATTCTATAAATATTAAAGGAATATATAACAGTATAAAAGCTTGTATTCCAAAAATGAAAAAAAATAAATCTGGTATCATTATAAATCTTGCATCAATAGCTGGATCGGTCGGTATTTCAGATCGTTTTGCTTACTCAATGACTAAAGGAGCAGTTTTGTCTATGACTTTATCTGTTGCAAAGGATTATATTGATCATGGTATTAGATGTAATTCTATTTCACCAGCAAGAGTACATACTCCTTTTGTTGATAAATTTTTAAAGCAACATTTCCCTGGAAAAGAAGCTGAAGTTTTTAAAAAACTATCTAATTCTCAGCCTATTGGAAGAATGGGTTCTCCAAAAGAAATTGCTGATTTAGCATTATATTTATGTTCTGATGAGTCTTCATTTATTACTGGTACTGATTTTCCAATAGATGGAGGTTTTATTAAATTAAATAATTGAATAAATGAAATTAATTAGATTCGGTCCAAAGGGCAAAGAACTTCCTGGAATTAAAATTGATGATTCCACTTTTATTGATGTATCTGCTTTTATTAATGACTATAATGAATCATTTTTTGAAAACAATGATCTAGAAAAATTAAAAAAATGGTTGTCAACTAACATAGATTCTTGTCCAATAGTAAGTGGTGAATTTAGATTTGGGCCACCGTTAGCAAGACCATCAAAAATTATTTGTGTTGGCCTAAATTATTCAAAACATGCTAGTGAAAGTGGTATGAATGTTCCCAAAGAACCTGTATTATTTTTTAAATCTACTACTTCCATTATTGGTCCTTATGATGATGTTATAATTCCTGAAAATAGTTATAAAACAGATTGGGAAGTTGAATTGGCTTTAGTAATTGGGAAAAAAGCCTCCTACGTTAATCCTAGACAAGCTAAAGATCATATTTTTGGGTATCTCCTTCACAATGATATAAGTGAACGCTCCTTTCAATTAGAACGAGAGGGTCAATGGGTAAAGGGCAAAAGTTGTGATACTTTTGCTCCTTTAGGACCATACTTAGTGACAAAAGATGAAATCAAAAATCCTAATAATCTTAATCTTTGGTTAAAATTAAATGGTAAAATAATGCAAAAAAGTAATACTTCAGATTTTATATTTAAAATAAATGATGTAGTAAGTTATATAAGTCAATTTATGACATTACTCCCTGGAGACATTATTTCTACTGGTACTCCATCTGGTGTTGGGCTCGGTTTTGATCCACCAAAATTTTTAAAAAATAATGATATTATGCAGCTTTGTGTTGAAGGTCTTGGTGTTTCGGAACAAAAAGTTAAATCTTATAAACATGATAATTGATAGTCATCAACATTTTTGGAATTTCAATCCGAAAAAAAATACTTGGATTACAGATGAAATGAATGTGCTTAAAAAAAATTTTTACCCAAATAATTTGATTATCGAATTAAAAAAAAATAATGTATATGGATGTATTTCAGTTCAAGTTGAACAAACAGAGGATGAAACTGAATCATTAATTGAACTATCAGAAAAAAATAATTTTATTAAAGGAGTTGTCGGATGGGTAGATTTAAAATCTCCTGAAATTGAATCTGTATTAAATAAGTTTTCCAAAAAAAAAGCGCTTAAAGGAGTTAGGCATATTGTTCAATCTGAAAAGCCTGGTTTTTTATTAAATCATGATTTTTTAAATGGAGTTTCAAAATTAAATTCTTACAATTTTACCTATGACATTTTAGTTTATCCAAACCAATTAGATGAGGTCATTAGATTTGTTGAAAAATTTCCAAATCAAAGCTTTATATTGGATCATCTTGCAAAACCTTTAATTAAAGAAAAAAAAATAACTATTTGGAAAGAAAAAATAAGTGAACTCTCGAAATTTGAAAATGTTTCATGTAAAATTTCTGGAATGATTACTGAAGCTAATTGGGTAAAATGGAAAATTAACGACTTCAAGCCATATATTGAAACTGTTCAAAAAGTTTTTGGTGAAGATAGATTACTTTATGGTTCTGATTGGCCAGTCTGTCTTTTGGCCGGTAATTATTCAAAAGTAAAAAATCTTGCAGAATACTATTTCCCAATAAAATCTAATAAGAAATTCTGGTCAGAAAATGCAATTAAAATTTACAACTTAAACATATAAAAATGGATCTAAATTTAAAAGATAAAGTCATTATTGTTACAGGAGGATCTAAAGGTATTGGGGGAGGAATAACACTAGCTTTATCCAAAGAAAAAGCAATTCCTATAATCATCGGAAGAAATAAAAAATCTATTAATTCTATAATGAAAGTCATCAAAGATCTAAAATTAAAAGCTGATTATGCATTAGCAGAGTTAACAGATTCTAAAGAGTGTCAAAAAGCTATTGAGTTTATTTATAAAAAATACGGACAAATTGATGGATTGGTTAATAACGCGGGTATTAACGATGGAATAGGACTAAAAAATGGGACTTCTAAGCAATTTATAGATTCCATTAATAAAAATGTTACCCATTACTTCCTAATGGCTAAACTTGCTTTACCAGGTTTGAAAAAAAATAAAGGGAGTATTGTAAATATTGGATCAAAAGTCTCATATACTGGCCAAGGAGGGACCTCTGGCTATGCCGCAGCTTGTGGTGCAAGAAATGCTCTTACAAGAGAATGGGCAGTTGAATTAATTAATGACGAAATTAGAGTTAATGAAGTTATAGTTGCTGAATGTTATACACCCCTTTACGAAAAATGGATTAAAACATTCAAAAATCCTAAAAAAAAGATAAATGAAATTTCTCAAAAAATTCCATTAGGAAAAAGAATGACAACTGTTGAAGAAATTTCAAATATGGTTATTTTCCTGCTATCAAATAAATCTAGCCACACCACTGGTCAAATAATTTTTGTTGATGGGGGTTACTCTCATTTAGACAGAACAATTAATTCCTAAAAAAATGGCTAACAAAATTGTTCCAAATAAATTAGTTATTCCTTTTATTTTAATTACCTCAATGTTTGCTTTATGGGGTTTTGCAAATTCTGTTACTGACCCAATGGTTCAAGCATTTAAAAAGGTTTTGGAATTATCTAATTCTCAAGCAGCATGGGTTCAAATGGCTTTTTATGGAGGATATTTTTGTATGGCCTTGCCAGCAGCTTTTTTTGTAAGGAAATTTTCATACAAAACAGGAATACTTATTGGCCTTTCTCTTTATGCCTTGGGGGCAATTCTTTTCTATCCGGCAGCCATAACTGAACAATTTTGGTTTTTCTGTTTAGGTTTATACATTTTGACTTTTGGACTTGCATTTCTTGAAACTACTGCAAATCCATATATATTGTCTATGGGGGGAAAAGAAACTGCTACTCAAAGACTAAATCTTGCCCAAACTTTTAATCCAGTTGGAAGTATAGCAGGTCTCTTTGTTGCTCAGCAATTCATATTAAAAAAACTACAATCTGATAATATTGATAATTATCAGCTTTTAGATGAAGCAGAAAAAATTATCATAAAAACCTCTGACCTGATGGTAATTAGAGATCCTTACGTAATTCTTGGTATGGTTATAATTTTATTTTTTATCATAATTGCCTTATATAAAATGCCTCAAGGAAAAGATAGAACTGAAATTGAATCTATTCAAAAAACATTCAAAATTTTATTAAAAAATAAAAATTATATTTTTGGTATAATTAGTCAACTTTTCTATGTAGGTGCTCAAATCATGTGTTGGACATATATCTATCAATATGCCGAAGCCCAAGAAATTTCAAGCCAAAAAGCATCAAATTATCAATTTGTAGCATTTATATTATTCTTTTTTGGTAGAATTTTAGGGACGTATTTACTTAAAACTATAAATGCAGGATCATTGTTAATGATTTTTGCTTCTTTTTCATCATTAACAATTCTAATAACAATTTTAGCTCAAAATATCATAGGACTTTATTCACTTGTATTAACTTCCTTTTTTATGTCTCTAATGTTTCCTACAATTTATGGTATTGCTTTACAAGACCTTAATGAAAATGTTTCTAAAATTGGAGCTGCAGGGCTTGTAATGGCAATTGTTGGCGGAGCTTTAATGCCAAAACTTCAAGGAAATATAATTGATATAGGAGGCTATGCGGTAAATGATATTAAAATTCTTGGTGTCTCAGAAATTAATTTTTCTTTTATTCTTCCCTTAATTTGTTTTATCATTGTTATCTTATTTGGAAAATATACTTCAAAGAAATAAATTAATGAAAAATAAAAGATATTGTTTGGCTTTAGATTTAATAAATAATAAAGATTTAATATCTGAATATATAAATTATCATAAAAAAGTTTGGCCCGAAATCATTCAAAGTATAAAAAATTCAGGAATAAATTCAATGGAAATTTACAATATTTCTGATCGCCTTTTCATGATAGCTGAAGTTTCAGACGATTTCTCTTTTGAAGCAAAAGACAAATCTGATAAAAATAATCCGAAAGTCCAAGAATGGGAAAATCTTATGTGGAAATATCAAAAAGCACTTCCTATTGCTAAAAAAGGAGAAAAATGGGTTTTAATGAATTCAATTTTTAAAATATGATTTTTCAAAAAAAAAATATCTTTAAAAAATTTTATATATTAATGTGTTTTTTAATTCAAATTAAATTAACCAAACAATAAAAAAATGTTTATTATAGAAAGCTACACTATTGCAGTTTTATTTTGCTTTATTACAATGATATGCTGGGGATCATGGGCAAACACTCAAAAATTATCAAGTAAAAAATGGCCTTTTCAACTTTTCTATTGGGATTATGTTATTGGAATAGTTTTAATAACAATCTTTTTAGCTTTTTCATTAGGCTCTTTTGGAGAAAATGGAAGATCATTTATTGATGATATTCAACAAGCAAATTCAGGGTCAATTATTTCTGCTCTTATTGGTGGTGTTATATTTAATTTTGCTAATTTACTTTTAGTTATTGCAATTGAAATTGCAGGAATGGCAATTGCTTTTCCAATTGGGATTGGGATAGCTTTAGTTCTAGGTGTTTTTACTAACTACATTAATCAACCAGAAGGGGATCCACTTATATTATTTATTGGTGTTTTACTAGTTACTATTGCTATAATTATTGATGGAATTGCATATAAGAAAATTCTTCAGAACTCTAATCAAAATCCTTTAAAAGGTATTTTAATTTCTGTTACTGCTGGAATCGCCATGGGATTTTTTTACAAGTATGTTGCCGAATCAATGGTAACAGATTTCATTAATCCTGAACCTAAAAAAATTACTCCATATACTGCCCTAGTGATATTTTCTTTTGGAATTTTAATTTCTAGTTTTTTATTTAATACATATAATATGTATAAACCCTTGTCAGGAAACAAAACCAACTATAAAGAATATCTTACTCTTGGAACTACAAAGCTACATTTAATCGGTATTTTCGGTGGTGTAATTTGGGGTATTGGAATGTCATTTAATATAATTGCCTCAGAACAAGCTGGCCCGGCAATTGCATACGGACTTGGGCAAGGCGCAACTATGGTTGCTGCTATATGGGGGGTTTTTATTTGGAGGGAATTTAAAGATTTACCCAAACAAAATTTTTGGTTAATTCCCCTTATGTTTTTACTTTTTTTATCTGGTTTAGGGACTATAATTATCGCTAGACTTGTTTAATTTTATCTATTATGAGCCTATTTGTTATTGGTAGTTCTAACACAGACTTAGTATTATATATGAAACACATACCAAAAATTGGTGAAACGGTTGTTGGTGCTGAATCATCTGTAATTTTTGGTGGTAAAGGCGCTAATCAAGCTGTTTCCTCCAGAAGAGCTGGAGCTGATACAAAATTTATTACTCAGCTCGGGAATGATAGTTTTGGGGATGAATTGAAAAAACATTTTAAAAAAGAAAATCTTCCAGAAAAATATATTTTAACTGATAGCTCAAAGCCCTCTGGCGTAGCTCACATTTTTGTATCAGAAAAAGGTGAAAATTCAATTGCAGTAGCTTCCGGTTCTAATGGATCTCTAACTTTTAAAAAACTCGAACCTTTCCTTTCTGAAATTGAAAAAGCAAAATTAGTTTTAATACAATTTGAAATACCATTTGATACAATTAAAAAAATAATTAACTTTTGTAATCATAAAAAAATTAAGTTAATAGTAAACCCTGCCCCTGCTTTAGAATTGAGTGAAAATATTTTAAAAAATATTTGGATGATAACCCCTAATGAAAATGAGTCTGAGATGTTAACTAATATTAAGGTGACTGACCATAAATCCGCAATCTTAGCAGGTGAAAAAATAGTATCAAAAGGAGTTCAAAATTGCATAATTACTTTAGGTGAAAATGGTAGTGTTTGGTGTACAAAAAATTCTAATTACATTTTCAAAGTCCCAAAAATTAATGCAATTGATACAACTGCTGCTGGAGATGTATTTAACGGATATTTAGCACAAGGTATTATTGATGATTTAAGTCTAACTCAAGCTATTCCTTTTTCGCATGCAGCTGCATCCTTGTCTGTAACAGTTAAAGGGGCTCAAACCTCAATTCCGTCTAAAGAAGAAACAATTGCTTTTTTTAAAAAAAACAAAGGCTTTACATTTAAAAAAATCAAATAATTTTTAATTAAATAGATCTTAGAATCCATTGGTAAGTATTGTTCATAAAGTCATAATATTTTTCATTAAAACCTTTTTCAGTTTTAAAAGCCAAAACAAATTTTTCCTCAACTTTAATTGGTATTTTAATTATTCTATTTCTTTCCTCGTTATATATTTTGAAATTAACAGTAAATGAGTCTTCATTGACAGGATTTTCTTTAATTTCTTTAAGTACCAATTTTAAAATTTCAACGGACCATTGTTGAACTTCAAAACTTACTTTAAATCTAGTCAAATCATCTTTTGCATAGGAATACGGTATATTTGAGACAACAACCAAATCTAATTTTTCATCTTTTAAGTCTTGAGAAAAACTTAAGCTAATTGATAAAAAAAGCAAATAAAAATATTTCATTTTAAAATTCTATATCATCTAAATTACAAAAGACTTTAATATTTAATTTAAAATATAATATAAAAATTTAATTAATTTTTTATATTCAAAAAATTAATCAGGGGTTATATCCAAAATATGAAAATTAAAAATATTACTTTATTAAAATTATTGTTAGTTATTATTATTTCTTGTGAAACAAGGGTTAATAATAAAATAAATAAATCAGAAGAAATAAAAAATAAAGTAATATCAAAAGAAGATTCCCTTTTATTAAAAGGTATGGTTTTTATTCCAGGCGGAACATTTAAAATGGGAAGTAGCAATAAAGATGGATTCATTGATGAGTTTCCGCAGCATGAAGTAATAGTAAACTCCTTTTGGATGGACGAAACTGAAGTTACTAACTCGCAATTTGAAAAATTTGTAAATGAAACTGGTTATATAACTACTGCAGAAAGAAAAATTGATTGGGAAGAGATTAAAAAAACTTTACCCCCTGAAACACCTAAACCTAATGACAGCTTACTTCTCCCATCTTCCCTTTTATTTAATTATACAGATGGCCCTGTAAATTTAAATGATTATTCTCAATGGTGGAGATGGACTAAAAATGTAAATTGGAAACAACCTTGGGGTGAAGGAAGTAATATTGAAGGAAAAGGAAACTTCCCTGTTGTTCATGTTAGTTGGGATGACGCTGTTGCCTATTGTGAATGGGCAGGAAAAAGGCTACCATCAGAAGCTGAATGGGAATATGCATCACGTGGGGGAATGGAGCATTCAATTTATTCATGGGGGAATCAAAAAATTAATTCCACCCTTATAAATGCAAATACTTGGGATGGAAATTTTCCTTATGAAAATACAAATAAAGATAATTTTGAATTTTTAGCTCCAGTTAAAAATTATAATCCCAATGGATACGGATTATATGATATAGCTGGAAATGTATGGGAGTGGTGCTCAGACTGGTATAAGCATGATTATTACAAATTATTTGAGAATCAAATTGCAGATAATCCTAAAGGCCCTGAAAAAAGTTTTGATCCTAATGAGCCCTATATCCCAAAAAAAGTTATGAGAGGCGGCAGTTTTCTTTGCAATGACAGCTATTGTAGTGGTTACAGGAATGCCATGAGAATGAAAACTAGTCCAGATACAAGCTCAATTCATGCTGGATTCAGAACTGTTGTTGATGGGATTTAAATTATGGTATAATCAATTCCCTAATCAATCCCTCCTGAGCTACTGAGGCTACCAGAATGCCCTGCCTATTGAATATACTCCCTCGTGAAAACCCTCTTGAATTTGATGCGCTTGGACTATCCATTGAATAAAGTAGCCATTCATCTATTTTGAAAGATCTATGAAACCAAAGTGAGTGATCTAAGCTTGCAGATAAAATATTATTTTTATTAAATCTTTCTCTGTGAGGTAAAGTAGATGTTAACAATAAACCATAGTCCGATGCATAAGCTAATAATTGATGTTGAGTTTGTATGTCTAGTTCAACTTTTTCCTTTGTTTTAAACCAAATATTGCTGTAGGGTGATGAGTCTTTGATTATTCTTGACGCAATATTCTCAACTGGTTTCATTTCAAAAACTACTGGATGTGTCGCCTTAATCATTTGATAAATTTTGGGTGCTACATCTTTATAATTTTCAATTTGCTGAAGATCAGTTAGCAAAATTTCAGGAGTTAATACACTAGGGATACTAATTTGATGATCTACACCTTTTTGATTTAACTGGAAAGAAGCCGCCATGTTAAAAATAGCCTTATCCTTCTGATATGCTACTACTCTTCTGGTGGTGAAACTCCCCCCATCTCTTAATACATCTACCTCATACCTAACAGGTACATTTACATCACCAGCTAAAATAAAATATCCGTGCATAGAATGAGCAAATCTGTCAATTGGAACTGTTTGATAAGCAGCATATAATGATTGAGCTAGAACTTGTCCTCCAAAGACTCTTCCCCATGGAGTTAAATAATTCTCACCTTTAAAAATATTTTTAGAAATTTTTTTCAAGGTGATTAAATCAATTAGATCTTTGATTATGTTAATTTTCATTTTTTTGATTTTTTTATCATTAGAGGATTAATTTACTATTCCCATTTTAAAGTCTCCATAAGATGAAGCATATCATCTTCAATATATCGTGCAGCTGGCATTAATGAATCATAATTTGGCTTAGAATAAAAATATAAAGATCCTACTAAAAAATTTCTTATGCTATCAGTCAAAAAGAATTGAAGTTGAGAAGCAGTATTCCCCTCCACTCTGAATAATGATCCAAAAATTTTATTTTTTTGATCAAAATAAATTTTTTCAGGAATTTCTATTGCCCTGTTAACATGCTTCATTGGCATTTGATATGCATCGTCAATTAAGGAGTTAATATTGTTATCTACTTTAAAGTAAGATAAGTAAATAGTAGCTTTCATTTTAGGATATTTAATATTATCCCAACATTCCTCTTCATGATTTTCTAATATTGCCTCTTTATTAATTTGATATTTAAAGCCACAAGAATTTAATACTTCATGATATTGAGGGGAAGAGTATTCCAAATTAAGATAAGCCTTAGGTTTTGGCAAGTTATTTTCAAAACACGAAATTAATGTTATGAAAAGAATTAAAGTACACCTATGTAACATATAAATTATGGAATAGTTACTTTAATTTTTTTTATTCTTCTTTGTTCAATATATTCAATTTTGAAAATATACTTTTCAAAGTAAATCTTTTGTCCTACTTTAGGAAATGATTGAACTATCTCAAGTAAAAACCCAGCTAATGTCTCAGATTCACCTTTATATTTTTCAAATATTTCAATGGAGTCAAGTTTTAGTAATCTGTAAAAGTCTTTAAGATTCATTTTAGCATCAACTAACAAATTTTTTTCATCAATCCTAGTATATTCAAATTCTTGATCATCATATTCATCACTTATATCCCCTACTATCTCCTCAATTATGTCCTCCAAAGTAACGATTCCAGATGTTCCTCCATACTCATCAACAACAATTGCCAGATGATTTTTTTTAATTTGAAATTCTTTAAAAAGGTCATCTAACTTTTTGTTTTCAGGTACATAATAAGGCTCTCTAATTAATTTCTGCCACGAAAATGATGAACTATTTATTTTTGGCATTAAATCTTTAACATATAAAATACCTGAGATAGCATCAATTTTTTCTTTATAAACAGGGATTCTAGAAAAACCAGCCTTTATTATTTTTGGTAAAATCTCTTTAAGAGTTAATTTTTCTGACAGTGCAAAAACATCGATTCTAGGACACATAACTTGTTTAGTATCAGTATTTCCAAATGAAACTATACCTTTTAATATTTTGTCTTCCTGTTTAGTCATATCCTTTTGTTCAGTATATTCGAGAGCTTTTGAAAGTTCTCCAACAGTAAAGGAATTTGATTTATTACCAAATCTATTTTCAATAAATAAAGTTATTTTACTCATTGGTTTGGTTAAAAACCACAACAGATATTTATCTAAATAAAAAAGTGGATATGCTACTATTTTAGAAAATATTAAACTATTTCTGTTAGCATAAATTTTAGGTAAAATTTCACCAAAAAAAAGGATAATGATTGTTATAAATCCTATTTCAAGAACTAACTTAAATATATAACTGCTTATACCGCTAAGAAATACATCAGTTAAAGATGCAAATAATAAAACGATACCAATATTAATAAAGTTAATTGTTACCAATATTGTTGCCAAAAGTCTTTTGGGGGATTTTAATAATCTTTTAATTAACTTTTTTGTTTTATCAAATTCTCCCTTATCAGAATCTAATGTTGAGGGTTTTAATGAAAATAATGCAACCTCAGCTCCAGAGAGCATTGCTGAAAAAAAAAGCAAAACAATAGTTAAAATTATTTTTACAAAAACAATAGGCGATTGTTCAATTAATAAAAAAGAAACTAAAAAATTATAAAATTCGAATCCCAATCTGATAATTTAAGTTAAAAAGGTAAATCATTAATATCTTCAGACGATTTTTCAATTTGAGAATTAGTCTCTTCTGGAGGCAATTGAGGATCACCTTTCTTATTAGATAAAAAAGTAAACTCATTAACAATTACCTCAGTTGTATATCTATCTTCTCCCTTTTCATTTTGCCATTTCCTAGATTTAATTCTTCCCTCAACATATATCTTATCACCTTTAGATAAATATTTTTCAAATATTTCAGCTACTTTATTTCTAGCAACTAAATTATGCCACTCAGTATTGTTTATTTTTTCGCCCGAATTTTTGTTTATATAACTCTCATTTGTGGCAAGAGAAATTCTTGCAATGCAACCGCCCCCATCAAAATGATGCATCTTAACATCATCCCCGAGGTGACCAATTAACATAACTTTATTTAATGTACCAGCCATTTGCTTAAATTTTATAATTAATCAAATATAAAAATTCAACCTTCAAAATTAGCTTTATGATTAAAAAATTTTTCTAAAACAATAGGTACAGGAAAATTTTTTAGATTTTTAACCTTTATGCCATATTTGGGTAATTTAAAAACATTTAATTTCCAAAAAGTAATATTAATCTTCTGATGAGAAAGTTTTTGAATGATAGGTTTTGAATTAATTTTCATTAAACTGTTGTAATCACCACTTGATAATTTAAAAAGTAGTTTATTTGCCTTTAATTTCTCTATTTTAATATTATTATTACTTTCAACAAGTGGTAATTCGTATAATTTATTCCAAATATCTTTTTTTGTCCTTTGATTAATTATAAAATTTCCTTTTGGATCTAAAGCAAATATATAATTAAAATATCTCGATTTTAGCTTATTTAATTTATTCTTAACTGGTAAATTACCAACACAATCATTTTTAAAAGCATAACAATCCTTATTAAAAATACACTTTACACAATTTGGATTTTTGGATTTGCATTGAATTGCACCAAATTCCATCATAGCTTGATTAAAATCTGATGGATTATAATCCAACATCAATTCGTCAGCTCTTTTTTTAAATTCATTGTATGCATTTAATGTGTTAATTGAAATAAATACGCCAAAAAATCTTGAAATTAATCTATATACATTACCATCCACAACTGATGATGGAACACCGTAAGAAATTGATGCAATCGCACTAGCAGTATAATCTCCAATCCCCCTAAGTTCTTTTAAGTCTTTAATTTTATTTGGAAAAATCCCATTATAATTTTTAGAAATATATTTAGCTGTTAAAAGTAAATTTGTGGCTCTGGAATAATATCCTAAACCTTGCCAAAGCTTAAGTACTTGATTTTCTTTAGCTTTTGAAAGATCAAATATTGTTGGATACTTTTTAATAAATCTCAAATAATATGGGGTACCTTGAGATACAGTGGTTTGTTGTAAAATAATTTCTGATAACCATATGTTATAAGGTTCAGGATTTTTTCTCCAAGGTAAGTCCCTTTTATTTTCATGATACCATTTTATTAATTTTTCCGTCCACATTCTTATAACAAATATAATTATCATTTCTTCTTAATATTTAAAATATTAAAGTATTAGGATAATAATAATATAAATTTATATATTTGTTTGCCTTCTAAATTATTAACGTTTGAATTAAATTTATATAAATGACAAAAGCTGAAATTGTATCAAATATTTGTGATGAAATTGGGATGGATAAGTTAGATGTCCAAACTACTGTTGAGAAATTTATGTTAGAAATCAAGTCATCTCTTGAAAAAGGTAATAATGTATATCTTAGGGGCTTTGGTAGTTTCAT
The DNA here is from genome assembly GCA_905381055.1 of uncultured Flavobacteriaceae bacterium. Classification (GTDB taxonomy): domain Bacteria; phylum Bacteroidota; class Bacteroidia; order Flavobacteriales; family Flavobacteriaceae; genus TMED220. Next base: position 31,667 of record CAJPUR010000002.1, read on the forward strand.
TATAAAAAAACGCGCAGAAAAAATAGGAAGAAATATTTCAAAAAATACTGCTATTAAAATTCCACCCCACAATGTTCCAGCATTTAAGCCCTCTAAAACTTTTGTTAAAAGTGTAAAATCTAAAGTACCAATTTAATAATTTTATAATTATCTAGATGTTTTAATATGCCAAGCGGTAAAAAAAGAAAAAGACATAAGGTTGCTACCCACAAACGTAAAAAAAGAAGAAGAGCAAACCGACATAAGAAAAAATAAGTGTTTGGAATCACTATAAAAAATCCTATGTTCATTGACATGAAACTTTTAAAAGTTTCTCAGGAATATCCTGAAAAAATTATTGTTTAATCAGTTGTATTATTTACAACATAAAATTTATCAGAGTGAATAAAGAACTAATAGTTAGATCAAATTCCTCTGCTGTTGATTTTGCTTTACTTAAAGATGGTAAGTTAATTGAGTTAAATAAAGAAATACAGAATAATAAATTTTCTGTAGGGGACATTTTATTTGCGAAAGTAAGAAAAACTATCCCTGGCTTAAATGCGGCTTTCATAAATGTAGGTCATGAAAAAGATGGTTTTTTACATTATCATGATTTGGGACCTAAATTTCTATCATTAATTAAGTATATTAAACTTGTAAATTCAGGTAAATCAAATAATTATTTATTAAAAAACTTTCGTTTTGAGAAAACAATTGAAAAAACTGGAATTATTGCTGATGTTTTAAATCCAAATCAACATATTTTAGTTCAAGTTGTTAAGGAACCTATTTCTACTAAAGGACCTAGGCTAAGTGCTGAATTATCATTAGCCGGAAGATTTATGGTTCTTCTCCCTTTTTCAGACAGAATTTCTATTTCACAAAAAATTGAAGATTCTGATGAAAAAAATAGATTAAAAAGATTAGTCCAAAGTATAACTCCCAAAGGTTTTGGTGTTATTATTAGAACTGTAGCATCAAATAAAAAAGTTGCAGAGCTTGATAGTGATCTTCAACAATTACTTTCAAGATGGAGAAATCTTTTTAATCGAATTCGTAAGATAAATAAATTCCCATCTAAAGTTTTGAGTGAAATTAATAGATCCTCCTCAATTCTAAGAGATGTTTTTGATGATTCCTTTACTGGTATTCACGTTAACGAATTTGAACTTTTTGAAGAAATTAAAGAATACATAAGTTTAATTGCTCCAAAAAAAGCCAGTATAGTAAAATTTTACGAAAACATCGTCCCAATCTATGAAAACTTTGGTATTGAACGTCAAATAAAATCCTCTTTTGGAAAAACTGTTTCAATGCAAAAAGGTGCATATTTAGTAATTGAGCACACAGAGGCTTTACATGTTATAGATGTTAATAGTGGTAATCGATCGAGTAAACAAAAAACTCAAGAAGATACTGCATTAGAAGTCAATCTTATCGCTGCCACTGAAATTGCAAGGCAATTAAGATTAAGAGATATGGGAGGAATTATTGTCGTAGATTTTATAGATTTATTATCTAACGAAAATAGAAGGAATCTTTTTGATCATTTAAAAAATGAAATGAGTAATGACAAAACCAAACATAAAATTTTGCCTCCAAGCAAATTTGGTTTAATTCAAATTACTCGTCAGAGAGTTAGATCAGAAATAAATATCAAGACTAAAGAACCTAATCCTAATATAAATAATGAAGTTGAAGCACCTATTGTTTTAATTGACAAAATCAACGCAGATATTAGCAAAATTGTTAATAATAACAAGCACAATAAAAAAAAAATATGTTTACATATTCATCCTTTTATTGCTGCCTATTTAATCCAAGGGTTCCCATCAATAAGAGCTCAATGGTTTATTAAATATAAAAAACGGGTTAGAATTATTCCCAGAGATTCATACAATTATTTAAATTATAAATTTTATGATACCGAAAAAAAAATAATTAATTTTTAAATTAAAAGCGGATGCTTAATTCATCCGCTTTTTTTATTTAATACTTTTATTTTATTTAAAAAATGAAAAAATCAATTGAAAACATTTACAAAAAAATTTCATTGTATTGTTCTTATCAAGAAAGATCTCACAAAGAAGTAATCCTAAAACTTTCTAAAAATAATCTAACTAAAAATGAGACTGATAAAATCATTACGAAATTAATTACTGAAAATTTTTTAAATGAAACGCGATATGCTATTGGATATGCAAGGGGTAAATTTAGAATAAAAAAATGGGGTAGAATAAAGATAATAAATAAACTAAAACAACAAAATATTAGCCCTTGGAATATAAATAAAGCAATTAGTGAGATAGATAGTGACGAATATTCAGAGGCATTTGATTTATTATTCGAAAAGCTTAATTTAAGATATAAGCATCTAAAAAATAGTTATCGCAAAAAAAAAATATTTTCAGTTTTATATTCAAAAGGATGGGAATATGAATTAATTATAAACTCAATAAATAATAAATTTAAAAAGTATAATTAACCACTAGATTAAAATTTGATTTAGGCATTGGGACCAAATTAGTTTCATAATATTTTTCATTCAAAATATTATTGGCCAAAATTGAAAATTTCCATTTTGAATTTTCCCATTTAAATCCCAGATCCAAAACACTATAATTTTTATAATTTAGCCTTTCTGATTTTTTAAAATTTATAGAAGAACTAATTCTTTTACTTAATTTACTTGTAATTAAAAAAACAAAGTTGTTCTTATAAGAATTAATAGAATATTTAGAAAAATTAGAAATTGATTTTAAATCACTATCGTCGATAAAAGTATATCCTATATTAAGTTCATGAAATGTTTTAAAAAATTCAAAATTTATTCCAAAATCAAATTCAAATCCTGTAGTTTCAAGAGCTAAAATATTTCTAGCTTGCCATAAATCTTCCTCGAACTCCTTTACATAGTCTATCAGATTTTTTGAATTTCTTCCAAAAATTGATCCATTAAAAGTTAATGAATTTTTGGAATATTTTATACCAAATTCGAAATTAGATGCTGACTCAGCATTTAAATTTTCATTTCCTATAGTCGTAATGTCGGTATAATATAAATCAGTATATGTTGGAATTCTGTATGTATTAGCAAGATTTAAATAAAATTTAAATGAATTATTCATTTTATAACCGATTTCAATACCAGGGAAAAATCTATTACCAAAATCTGAATAAAGATTAAAAGAAGATCCTAAAATAATATCCATTCTTGAATCGAATAATAAAAATAAATGCTCAAAAAATAAATTACTTACTAACCTCTTGTGATTACCTAAATTATTGCTTACAATATTTGTATTAGTTACGTCAATCCCAAATCCAGTTGTTCCAACCCTTGAAAAATAGCTGAAATCCATACTTGCTCCAACTTTATTACTAATATGAAGATTTCTATAAACAGAAGGGTTATTTCTAATAAATATATATTCGTCTTGATGTCTTCTCCAAAATATTTTGGGTTTAAAAACAAAATTATTCTTTACTATTTTTGTTGTAAATGAAACTAGACTTCCTTGAGTCTCTTCATATTGATCTTTTGCTGATGGAGTTGCATAAAACCCATTTGCCCCAAAATTTCTTTCAGAAAAAAAACCCAAAAATTTTACACTTTTACCTAATATTTTTATGTCTGATTTTAATAAATAATTCTTATTTATAAAATCAGTATTATATCTATATCCTTCAGAATCAGCATATGAATAATTGGCTAAAAAATTTTTTGTTACTAATACAGATTTTATCATCCGTTGACTATATGATCCAGAATTTATCTCTAAAAAAGTTTTTGAATTTGAAATTTCTTTTGTTACTAAATTAATTGCTCCTGTGAATGCATTTTGACCATATATTCTTGATGCAGGACCTTTTATTATTTCAACTCGTTCAATCATTTCAATTGGAAGTAATAAGTTAAGACTATGATGACCGGTTTGGGGGTCATCCAATTTGATTCCATCAATTAAAATCAAAGTCTGATCAAAAGTTCCTCCTCTTATATAAAGGTCAGCCTGCTGACCATTTATACCCCTTTGACGTATATCAATACCAGAGATTTGCTTAAGTAATTCAATTATATTTTTAGGATTTCTTTTCTTAATTTCTGATGAAGAAATTATTTGAATACTTCTGGAATTTTCAGAAAAAGGGATGTCTATTCTGCCAGTATTTAAAATAATTTCATCTAAATTTTTAACAGCTATTGAATCAATTTGAGATTGAATATTAAAAGAAAAAAATAATATAAATATAAATAAACAATTGCTCCTCATAAAGAATTCTTAACTAATCTGAGAGAATAATGACTTTATTTTTCTTCATCTCAATTGTACCTGATTTGATATTTAATTCAATGATATTACTTTCGATCTTTTTAAAGTTATTTCCTAAATCTTTAGATTTATCAAAATTACCCTTTATTGTAACTTTTCCGAATTTTAAAGAAGAAATTATAGGAGCATGGTTTTCTAGTATTTGAAAATAACCATTTACTCCAGGCACAGAAATCATTTGAATTTCACCAGAAAAAATGATTTTATCAGGGGATATAATTTCTAAAAACATAACCTATCCCTCAGATAACATTTTTTCTCCAGTTTCAATTGCTTCCTCAATAGATCCTTTGAGATTGAAAGCTGACTCAGGAATATGATCAAGCTCCCCATCCATTATCATATTAAACCCTTTTATTGTTTCTTTAATATCAACTAAAACACCTGGAATTCCAGTAAATTGCTCCGCTACATGAAATGGCTGAGATAAAAATCTTTGAACTTTCCTTGCCCTGTAAACAGCTAATTTGTCTTCTTCTGAAAGCTCTTCCATTCCTAATATTGCAATAATATCTTGTAATTCTTTATACCTTTGTAAAAGTTGTTTTACTCTTTGAGCACAGTTATAGTGGTCATCTCCTAGAATATCTGGGGTTAATATTCTTGAAGTTGATTCAAGAGGATCAACAGCAGGGTAAATACCTAATTCAGAGATTTTTCTAGATAAGACAGTAGTAGCGTCCAAATGGGCAAAAGTTGTTGCAGGAGCAGGATCAGTAAGGTCATCAGCAGGAACATATACAGCCTGAACTGATGTGATAGATCCTTTTTTTGTAGATGTGATTCTCTCTTGCATTGCTCCCATTTCAGTAGCTAGTGTAGGCTGATAGCCAACCGCTGAAGGCATCCTTCCTAATAAAGCAGAAACCTCAGATCCAGCTTGAGTAAATCTAAAAATATTATCAACAAAAAATAAAACATCTTTACCTTTTCCATCACCAGAACCATCTCTGAAATATTCTGCAATTGTAAGACCAGATAGAGCTACTCTGGCTCTTGCTCCAGGAGGTTCATTCATTTGACCAAATACAAAAGTAGCTTTAGATTTTTTTAAAGAAGACTTATCTACTTTAGACAAGTCCCATCCCCCTTTTTCCATTGAATTCATAAAATCATCTCCATATTGTATAATTCCAGACTCCAACATTTCTCTTAACAAATCATTTCCCTCTCTAGTTCTCTCGCCCACACCTGCAAAAACTGATAATCCACCATGGCCTTTGGCTATATTGTTTATAAGTTCTTGAATTAGGACAGTCTTCCCAACTCCAGCTCCACCAAATAAACCAATTTTTCCACCCTTTGCGTATGGTTCAATTAAATCAATAACTTTAATACCAGTAAATAATACCTCAGTTGAAGTAGATAATTCTTCAAACGCAGGAGATTCTCTGTGTATTGGCAAACCCATATCTCCAGATTTAGGGAGTTCCCCTAATCCGTCGATTGAATCACCCGTAACATTAAAAAGCCTGCCATAAACTTCCTCACCAGTTGGCATTTTTATTGGACTTCCAGTTGAAATCACTTTAGTACCCCTTGATAAACCATCGGTAGAATCCATTGATACAGTTCTAACAATATTTTCTCCGATGTGAGATTGAACTTCTAATATTAACTTTTGACCATCATTAAAATTAATTTCCAAAGAGTCATAAATTTTAGGTAAACTATTATTCTCTCCAGAAAAATCAACATCGACAACAGGACCAATTATTTGTGAAACTATTCCTTCGCTCATGATTTAAAAATGTTAAAAAAAATTTTAATAATTCAAATATACTATATCTATCAAAGATACTTAGAGTATTTTTAATTTTTTTTCAAGTTTTTTAAATGGAATAAAGATTAGATTATTTTATATAGTAATAGTTATTTATTATAGATAACATAATTATCATAATAATTTATTATATATTAACTTTTTATACTTATTAAAGGTTTCTTTATTAATTTATATTTAATATATAATAGTTTTAAATTATTATAAATTTAATTCAATAGTTTTAATCTATTATTTGATTTAATTAAAAAGAGTTTGTAAATTTGTTTAAATGTATGATCTAATTATTATTGGTGGTGGTCCAATTGGGCTTAACTGTGGAATTGAGGCTGAAAAAAATAATCTAAAATATTTAATTTTAGAAAAAGGCATGTTAGTTAATTCATTGTTTAATTACCCGCAAAACATGACTTTTTTTTCAACTTCAGATAAACTAGAAATAGGTAATATTCCATTTATTTCTCAAAATAATAAACCAACTAGGGCTGAAGCTTTAGAATATTATCGAAGAGCAGCAGCATCATGGAATCTAAATATTAACCTATACGAAGAAGTAAAATCAGTAGAAAAAAATGATTCAATATTTGAAATAAATTCAAACAAAAGAAAATATTTAACTAAAAATATAATTTTAGCAACTGGATTTTACGATTTTCCATATTTATTAAATATTCCTGGGGAAAGATTAAGTAAAGTTACTCATTATTACAAAGAGCCTCACCCATACTACAACATGGATATTGCAATAATAGGCTCTGCTAATTCTGCGGTTGATGTTGCACTGGAAACATATAGAAAAGGGGCTAAGAGTGTCAGTCTAATAATAAGAGAAAATAAAATTGGCTCCAATGTGAAATATTGGGTCAAACCTGATATCGAAAACAGAATTAAAGATGGCTCCATAATAGCCTATTATAAATCAAATGTTATAGAAATTTTTGAGGAATCAATAATAATTAAAACCGGAAATAAAACTTTTTCAATTCCTAATGATTTTGTAATTGCAATGACAGGGTATAAACCAAATTATTCACTAATAAAAATGCTAGGAATTAAATTAAAAAATGATAAATATAATACTCCTGTTTACGATGAATCAACTATGGAAACAAACAAAAAAAATATTTATATTGCTGGAGTTGTATGTGGGGGACTAAAAACAAATAAATGGTTTATTGAAAATTCAAGAGTGCATGCAGAAATAATTATCAAAAACTTAAATAAAAAAGTTAAATTAGAATCAATTTGATAAATATCTAATCAAATAATATTTATTAATTTTTAAAATCTAAAAAATGCATGTTTTAATTTCTCCTGACTCATACAAAGAAAACATTGATGCAAACGCAGTAGCTTTAGCTATAAATTCTGGAATTAAAACTAGAGCCCCAAAAATAAGCACTAAATTATTACCAATGTCAGACGGCGGAGAAGGAGCAATAGAATTATTACAATCCCTAGAGCTCGGGACAAAAATTTCTTGCCCTACTTTTGATCCATTAATGAGACCTATACAATCTGAATATTTTTTATTTAAAGATAAAAAAAAGGCTTGGATTGAATTATCTAAAAGTGCAGGTATAGATTTATTAAAAGAAAAAGATAAAGACCCTAAGAAAACTACTACTTATGGAGTCGGAGTTATAATTAATCATGCAATTAAAAAAGGGTGCAAAGATATAATACTTGGAGTTGGAGGAAGTGCAACAAATGATGGTGGAACAGGCCTATTATCTGCTCTTGGATTTAATTTCCTGGATAATAAAAACAACTCTATTCCTTATGGTGGAATGGGATTAAATTCATTATCTAAAATAGATCCAATAAAAAATAAAAAATTAAAGAATATTTCAATTACTATTGCATGTGATGTTGATAATCCACTTTTAGGGAGCAATGGTTCAGTTGAGGTGTTTTCAGAACAAAAAGGAGCAACTAAAAAAGATAAAATTATTTTAGAAAGAGCCTTGAAAAAGTTTTCACTAACTGTAAAAAAATATTTTTATAAAGATATAAGTTCATTAAAAGGAGGTGGCGCTGCAGGGGGAATTGCTGCAGGAATGTTTGGAATTCTTAATTCTAAAATTGAAAATGGTTTTTCAATTTTATCTAAATTATCAAATCTTGAAAATGAAATAAAAAAGGCTGATTTAATAATTACAGGGGAAGGTAAAATTGATGGTCAAACTATTAATGGTAAAGTCCCTTTAGGTATTGCGAAAATTGCAAAAAAATATGACAAGCCTGTCATATGTATCGCTGGAATAATTGAACCACCAATTGAAAATCTTTATAAAAATGGGATATCAGGAATTTTTTCTATTCAACAAGGGCCAATCTCAAAAAAAAAATCATTTGAATCTTCAGAGCTTTTAATTAAAAACTGTACTGAGAGAATAATTGATTTTTATAAGAATTTATTACAATTATGATTTTATCTCTATTTATATTAGTGATATGTATAATTTGGATAATTGTTGGATCTACTTATTTAAAAATTCATCCCTTTTTAGTTTTACTTTCAGCAAGTATTTTCCTTGCATTTGGTATTGGAATACCAAGTGAAGAAATTGGAAAACTAATTGGAAGAGGATTTGGAAGAACATTTGAAAGCATTGGTTTATTGATAATTTATGGGACTATTATAGGTGTTATTCTTGAAAAATCAAATGCCACAAAATCAATTGCAAATAAAATCATTAAATCTGTTTCCAATTTACCTATCCCCTTTGTAGTAAGTTTTATTGGTTATATTGTATCAATTCCTGTTTTTTGTGATTCTGCATTTGTTATTTTAAACTCATTGAATAAGTCTCTATCTGAAAAAACTAAAACTCCTTTGGTTTCACTAACAGTGGCTCTTTCTACTGGATTATATGCTCCACATGTACTTATACCCCCAACACCTGGGCCCCTAGCTGCAGCTGCTAATCTTGAATTAAAAAATATTTTTCTACTAATTTTAATTGGTGGAATTGTATCTTTTTTATTGATTATTATTGGTGCAATTTATGCTAATTTTTTATCTAAAAGTAAAAATACAAATAACTTAAATCATCAAGAATTCAAAAATGAACTTGACATTGATATCGATTTACCCAGTTTTAAATTATCAATTGCCCCTATTGTTATACCTATAGTCTTAATGGGTATTGGAACCATTTTTAGTTCTTATATTGAATATGCTTTAATTGACTTCATAACTCAACCTTCAATTGCACTAATGATTGGTATGATATTTTCTTTTTTTTTATTAAAAAATAAAAACTTTAAAAAACTAGATGAATTTATAAAACAGGGTATTGTTAATGCTGCTCCAATCTTAATATTAACTGGAATGGGTGGAACACTTGGAATTATAATCCAACAGCTTCCGATTGATTCTTATTTAGAAAAAATATCAATTAATCCACAATTTGGCATAATACTTCCATTTTTAATTGCTGCTGCACTTAAAACTACTCAAGGGTCATCAACAGTTGCAATAATTACCACATCTTCTATTTTTTTTCCTTTATTACCAATAATTGGTATGGATAATGAACTGGGTAAGGTCTGGGTTATAGTTTCTTTAGGTGTTGGTTCAATGACTGTATCACATGCAAATGACTCTTATTTTTGGATTGTTTCTCAAATGGGAGGATTAGATATTAAAACTGCATACAAGACACACACTTTTGCTACATTTATTCAAGGAATATCTGGATTAATAATTATACTTTTAATGTATAATTTTTGGAAAATTATATTTTAGTAACCATTAAAAAACATGAATATGTTAAAGAATGAAGGAGTTGAAGTTTCATGGTTTGCGCCTTTATGTAACGGTGATGATGAATTCTTAGGTGAACATAACCCAAAATATAAAAGTAATTGGGTTAATACCATGAAAATTGTTAAGACTGCAGATAAATTAGGATATAAGAACATCCTACTCCCATCTTCATATCAAGTTGGACAAGATACTCTTACATTTGCATCAGCGATAGCACCAATGGTTAAAAATATAAATTTACTGATAGCTATTCGTTGTGGAGAAATTCATCCTCCAATGCTTGCAAAAGCAATTGCAACTTTAGATCATATATTAGAAGGAAAACTTACTATAAATATTATTTCATCAGACCTTCCAGGCACTAAATTAAGTTCAAAAGAAAGATATTTAAAATCTAAGGAAGTTATTGAAATTTTAAATCAAAGCTGGACAAAAAATAAAATTGATTTTAAAGGGGATTTTTATAATCTTCAAATCCCCTCTGATCCTGTAAAACCTTATCAAAAAGGTGGTCCCTTACTTTATTTTGGAGGCTATTCACCAAAAGGAATTGACTTATGTGCAAGATATTGTAATGTATATTTAATGTGGCCTGAAACAGAAACTAGGCTAAAAAAAATGATTTATAAAATGAAAAAAAAAGCTGCTGGTTATAATCGTCAAATAGCTTTTGGTTTAAGAATACACGTAATAGTTCGAAAAACTGAGCTGGAAGCAAAAAAATATGCTAAAAAATTAATTTCCAAGCTTGATATTGCTAAAGGAGAAGAAATAAGAAACCGCTCACAGGATTCAAAATCTATTGGTGTCTCAAGGCAAAAAGAAATGAGACTACTCTCGGATGAAAACTATTATTTGGAAGATAATATATGGACTGGAATCGGTCTAGCTAGATCTGGATGTGGAGCAGCAATTGTTGGTAATCCTGAACAAGTTTTAAATAAAATTAATCGATACATTGATATGGGAATTAAATCATTCATTTTATCTGGTTATCCTCATAAAAAGGAAGCCGAATTATTTGCTAAATTTGTTCTCCCTAAAATAAAAAATATATCTCTCCCTGTGGTTTTTAATCGAATCCCTAAAAAAACTCCAAATACTCCCTTAGCTAATGGTAAAAGAAACTAATTCTCAATGAGATGATAGACATATTTATTGTATTAATATATTTCCTAGTTGTTTTTCTTTCAGCTTTTTCATTCAAATCTAAAAATATGACTAGTGAAGAATATTTCCTTAGTTCTAGAAATTTAAAATGGCCCTCCATTGCTATTTCAACTATAGCAACAAATATTCAAGGATATCAATTCCTTGGAATGATGGGATCAGCATATTTATTTGGAATAGCTCAGGCAAGTCTTGAAATTAATGCAATCCAAGGATTATTTATTGCTGCTTTTATTTTTGTGCCATTTTTTTTGAAAGAAAAAATTTTTACTATATCCCAATTTATTAAAATTAAACTTGGAAAAAGTCTATCATACACCTACTCATTAACTTACTTATTATTTTATTCTACAATTACAATAGGTGCAGCTCTATTTTGGGGAGCTTATGCTGCTGATGCAGTTTTTAATGAGGAATTAAGTTTTATTAGCGAAAGTAGAATTATAAGGATAGGCATATTAATAATCTTTCTTGGATTTTTTTCTGCTATATACACATATTTTGGGGGCCTTTCGGCAGTTGTAAAAACTGATATAATTCAATTTACAATTTTAACACTAGGAGGATTACTCATTTTAGGGGTAACTTTGTATCATCTTGGAGGATGGAATAAGTTATATGAATTATCTCCTGAGAAAATGCATTTATTTCTTCCCTCTGATCATGAATTCTTACCATGGACTCACATTCTTGGATTATTTTTTTTAAATATAAATTACTGGTGTGGTAATCAAATTGTAATGCAAAGATCTATTGCTGCAAAAACTTTAGGTCACGCACAAACAGGCCTTATGGTCGGGGGACTTCTTAAATACTTAATGGCACTTATAATAATAATACCTGGAGTTGCTCTTTACAATCTTAATCCTGAATTATTTTCTGAACCAGATATTGCTTATCCATATATAATTAAAAATTATATCCCAGTAGGACTAAAAGGAATTATTTTATGTGGATTGTTCGCTTCGCTTATGAGTACAGTTGATTCTACATTTAATTCAATTGCTACGCTTTGGTCAATTGATATATATAGCCAGTTTATTAATAAAAGAGCTACTTCTTTAGAACAGATTAATGCAGGGAAAAAATCTATAATAGTTAGTCTTTTCTCCGGTTTAACTATGAGTTTTATTTTTTTAAATATAAAATTCAATAGTCCTGAAATTGCATTTACCCATACTCTTAATGAGTTAAGGTATGTAATTTTTAGTGGACTAATATTATTAATTTGTTTGACAATTCTTTTAATTAAACCAAAAAGTAAAACAATTTTAATTTGTTTTGTATCAACCATGCTTACATATATTTTTATAAAAGTATTATTCCCGGAAATTAATTATTTTTTAAGAACTTTTATATCGGTTTCAGTTTGGCTATTGATTTCAATTTTAATTAATATAAATAGCCTAAATTCATTTAAAAATATTTTTGTTTATCATTCAATAAAGCATAGGAATTTTGGTTTAGCGGTTGTAATTAGTTTAATTATAGTTAATATAATTTTTAGATGATGGATTTGATAATTGTTATTCCATTTTATAACGAATTTAATAGAATTGATTTAGAAAAATACTCCTATTTTTTAAAAAAAAATCCTAAAGTATATTTAATATTAGTTAATGATGGTTCTAAAGATAAAACTTTTGAAAAGCTCAATATTTTAAAAAAGCAGTATTGCAAACAAATAGAAATTATTTCTATAATTAAAAATCAAGGGAAAGCGTCATCTGTTAGGAAAGGAATGCTATATGCCTATGATAATTTAAAGGCGAAAAAAATAGGGTTTTTAGATGCTGACTTAGCCACATCTTTCAATGAAATATTGAGATTATCAAGTTATGTTGATGAAAAAACTTTACTTGTATTTGGCTCCAGAATTTTAAAATTAAATAACCAAATATCCAGAAAGAGATATCGTTTTATCATTGGAAGAATTGTTGCAACAATAATATCTAAAATTATAAAAGAACCTATATATGATACTCAGTGCGGATGTAAAGTAATGAATTTTTATATAATACCATTTTTGTTTAAAGAAAAATTTATATCTAGTTGGTTATTTGACATTGAAATTTTTCTTAGATTAAAAGTTAAATTTAATAAAACATCGCTTAAAAATATTTGCTTGGAAATTCCTTTAAAAAAGTGGACAGACACAAAAGACTCAAGGGTTAGTTTTTTATATTTTTTTAAACTATGGAGTGATCTTTTAAAAATACATTTATTCTATAAACATAAAATATGAATTTGATACTTTCTAAAAATAAATCATCAAATAAATATTTAATTGCAATATTTTTCCTTATAATTTTGAGAGCTTATCTAAATTCTGTTATCCCCCTAATGGATAAAACTGAAGCGAGATATGCTGAGATTTCAAGGATAATGGCTGAAACAAATAATTGGATTGTTTTACAAATTGACTATGGAATACCTTTTTGGGCTAAACCCCCTTTATCAACTTGGCTTTCTGCTTCATCTATTTCTTTGTTTGGATTAAATGAATTTTTTCTAAGACTCCCTTACTTAATTTTATCAATATTTATGATATTTTTGATAACAAACTTTAATAAGTATTCAGATAAAACCTCAAAGTTTGTTCCTGGCCTTATTTTATTTTCCTTACCTGAATTTTTTCTTCATGCCGGAGTTGTTTCAACTGATACGTGTTTGAGCTTTGGTATTTTTATTATCTTTTTTGCATTCTGGAAATGGGTAAATGAAGGATTTAAGAAAAAATGGATATATATATTTTTTATTGGATTAAGTATTGGTATTTTATCTAAAGGTCCAATCACTTTAATATTGTCCATTCCCCCATTACTTGCTTGGATAATAAGATTTAAAATTAACCCTAAATTGATTTTAAAAACAGATTTAATTTTTGGGTTTTTACTTTTATTATTATTATCCTCACCATGGTATTATTTAAATGAAAAATCCTCCCCTGGTTTTATTAACTATTTTATAATTGGAGAACATTTTCAAAGATTTTTTGATTCAAATTGGTTAGGTGATAAATATGGATTCCCTAAATCTCAACCAATAGGCATTATTTGGGGGTTCCTTTTTCTTTCTTCAATCCCCTGGATTTTTTTAATAATTAAAAAAACCTTTTCACAAATTAAATTTATTTGGAATGATAAGTGGAAACTTTTTTTATTTTTTTGGCTTTTATGGACTCCTATTTTTTTTACAATTTCAAAAAGTCTAATTCATCCCTATATTCTTCCTGTTATGACCCCCATAGCACTTTTAGTCTTCAGTTGGTGGCCTGAACTTAAAAATAAAAAACTTTACCTCTCAATCGCATTAATTTTTCCATTATTAAGTTTCTTTTTTTATTTTACAGCTTTTGGTAAAACAATTATAAAAAATAATACTGATAAGTTTATTATTGAAAAAAGTAGCCCAAATGAAATAATTTATTCTTTAAAAGAAAAAAGTTACTCCAGTCAATTTTATACTAAAGGTAAAATCAAAACAATAGATGAAAAGTATTTAGATTCAATTGGATTACTTAAAGAGTCTTTTTCTATTTTAATAAATCATAATGATATTGAAAAGCTTGAGGCTTTAAAATCAAAAAAAATAGTTTTATTATCAGAAAATAAAAAAAAAGGGTTGTACAAAATTAACTAAATCACTTAATAGTGAAATCAGTATAAAAAATTTCTAATTCAAGTTTTTTATCTGACGATTCTTTACTTGGGTTTGGCCCAATTAAAATAGTCCCAAAAGGATTCAAAATAGAAGAAGTAGGATAATATTGCTCTTCAGTAAATCCTGATATTATTGCTTTTTTAAAAGAAAAATCTTGAACATTTGAGGTAATAGAAACACCCAAATCAACATTTTTAACATCATTACTAATCAAAAGTTCCTTTATATGATCTGTTAAAGATATTTTATACCTAAATGGATTATTATTTTCGTCATACTCTAATATCCCCCCATAAACGCTTTTATTTCTATTTACTGAATTCGAATTCAAAGATATATCTGAAAAATAATCAGTAATAGGCAGACTACCTTCTAAGTTATACAGAAAAATTCTGTCAGCTATCTCGTTATTATCCCAATTTTCAATAGCTTTTTGATCAACATAAAAAACTAAATTAGCTTCATTTATGAGCCATTGCTTAGCTCTCAATGAATCAATCATCGAACTAGAGTTTTCTTTATCAAATAACTTAAGACGTAATCTAGATCCTAATCCTCCTTTAAGAATAATTTTAGATTCAGAGTCATTCTCCGAAATAGTATTATTCTTAAAGCTATTATTTATATTGTTTATTTTTACACCATTTGTATTTAAAATAAAACTTGAATAATCTTTAAAAATAAAATCATCTGAAATATCATCCTCTGTGGCATTTGTGTTATACCTATCAAATGAATAGTTGATTCTTATTAAAGCATTGTTAAAATCTAGCATCAAGTATAAATAATCAGAAGAGTTTTCCATTTTTACAATTATCCCTCTTAAAAATTCTGAAAAATTTATTTGATTGGCCAATTCATTTGTCCCCTCATTATCCAGGATTTTTTTTTGGAAAAAAGATGTGTCAAGAGGAATTCTTAATCTAGGGCTAAATCTATTTTGAATTATTTCTGATTCGTCCACATCAGTAGTTAAAGTATCATCTTGACGATAATTTAATCTCACTTCATCTAGATTTAAATTTATTCTTGCATCATGAAGACTTTCACCAACAAATCCATTTTGATAAAAATCTTGGCTTGAAAAATAACTTATTTTAGATTCAAAGTTATTATTTGGATCTAAAGAATTTAAAAAATATTTTAATTCAAAAACTTTAATATCAAAAGAAGCTGATCTATTACCAAATATAGAATCAACTCTATATACACTATTTTCAGAAGGATACAATACAGAATTATCACTGTCTTCCAAATCATCTATACCATCACCATCAGTATCAGGATTTAAAGGATTAGTTAAGTTTTGAGTTTCTATATAATCAGCTATGCCGTCACTATCAGAGTCACTTTCAATGTTTTGAGGATCAGTGTCAAAAAAATCTTCAACTCCGTCATTATCAGAATCATTATTATTTGAAAAAAAAGGAATTTCTAAAAAAACACTTTCAATTTTTTCATTTTCTTGTATTAATCTAATTTCATTGGAAGATTCTAAATCCTCCCTTAATTGACTATTCAAACCAAAAATTGGGTTTGAAGAAATAGAGACTTGGGATACAATTTGTGCGGTTGTTTCTCCAAAAAACGTGTGATTTAATTTACCCAATTGTTGAATTGGAAGATCATTACTTTGAAAATCAATGATTTTTTCTTCACTAACATAAACTGGAGCTAAAAACTTTTTTGAATCCAATTCATTATTTGATAAAAGTTCATACCCTATACTATTGTATTGGGGATCACAGGACAAGAAAATAAATATTAACATTGAAAAGCAAATACTTTTAAGAAAATATCTTGATAAAGTCATTTATTTATATAATCTGAGAATTATAAAAATCAACATAAGAATCTTCTCCAGAAATCTCCTCGAATTTTAAGATTGGTTTTTCACTTTTATTTGCAATTTCTTTTACAGATTTACATAGGTCTCCTCCTGAAAAAATTATACCATCAGAACTTTGTATTGCCAAATCCATTAAATTTTCATAAGAAGGATTTGTAAGAGGTTTTACTTCACCTTGAGGAATATTATCAAATAAAACCTTTTTTATCAAATTGACAGATAGTTTCTTTTCAAAATCCTTTGGATAAATAGAAGTAACAATTTTTGTAGAACTAAACATCGCCTCATCTGCGAAATAAGTTTTCAAATAAATAGGAAATAATGATGTAAACCATCCATGTAAATGAATTATATCAGGAGACCAATTTAATTTTTTTACAGTTTCAATAACCCCTTTAGTAAAAAAAATCATTCTTTCATCGTTGTCTTTGAACAAATTGCCTTTAGAATCCTTTAAAATGCCTTTTCTTTTGAAATACTCATCATTATCTATGAAATAAACTTGCATTCTTTCTTTTGGAATTGAAGCCACTTTGATTATTAACGGCATATCTA
Source organism: uncultured Flavobacteriaceae bacterium (assembly GCA_905381055.1). Lineage (GTDB taxonomy): Bacteria > Bacteroidota > Bacteroidia > Flavobacteriales > Flavobacteriaceae > TMED220. The sequence continues at coordinate 48,778 of CAJPUR010000002.1, forward strand.
AATCATTAATTACTACATTCATACCTGATAATCGGATTACTTCATGCAACTGATGCCTTCTTTCATTAATCATTCCATACAAAGGCATAAAAATTCTTGTATGCCCTCCAACTTCATTAATCCTTTTGGGAATCATAAACGAATTAATCGATTTCTGAGTTTGAGGTAAATATGGAGTTACCTCTGATGAAATAATTAAAACTTTTTTATTTTTCATAAAAAGATGAAAATATTATTGATTAAAATAAAAGTTCTGCAAAAATACAAAAATTCTTCTGTTCATATGAAAAATCTGTACATTTAGATTTATAATATTTTTAAAATGAAGTATTTTTCAAGTAATAAAGAACTGTTAAGCCATATTAAAAACAAGTCAATAAAAAAAATTGGTTTAGTCCCTACCATGGGTTCTCTTCACCTAGGTCATATTTCACTTATAGAAAAGGCAATTATAGAAAATGAATTAGTTATTATATCAATTTTTATAAATCCCACTCAATTTGAAAATAACCTTGATTTGAAAAAATACCCTAAGAATTTAGAAAAAGATCTTAAAATGCTTAACAAATTTTCAAAATCAATAATAATTTATGTGCCAGAAGTAAGTGATATTTATTCAGAGGGGGTTGTAGCTAATAAATATTTTTTTGGATCGATTGAGGATATAATGGAGGGAAAGCAAAGGAAAGGTCATTTTCAAGGTGTAGCTACAATAGTTGAAAAATTATTAATGCTTTTCAAGCCCAATAATGCGTATTTTGGAGAAAAAGATTTTCAACAACTACAAATAATAAGAAATCTAGTTGTTCAAAAAAAAATTAAAACTAAAATTATTGGATGCAAAATAATTAGAGAAGAAAATGGATTAGCGCTAAGCTCAAGGAATAAACTACTTGATGAACATCATATTAAACTTGCTCCAATTTTATATCAAACTTTAAAAGAAACCCAAAAACTAAAAAATAAATTGTCCCCCAATGAAATAATTAAATATGTTGAAAAAAAAATAAGCTTTTTCCCTTCACTAACTTTAGAATATTTTATAATAGCTGATGAAAAATCTTTATCTCCAATTAATAATTTTAATATTAATAAAAAAATTAGAACCTTTATAGCTGTAAAATTTGGAAAAATTAGATTAATAGATAATCTCCGATTTTAAAAATTAAATATATTTGCCAAATGTTAATAGAAGTTTTAAAATCTAAAATTCACAGAGTCACAGTTACTGGGGCAGATATCAATTATATTGGTAGTATTTCAATTGATAAATCTTTAATTGATGCAGCAAATATTATTGTAGGTGAAAAAGTTCAAATTGTAAATCTTAATAATGGGGAAAGGCTTAATACCTATGTTATTCAGGGAACAAAAGATTCTGGAGAAATTACAATAAATGGACCAGCGGCAAGAAAAGTACAAAAAGGTGACAAAATTTTAATTATAAGCTATTGCTCCATGGAATTTGATCTTGCTAAAAATTTTAAACCTACTATTATTTTCCCTAACGAATCAACTAACTTACTCAAATCAGGTTGAAAAACCAATTTATCAAAATCTTGAAAATTTTTTTCCCAATTTTAGTTGGGATTCTATTTATATGCTTGTCAATAAAAGAAACAACTTTTGAGGAAAGAAAAGTAATAATCTCAAATATTATAAATTCAAATTATAAATTTATTTTACTTTCAATTTTTTTAGGGATTTTAAGTCACTTATCAAGAGCTTACAGATGGCTTTTTCTTTTAAGATCAATGGGCTACAGCCCTTCTATATACAATTCAATCCTTTCGGTTTTTATAGCCTATTTATCTAATCTTGCTATACCTAGATCTGGAGAAATTGCTAGAGCTTCAGTAATGCATCAATATGACGATATCCCTTTTGAGAAAGGCTTTGGTACAATTGTAGCGGAAAGAGCTATTGATCTTATTATACTTTGTATAATTCTAATTTTTGCCCTTTTTTTAAATTATGAATTATTAGCTTCAAAATTCAACATTAAAAACATCAATTTTGATAATTTAATTATAATATTCTTTCTGTTTTTAACTTTAGTTTTTTCAATTTACTTAATTCTCCCTCGATTAAATAAAAATTTAAGAGTTAAAATAAGTAATTTTTTTCTAGGTATAAAGGAAGGCTTATTGGCAGTCTTTAAAATGAAAAAAAAAGTTGCGTATGTTTTTCATACAATTTTTATTTGGGTTATGTACTTTGGAATGTTTTACGTAATCAAATGGACTTTAATGGAAACGCTTTCTCTTTCACCTGAAGCTATTTTACTTGGTTTTGTTTTTGGTGCAATAACTATTTCGGCAAGTAATGGAGGTATAGGAATATATCCATATTCTGTCTCTTTAGTTTTAATTAGTTATGGAATTAGTAAAGAGCCAAGTATTGCTTTTGGATGGATAATATGGTCATCTCAAACTTTAATGATACTGGTTTTAGGGAGCCTATCCTTTTTTGTACTACCTTTGATTAACAAAAAAAACTTCCTTTAAAGTTTATTTTTTTTATAATATTAATTGAAAAAAATTTTAAAATATATAGTCTTCTCATTTACATTATATTTAAATGGCCAAATCACATCAGAAAAAATCAATTCATCTTATCTAAATGAACTACGTTATGTAGACATCTATTTACCAGATAATTTTTCTGAAAATATTATAAAAACTCCTTTAATTGTTCTCCTCGAGGGTAATGAACTTTTTGATATAGTTGTATCTAATGTAAAATATCTTTCAAAAATAGGCTATATGCCACCTGCAGTAGTTTTAGGTATTCGTCAAGATAAATTAAATCAGGTTTACAAAGATTGTGAGGTTAATAAAAATCAAGGTTTCCTAACTGATTTCAGTCAAAATTTTATGAACTTTATTGTTTCTGAAGTTATTGCTCTAATTTCAAAAAAATATGGAGATCCATTTCTTAAAATTATTATAGGTAAAAATTATTCTGCTAATTTCATTAACCATTTTATATTTTCTCCTAATCCAATTTTTTCAACCTATATTTCAATAACCCCCGAATTTAACACTTCCTTAATTGAGCCTCTTAAAAATAGTTTTGAAAATAATAATTCATCAATGAATTATTATGTTTCTAATTCTACAAATTTGAAATCATCTCAAAAAAAATCAATTTCATTATTAATAGATCTTTTGAAAGAAATGAAAAATGAAAAAATAAATATTATCATAGATCAATTTTCCAACCCAGACGAATTTTCTTCACCTGCTTATTCAATTCCTATGGCACTAGAAAAGATTTTTAAAATATATCAGCCAATAAGCCCCTCTGAATACAGAACAAAACTACTTTCAAATGAAAACCCTACTCATGTATATTTAACTGAAAAATATCTTGAGATTTTCCAAAAATTGAAAATCAGAAAAAAAGTAATTTTGAATGATATTGCTGCAATATTTGAGGCTGCAAAAAGAAAAAATGATATTGAATCAATTTTTGTTTTAGCTGATATTTGTATAAATCAATACCCTGAAAAAATGATTGGTCATTATTTTAACGGAATTGGTCATGAATTAATTAATGAAAATAAAAAAGCTTTAAAACATTACGAGAAAGCTTATACTTATGAGCCTATTGATTTTATCACTAAAGAATTAATACTTTCTAAAATTGAATCTTTAAAATAAATTAGCATGGCTAAATCAAATAAGTCTTTTATTTGTCAAAATTGTGGGAGTCAACATTCAAAATGGCAAGGGCAATGTCATATCTGCAAAGAATGGAACACAATTCACGAAGAAATTATCGAGATTAAAAGTAGCACTAATTGGAAAACATCCACTGAGAATTTTATCTCAACTCCAAAAAATCCGATAGCAATAAATAAAATTTCTTTATCAAAAGAATTTAGACTTCCATCAAATAATTTGGAATTAGATAGAGTATTAGGTGGAGGATTAATTCCAGGCTCGGTAACACTACTTGGGGGTGAGCCTGGAATTGGTAAATCAACTCTTCTTCTTCAAATTTCCCTTTGCATTAGTACTTCTGTTTTATATGTCTCTGGGGAGGAAAGTGAAAATCAAATTAAATTAAGAGGGAATCGCCTTGATGGTTCAAATGATAAATGCTTTATTTTAAATGAAACTCAAACTCAAAAAATATTTTCACATATTTTAAAAATCAACCCTTCACTTGTTGTAATTGACTCTATACAAACATTATTTTCTGAAAAAATCCCAAATACGCCTGGAAGTGTATCTCAAATCAAAGGGTGTTCAGCAGAATTAATTTCTTTTGCTAAAGAATCTTCTATTCCGATAATCCTGGTTGGTCATATAACAAAAGATGGTTCAATTGCTGGTCCAAAAGTTCTCGAGCATATGGTAGACACCGTATTACAATTTGAAGGAGATACTAATTATGCTTATCGAATAATACGCTCAAAAAAAAATAGGTTTGGATCAACAAATGAAATTGGTATTTTTGAAATGTTTAATAATGGTTTAAAAATAGTAAAAAATCCAAGTAAATTACTCCTCTCAAATTCAAATATAAATCTTAGTGGAAACTCAATAGCTGCATCAATTGAGGGCATGCGCCCTTTAATGATTGAAGTTCAGGCCCTAGTTAGTTCAGCAGTTTATGGGACTCCTCAACGGAGCTCAACTGGCTTTAATTCCAAAAGACTTAACATGATACTCGCGATACTTGAAAAAAGAGCTGGATTTAAATTGGCTTCAAAAGATGTATTTTTAAATATAACTGGAGGGCTTAATATTGAAGATACCTCAATTGATTTAGCAGTTGTCTCTTCAATTTTATCTAGTTATCATGATATTCCTTTACCAAAGAAGATCTGCTTTGCCGCTGAGATTGGTTTGTCGGGTGAATTTAGGCCAATCCCTCAAATAGAACGCAGAATTGGTGAAGCTGAAAAATTGGGATTTAAATCACTTATTACAACAAGCCAAGACAGTATCAATAATTTTAACCACATTAAAATAATTCAATTAAATAAACTCGAGGATTTAATAAGTTATTTATTTGGTTAACTTTAATATCAATTCTTACTTTTATTAGAATGAAAAAAATTATAGAAAAATTTATTAACCAAGTTGAATCGAGAAATAAAAACGAACCAGAATTTTTGCAAGCAGTAACTGAAGTAGCTGAAACTGTAATCCCATACATTGTTAAAAACGACATATATTATGGCCAAAATATTTTACTAAGAATGGTAGAGCCTGAAAGAGTAATTTCATTTAGAGTTGCATGGATTGATGATTATGAACAAATTCAAGTAAATAGAGGGTATAGAGTTGAAATGAATTCTGCTATTGGTCCATACAAAGGGGGCTTAAGATTTCATCCAAGTGTAAATTTAAGTATCTTAAAATTTTTAGCTTTTGAACAAATTTTCAAAAATAGTCTTACAACTCTTCCAATGGGAGGAGGTAAAGGAGGTTCTGATTTTAACCCAAGAGGAAGAACTGATACTGAAGTTATGAGATTTTGTCAAAGCTTCATGACAGAATTATTTAGGCACATAGGCCCAAATAGAGATATCCCTGCTGGAGATATTGGTGTTGGTAGCAGAGAGATAGGTTTTTTATTTGGACAATATAAAAGATTAAAAAATGAATTTACTGGAGTTCTTACTGGTAAAGGCGTGACTTGGGGGGGGTCATTAATTAGACCTGAAGCTACTGGGTATGGAGTGGTATATTTTGCTGAAAAAATGCTTGAATTCCAAAATAAAAGTATAAGAGGTAAAAAAGTTGTTATTTCAGGTTCTGGTAACGTGGCTCAATATGCTGCAGAAAAAGTCATTAAACTTGGAGGCATTGTAATTTCAATGTCTGACTCGACAGGCTTTATATTAGACAAAGAAGGTATTAATATTGAAAAATTAAATTATATAATGGATATCAAAAATGTAAAAAGAAAAAGGATAAATGAATATATTTCAAAATTCCCTAAAGCTGAATTCCATGAAAATAGAAGTCCCTGGGGTATAAAATGTGACATAGCCCTCCCTTGTGCAACTCAAAATGAACTGACACATTTAGATGCAAAAAAACTAATAGATAACAAATGCATTTGTGTTTGCGAAGGAGCAAATATGCCCTCAACGCCTGAGGCAATTAATTTGTTTCACAAAAATAAAATTTTATTTGCTCCTGGTAAAGCCTCAAATGCTGGCGGAGTAGCAGTCTCAGGACTTGAGATGGCCCAAAATTCTTTAAGATATAATTGGTCAAGAAAAGAGGTAGATGAAAAGTTAAGGACTATTATGAATGATATCCATGAATCTTGCTTAATCTACGGTAAATCTGAAAATTATGTTAATTATGTCAAAGGTGCTAATATAGCTGGATTTGTAAAAGTTGCAGATGCTATGCTAGCACAAGGTGTTGTTTAATCAAATGATTATTGAATCAAAAGCAATTGTAATTAATTCCTTTAAATATGGAGAATTTGGTTTAATTACTAGGTGCTTCACATTAAAAAATGGGCTTCAGTCTTTTTTATTAAAAGGTATTCTTAAATCAAAGCAAGGAGGAGTAAGAAAATCACAATTTGAACCCTTAACGCAATTAAAATTAATATATAATTTTAAAAATAATGGGAATCTGCAATTTATAAAAGAGGCTAAAGCCTATAATATTTATAAAAGTATACCGAACAAAATATCTAAAAAAACGTTAGTTATTTTTATTTCTGATATTCTTAAAAATATTCTAAAAGACAACGGTCCTAATGAGTCTTTATATGTATTTATTGAAATCTCTTTAAATATTCTTGATAATAGTGAAAAAATAAAATATTATCACATAATTTTCATGATTAAACTATCTAAATTTTTAGGGTTTTTCCCAAATATTATGTCAAAAGGAGAGTTTTTTAATATTGAAAAAGGTCACTTTACAAACAATCATGATTTAGCATCAGGGGAAAATAATTTTGATGTTAAACTATTCAAAAATTTATTAGGCATGAATTTTGGTGAGGTAGAAGGAATAAATATTACAAAAACATCTAGAAATCAATTAATTGAATTTCTTATTGAATATTATAAATTTCATATAAATGGATTTAAAAGACCCAAATCACTAGATATCTTAAATGAGTTATTTAAAAACCCTTAGGCTATTTATTTATTTAACCATTTTTTTTGGAATCCATCAAATAAATGGGCAAGAAATTCAGGTAATTGATAGTTTATCAAAACAAGGAATTTCAAATGTTTTTATTTACAATAAAAATCAAAATTCTTATACTACTACTGATAAAAAAGGAAAAACTAACATATCAATCTTTCTAGATAATGAAAAAGTTTTTTTCCATTTACTTGGATATAAAAAAAGAGAAATAATTAAAAAAGATATTGAAAAAAATAATTTTATTATTAAACTTGAACCAGAAGAAAAGTACTTAGATGAAGTAATTCTTTCTGTTGCAAGATCTAGTTCATTAAAAGTGAAAATTGCTGAAAAAGTCAGTGTTTTGACAACTAAAGAAATTCAATTAAACTCTCCAAAAAATGGAGCTGACCTTTTAAAATTAGGTTCAGGAGTTAGGGTTCAAAAATCCCAAGGAGGTGGAGGTAGCCCAGTAATTAGAGGGTTTGAAGCTAATAGAGTATTACTTGTTGTAGACGGAATAAGACTAAACAATGCTATTTACAGATCTGGCCACCTGCAAAATGCTATTACAATTGATCCAAATTATATTGAAAGAGTAGAAGTTATTCATGGGAGTTCTTCTGTTGGATATGGATCTGATGCTTTAGGTGGAGTTGTACATTATTACACAAAAAATCCTGAAATAAACAGTAATAAAAAAATTAAAAATAGTTTTTCTAATTACTTTTCACTTGCCAATTTTTCAAATTTAAATAATTTTTCAAATCAATATAGTTCAAAAAAATGGGGATTACTTACTAGTGTTACCTTTTCAAATTTTAATGACATAATAATTGGAAAAAAAAGATTCCATGGATTCGAAAATTGGGGTCTAACTCAATTATTTTATCCAAATAACAATTCTCTTTACCAAGAAAATCCATCTAAAAACTCAAATCCAAGGATACAGAAAAATACTGGTTATAATCAATTTGATTTTTTTCAAAAATTAATAGTTTTATTATCACATAATATAAAATTGAATTTGAACTTTCAATTATCTAATTCGTCAAATATTCCAAGATATGATAAATTAAATGAATTCTCTGGAAATTCTCTTCGTTATTCAGAATGGTATTATGGCCCACAAAAAAGAATTTTATTTTCTCCCCAAATCAATTTTTATTTTGACAAGAAATTTTTAAAGAAAGGCACAATCACCTCATCTTTTCAATCTTTAAACGAATCAAGGATAAATAGACAAGCATATAGTTTAACAAAATCATTTCAAAAAGAAAATGTAAAAGTTATAGGTCTAAATGGTGATTTTGAGGGTTCTCTGAATTCTAATAATTCATTTTCATACGGATTCGAAATTTTTTATAATAAAGTTCAATCTGTCGCTTTTTCTAATGATTTAATAATTAATGGAAATAAAATTATTGGGTATGAAAATAAAAAAGAAATTCCAACTAGATATCCAAGTAATGGGAGTTCATACAATAGCTATGCTGGATATTTAAATTGGGTTTGGGATATTAATGATCTCATGACCATTAACTATGGGGTTAGATTTACCTCAACTAAACTTAAAGCGAGCTGGAAAGAAACTGCTTTAATTAACTCTTTATTATCAAATTATAATATTAATTCAAAAGCTTTGACTTCCTCTTTAGGCTTTACTTTCAGACCAACAAAAAAATTAAAATTAAATACGATTATTTCAAGTGGATTTAGAAATCCAAATATTGATGACATTGGTAAAATAAGGGAAAATAATAATGCCCTTACTGTTCCAAATACTTCTCTTAAACCCGAGTATGCATATAATTTAGATTTTGGAATTAATAATTATTTCAAAAATTCTAATTTAAAGTTTAGAACGTTTTGTTCTCTAATTACCAGATATATAGTTAGATCAACTTACAATATTTTTTCTGACACTACTACCCCTGATATTAATACAATCCTTTATGATGGTAATGAATTAAAAACAATTGCTAACACAAATCTTGGAAATAGATTTATTTATGGCGGATCTTTTGATGGTAATTTTAAAATTTCAAATTCTCTAGATTTAAATACTAATATAACTGTTACTAAGGCAATACTTAATAAAAAATATGGGCCAATGCCTTCCATCTCCCCAATTTTTGGATCTACATTTATTACATACCAAAAAAATAAAATATTGTTAAATGTTATTTTTAAATTCAGTGGTTCAAAAAAACCAAATAGTTATAGCTTTGGAGGCGAAGATGGATTAGAAGAGACTCCAATTATAAACTCCGGCGGATTAATAACTTATAATGGTTCTCCAAATTGGAAAATTTTTTCATTAAATGCAAACTACAAAATTACTCAAAAAGTATTATTGAAATTGGGTGCAGAAAATATATTTGACATTCATTATAAAGAATTTGCCTCAGGAATCTCATCTTCAGGAAGAAATATTTCTTTAGGGTTAAATGTAGATTTTTAATTATTTGTATTCATCAATTTGGACACATTTAAAACATCTATAGTTAATGTCTTTTAAATTACTTAATTTCGCTAATCTGGCAATTAAATTTTAATGATTTTTAAAGAATATAAAGGACTTGATTTAATCAAAATTTCAAATGAAATTTTAGATTTTTGGGAGGATAAATCAATATTTAAAAAAAGTATTGAAAGTAAAGAAAAAAATAAAAATTTCATTTTCTATGAGGGCCCTCCATCTGCTAATGGGACTCCCGGAATTCATCATATGATGGGCAGGACAATTAAAGATATTTTTTGTAGATATAAGACTCTTAAAGGATATATAGTAAGAAGGAAGGGAGGTTGGGATACCCATGGGCTCCCTGTTGAATTGAGTGTTGAAAAAGAATTAGGCATAAATAAAGAGGATATAGGTGCTAAAATTAGTATAGAAGATTACAATAAAGCATGTAAAAAAGCAGTAATGAAATATACTAATGAATGGGAAGATTTAACTAATAAAATGGGGTATTGGATTGACATGGATAACCCATATGTTACTTACAGCTCTAAATATATTGAAAGCGTATGGTGGTTAATTAGTCAACTTTACAAAAAAAAATTAATTTACAAAGGTTATACCATACAGCCCTATTCACCCAAAGCAGGAACAGGTATTAGCTCGCATGAGCTCAATCAGCCAGGCACATATAAAATGGTTACTGACACAACAGTAACTGCACAGTTTAAAACTATTCATTCAAGTTTACCCAAAATTCTTAGAGTATATGATAATTTATATTTTTTAGCTTGGACAACCACTCCCTGGACTTTACCTTCAAATACAGCCCTTTCTATTAATAAAAAAATTACTTATGTTGTTATCAAAACATTCAATCAATATACTCATAAAAGTATTCAAATAATTTTTGCAAAAAAGCTTATTGACAAAATACTTGACGGGAAATATTACAGAGTCTCAAATGAAAATTCCCTTAAAGACTATTCGCAAAAGGCAGCAAAAATTCCATACTTCGAATGTGAAAATATTTTAGGACAAAATTTGATTGGAATTAAATATGAACAATTATGGAAGGACTCCCCCAAGCCATTAAAAAATAGTAAAAATGCTTTTAGAGTAATTTCAGCAGATTTTGTGACTTTTGATGAAGGTACTGGAATTGTTCATACTGCTCCTTCCTTTGGTGCTGATGATGCTATTGCAGCAAAAAAAGCAATACCTGAAATTCCTCCTTTAATGGTTGAAGATAAAAATAGAAATGAAGTTCCTCTTGTTAATTTACAAGGTAGATTTATTGATGGCCTTGGTATTTTAAGTGGTAAGTATGTTAAAAACGAATATTATGATAAAAAAGATATTCCTTCAAAATCTGTGGATGTTGAGATTGCTATTAGATTAAAAGAAGAAAACCTTGCTTTCAAAGTAGAAAAATATTCTCACTCTTATCCAAATTGTTGGAGAACTGATAAACCAATTCTATATTATCCTCTTGACTCTTGGTTTGTTAAAATATCTTCTAAAAGAGATTTATTGACTGAAAAAAATAATTCAATTAATTGGAAACCAAAAGCAACTGGAGAAGGCCGCTTTGGAAATTGGCTAACAAATGCTAATGATTGGAATTTATCTAGATCAAGATTTTGGGGTATACCTCTTCCAATATGGAGAACTAAAAATAAAAAAGAAACTCTTTTAATCGACTCAATTGAAAAATTAATTATGGAAATTAAAAAATCAATTGATAAAGGATTGATGGACAAAAATCCATTAGAAAATTTTCGTGTAGGCGATATGTCAGAAATAAATTATGATAGAATTGATTTACATAAAGATAAAGTTGACAAAATTATTCTAGTTTCAAAAAATGGAGAACCTATGTTTAGAGAACCTGATTTAATTGATGTTTGGTTTGATTCTGGATCAATGCCATTTGCTCAATTACACTACCCTTTTGAAAATAAAGAAAAAATTGATGCTAATTTAAATTTTCCTGCAGACTTTATATGCGAAGGGGTTGACCAAACAAGAGGATGGTTTTATACTCTTCATGTAATTTCTTCATTAATATTTAATTCTATTTCATATAAAAATGTAATTTCTAATGGCCTTGTTTTGGACAAAAAAGGACAAAAAATGTCAAAACGAATTGGAAATACAATAAACCCTTTTAAAACTATAAAAGAATTTGGTCCAGACTCAACCAGATGGTATATGATATATAATTCTAATCCATGGGATAATTTAAAATTTGATATTGAAGGGATTAATGAGGTTAAGCGTAAATTTTTTGGAACATTATATAACACTTATGCATTTTTTAGTCTTTACGCTAATATTGATAAATTTTCATTTAAAGAAAAACCTATCCCGCATAATGAAAAAACTGAAATAGATCAATGGATTCTTTCCGAGTTAAATCTTTTAATTGAAAATGTGGATAATGCATTTAATGATTATGACCCAACAAAGGCATGCAGAGCAATTTCAGAATTTGTTCAAGAACTTCTATCGAATTGGTATGTGAGACTATCCAGAAGAAGGTTTTGGAAAGGTGATTACGAAAAAGATAAAATTTCGGGTTACCAAACCCTTTTTGAATGCCTTTTAACAATCAGTAAACTTTGTTCACCAATTGCCCCATTTTACTCTGATAGTCTTTATAAAGATTTGTGCTCAAATACTGGTTTTGAAAAATTTGAATCTGTTCATTTGAGTGATTTTCCTAAACCAAAAACAAAATTGAGAAATTTAAATTTAGAAAAAAGTATGAAAAATGCAAGAATTATTTCTTCCCTTGCTTTATCCTTAAGAAAAAAAGAAAGAATCAAGGTAAGGCAGCCGTTAAATAAAATTCTTGTTACAATTTTATCTGAATCAGAAAAAAAATCAATTCTAAAAGTTAAAAAATTAATTTTATCTGAAATCAATGTTAAAGAAATTGAATTTATTGACAACACGAATAACTTATTGCAAAAAGAAATTAAACCAAATTACAAATTACTAGGCCCTAAGTTTGGGAAAAAACTTCAAAAGGTTAGTTCAATCATAGAAAATTTTACACCTGAAAAAATTCATGAACTAGAGAAAAATGAAATTTTAAAAATTAAAATTGATAATGAATATATCCCTATTAAACTATCTGATGTAAATATTATTTCAAAAGATATTGATGGGTGGACAGTTGCAAAAAACTCAGGATTCACTGTGGCTCTTGATATAAAAATCAATCAAAGCTTAATTAATGAAGGTGTTTCCAGAGAATTAATTAATCGAATTCAAAATTTTAGAAAAGATGCTAAACTTGAGGTTACAGATAAAATTATTATATATTTGAAAAATAATAAAAAATTAAAGCCTGTTTTAGATGAACATCTTGACTATATTAAATCTGAAACATTAGCTGTTGATGTTAATTTTAAAGAAGATTTATCTGAGGGAATAGATGTTGAGTTTGATGATATAAATACTAGAATTTCTATTAAAAAAATTTGATATGACAAAAATTAAAACCAATTACAATTCGAAGGAACTTTCTGAGTTCAAAAAATTAATAGAAGACAAAATTTATACTGCCCAAAAAGATCTCACCCTTTTAAAAAGCTCATATAAAAATGATGGAAACAATGGCACTGATGATACATCTCCTACGTTTAAAGCTTTTGAAGAAGGTTCTGAGACTATGTCAAAAGAAGCTAATACTCAATTAGCAATTCGTCAAGAAAAATTTATTCGTGATTTAAAAAGTGCCCTAGTTAGAATTGAAAATAAGACTTATGGAATATGTCGAGTAACTGGAAAACTAATTCAAAAAGAACGCTTGATGTTAGTCCCGCACGCAACATTAAGTATAGAGGCAAAAAAAATTCAAAAATAATTGCTTTTTTCTTTATTTCAATAATCTTTTTTAATTTTTCATTAAGCCAAGACTTTATTAATAAAAAATGGGAGAGCAAACTAGTCAACAAACTAATTTTAAATATTCCTTTTTCAAGTAAAATAAGCTTAATTAACGGTGAAAATAATTCAATTGAAATTTTCATGAATCTTTCTGGCGAGTATTCATCTCATATTATATTAAGCTCAAAAATTGAAAAGAAAACACTATATATTAAAGAAATATTAAATCCTGCTATTTTAAAACCAAAAGATAAGCTTAGTGTTCATAAAGTTCATTCATCATCTATTTTTGTTAAAATACCTAAAAACATTGAAGTGTTCTTTGAGGTTGAAGATGCTGAATTTGATTTAGATGGAAAACATAAATTTATTTCAATTATGCAAAAAAAAGGGAAAATTTTTTTAAGGCATATATCAAGCACTACTAAAATAAATACCAATAAAGCAAATTTATATTTGACGAATAAAAAATCTAAAGATTTATCTAATCTTAATTTTAAAACTAAAACTGGTAAGATATTTTATGGTTATTAATAAAAATTTAAATTTGTAAAATTGATCTATTTATTAAAATGAACTTAAGCTTTCGTAAATTATCAGGTTGGACAGTTTTTATAATTATCATTTTAATCTTATTTTTTGATCAATGGTCTAAAATATATATAAAAATGAACTTCCCTTTATCAATGTATGGTTCAGATGCTATTGTTGATTGGGGATTTTTTAAACTTTTATTTATAGAAAATAAAGGAATGGCATGGGGTACTAAAATTAATGATTTCATTCCATTTCTTTCTGAAGAAAATGGCAAATTATTTTTAACTCTCCTTAGGGTCATTGCAATTATTTTTATTGGAAATTGGTTGGTTAAAACCATTAAATCAAATTCTTCTAATCTTAAAGTTTTAGCTTTATCCTTAATCCTTGCTGGAGCTATTGGAAATATCATAGATTCTATATTTTATGGAGTAATTTTTACTCATAGCTATGGTCAAATTGCAGAAATTTTTCCTGAAAATGGATATGCCCCGTTTCTTTTTGGCCATGTTGTTGATATGCTTCAATTTCCACTTTTTAGCTGGGAATGGCCGAATTGGATTCCATATATAGGTGGAAATAATTTCACTTTTTTTAAATACGTATTTAATATTGCTGATACTTCCATAAGTATCGGAGTTGGAATCCTTATTTTTTTCAATAAAAAACTTTTTAATTAAAGGAAAGAATAAATTTTATCTGGAGTGATGCAATAATTTAAATTTACATCTAATTTACTAACACTAATTTTTTTTTCTGCATTAAAAAATGAAACTCCTATTTTAAGACATTTAGAATTACAGTTTTTTAGAAATCTATCATAATAACCTTTCCCATAACCAACTCTATTTCCTTCAAAATCATAAGCTAACAAAGGGATAAAAACCACATCAATCTTTTTTGGATCTACAAAAATCCCTTCAATTGGTTCTGGAATACCAAGACTACTGATTTTTAATTTTGTTTCGTCAGTTAAAAGAAAACTCTCTAAAATATCTGCACCCTTTTTGACTTTTGGAATGACAATTAGCTTGTCTTTCCCGTAAAGAATTGATAATAAATATTTAGTTTCAACTTCATTTAATTTTTTTGATGACAAAAAAAGATGGAAATATTTCTTTTCCCAAATTGGTAATTCTAGACACTTGTTTGCAATCGAGATACTTTTTTCCATAACTGAATTTTCAGAAATCCTCCCCCTTAACTTTTGGTACTTTTCTCTTAAAAATAATTTGTCCATTTTTTAAAATTGAAGTAACAAAGAAAATAATTATTTTCGTTCAAGGAAAATTTTTGAAAAATTTGAAAGAATAAAAAATGAATAATTTTAAAATCTTTTTAAAATCTTTACCAAACTCTCCAGGGGTTTATCAATTTTATAATGACAAAAAAGAAATAATTTATGTTGGAAAAGCAAAAAATTTAAAAAAAAGAGTCTCTTCATATTTTAATAAAAACCACACTAATAATAAAACCAGAATATTAGTGAAAAATATTTTTGAAATTGAATATATCGTTGTCAATACCGAAATGGATGCTTTATTACTAGAAAATAGTTTAATTAAAAAATATAAACCAAGGTATAATGTGTTACTTAAAGATGACAAAACTTACCCATGGATCTGTCTTAAAAAAGATCCTTCCCCCAAAGTTTTTTCCACAAGAAAAGTTATAAAAGATGGATCTTTATATTTTGGGCCATATCCAAATGTTAAAACTGTGTATACCCTCTTAGATCTAATAAAAGAATTATATCCATTTTTAAATCATGAATTAAATCACCTCATGAAAATGAATGATGCCTCTGAATTAAAAAAAAAATTTGAGGAAAATAAGATATCCATTAAAAACCTTATCAATGGTAATTTTAAAACGTCAATTGAAAAACTTAAATCTGAGATGAAAATTCATTCAGTCAAAATGGAATTTGAGAAAGCCCAAAAAATAAAAGAAAAATTAGAATCTTTAAAAAACTATCAATCAAAATCTACAGTGGTTAATTCAAAAATTAATAATACTGATGTATTTTCAATAATTTCTGATGAAAGTTATGGTTACATTAACTTTTTTCAAGTAGCTTATGGTTCTATAATTAGGTCACGTACAATTGAAATCAAAAAAAAATTAGAGGAGACAGATAAGGAATTACTATCACTTGCTGTAGTTGAATTAAGACAACAATTTAAATCTAACTCAAAAGAAATTTACCTGCCCTTTAAAATTGATTTAGGCTCAAAAATAAAAATATCTGTTCCTAAATCAGGTGATAAAAAGAAACTTATCGACCTATCTGAAAGAAATGCAAAGTATTTTAGGATGGAAAAATTTAAACAAATTCAAATTGTAGATCCAGAAAGACACACCTCAAGAATAATGAATCAGATAAAAACTGATCTTAAATTAGTCCAAGAACCAAGATTAATTGAATGTTTTGATAACTCTAATTTACAAGGCTCAAATCCAGTAGCTGCTTGTGTTGTATTTAAAAATGGTAAGCCAAGTAAAAAAGATTATAGGCATTATAACATCAAAAATGTAAAAGGACCCGACGATTTTGCTTCTATGGAGGAAGTCGTTTTTAGAAGATATAAAAGACTAGTTGATGAAAATTGTGAATTACCTCAATTAATAATTATTGATGGTGGAAAAGGACAAATTTCATCTACTATGAAAAGTTTGGAGAAACTTAAACTAACAAATAAAATGTCAGTAATTGGAATTGCAAAACGTCTTGAGGAAATCTTTTGCCCTGGTGATCCTACCCCAATATATCTTGATAAAAGATCTGAAACGTTAAAAATAATTCAACATTTAAGGAATGAGGCGCATAGGTTTAGCCTAGCATTTCATAAAAATAAAAGGAGTAAAAATGCTTTAAATTCAAAACTTGATAGTATTAAAGGTATTGGTCCCAAGAATAAGATCTTATTGCTAAATCATTTCAGGTCTTTTAAACGAATTAAAGCTGCCTCACTTAATGAAATCTCAATTGTTCTAGGCCCAAAAAGAGGAAATAAACTTTTTGAAACATTAAAAAATATTAACTAAATCATTAAAAGTTTTATAACATATATTTAATTTAAAAAATGTAAAATTCTTTTATCTTTGTATTGAAGCTTATGCGTTTTATATACCTAATATTGTTAATATGCTTTGTTTTAAGCTTTTCTGACCTTTTTAGTCAAAAAATTCTTTCTGATTCTATTCCTGAAACCCCAACAAGTCTTAATGCTTTTAAAAATGGAGAATGGTTTGAATTTAGAGTTTATTATGGTGTTTTTAATACCAGTTATATTTCTTTGAAGATAGACGCAGACACAATTAACTCTAGACCTGTATTCCATGCCCAAGGGTACGGGAAAACAGTGGGGCTAGCAAGGTTATTTTTTAAAGTTGAAGACTATTATGAAAGTTTTTTTGATCAAAAAAATGGTTTGCCATACAGGTTTATAAGAGATATATATGAGGGAGGATACACAAAAAATAATGAGATATTTTTTGATCATGAAAAAAGAATAGCAAGAGTACATGATAAAAAAAATAATACTAAGAATGATTATCCCATTAAAAAAAACGTACAAGACTTAATTTCAGCATATTATTATTTAAGGAGTTTTTATGATACATCTAAAATTAAAATTAATCAAACTATTGGTTTGAATATGTTCTTTGACAATGAAAATTATTTATTTAAACTTAAATTTTTAGGTAAAGAAATTTTAGAAACTAAATTTGGAAACGTTGAGTGTCTTAAATTTAGACCTTACGTCCAAAGCGGTAGAGTATTTAAAGAACAAGAAAGTGTTAATCTATGGATATCCAATGATAAAAACAGGCTGCCTGTAAGACTTCAAGCTGACTTGGCAGTTGGATCAATAAAATGTGATCTTGAAAATTTTAAAAACCTTAATAACCCATTTAATATACAATTAAGGGATGAATAATTTTAAATTTTTAATTACATTTTTAATTTTAACAGTTCTTCTTCAATCTATCACTTCTTGTAAGAAATCTGATAAACTCGAAAATAAAGTCGTTAAAAATAAAATTATTGATTTACCTCCAAATATGAAATTTGGATATAATTTAAATGATTTTATTGTTAAAAAAAAAAAAATCAAACGAGGTGATACTTTTGGATCTATTTTAGAAGAAAACTTTATAGATTACCCAGAAGTACACAAAATATTACAAAAAATTAAAACACAAGTTTCTGTAAAAAAACTACAAATTGGTAAACCCTATACTCTGCTATTTTCAAAAGATACTATAAAAGCTCCAAAGGTTTTTATTTATCAAAAAGATATTCAAAGTTATACCATTGTTCAATTAAGAGATAGTATTTATGGATTAAAAAAAAATAAGCCTGCTAGAACAGTTCAAATGGAAGCCTCAGGTACAATAGAAAGTTCTCTCTACCAAACTATGCTTGACAGAGGATATAATGAAGCTTTGACTTATTATCTTTCAGATATCTATGCCTGGACCATAGATTTTTTTAGGCTACAAAAAGGTGATCGTTTTAAAATAATTTATACTGAAAAATTTGTTGATGACACTATTTCAATAGGGATTAAAAACATTAAAGCTGCTTCTTTTGAACATAAAGGACAAATCATAGAAGCATATGAATTCCAAACTGATAGTACTAAAGGAATAATTGATTATTTCGATCAGTCTGCTAAAAATTTAAGGAGAGCTTTTTTAAAAGCCCCTGTGTCATTTGGTAGAGTTTCATCTAGATATAATTTAAAAAGAAGAATTCCTCTTTATGGAAGAGTTAAAGCCCATAAGGGGACAGATTTTGCAGCAGCAGTTGGTACTCCAATAATGACCACTGCAAATGGAACTGTTTTAAAATCGAGTTATTCAAAAGGGAATGGGAATTATGTTACCATAAAACACAATAACAAATATAGCACTCAATATCTTCACATGAGAAAAAGAAAAGTAAAAGTAGGTCAATACGTTAAACAAGGAGATGTAATTGGTTGGGTCGGAATGACAGGGTATACGTCTGGACCACATGTATGCTACAGATTTTGGAAAAATGGGCATCAAGTAGATCCGTTTAAACAAAAGCTCCCAGAAGCTAAGCCAATCTCAAAATCTTTAAAAAATAAATTTTTAACTTATGTGAAACCTATCAAAAATCAGTTAAATTGCATAGTCTATAATTAAAAAATCACTTATAACTAACTTTATGCCCCTAAAAAAAACCAATCCTATATTATCAAAATCTTGGGAAGATCTAAAAATCCACTTTGAAAAAATTTCAAGTGAAAAAATTTATGGACTTTTTAATAAAAATCCTGACAGATTTAAAGATTTAAAAATTGAATGGGGAAATTTTTTAATTGATTTTTCAAAAAATAAAATAACAACAAAAACAATTGATTTGTTGATAAATTTATCTAATGAACTTGGACTAAAAGAAGCGATTAATAATCATTTTAAAGGATCTAAAATCAATGAAACTGAAAATCGATCTGTCCTTCACACTGCCCTAAGATCAGAAAAATCAGAGGAAATAATAGTTGATGGTGAAAATATAATCCCTGAAATACATGAAAATAAAGAAAAACTATATTCATTCTGTGAAAATGTAATTAATGGAAATCACAAAGGATTTACTGGGAAAGAGATAAAAGATATAGTGAATATTGGAATAGGTGGTTCAGATCTTGGGCCTTCAATGGTAACTGCTGCATTGGCTTATTACTCCAATCACCTTAAAGTCCATTTTGCTTCAAATATAGATGGAGATCATATCAATGAAATTTTAAAAAAACTAAATCCTGAAACAACATTATTCATAATTGTTTCCAAAACATTCACAACTCAAGAAACAATTACTAATGCTAATACTTTTAAAAAATGGTTTTTAAGTTATTCATCCAAAAAAGAGATTCCAAAACATTTTGTTGCAGTTTCCTCTAATATAAATGCAGTAATAGATTTTGGTATAGATCCAAAAAACATTTTCCCAATGAAAGACTGGGTTGGTGGGAGATTCTCACTTTGGAGCTCAGTTGGTCTTTCAATAGCTCTTTCAATAGGGCCGTCAAATTTTGAGAAATTACTTAATGGAGCTAAGGACATGGATAAACATTTTAAAAATTCTGATTTCAAAAAAAATATCCCTGTAACTCTTGCTTTAATTAGCATTTGGTATAACAACTTCTATAATGCTGAAACCGAAGCTATAATTCCATACACTGAATACTTAAATAAATTTCCATCGTATCTTCAACAAGCTGTAATGGAGAGCAATGGAAAAAGCATAGATAGGTCTGGGAAATCTATTTCATATCAAACTGGAGGGATTATTTGGGGCGCATCAGGGACTAATTCTCAACATGCATTTTTTCAATTATTGCATCAAGGAACAAAATTAATACCCATAGATTTTATTGGATTTAAAAACTCATTACATAAAAATACTGAACATCATGAAAAATTAATGTCAAATTTTATCGCTCAAACTGAGGCATTAATGAAAGGGAAAAATAAATTGGAAGTAAAAGAAGAATTAAATTCAAAAAAAATGCCCTTAGATCAGATTGAAAAACTTATTCCTTTTAAGGTTTTTAATGGAGATAGACCTTCAACATCAATTTTGATTGATTCACTAACTCCTCATTCTTTAGGAAGTTTAATCTCAATGTATGAACATAAAATTTTTGTCCAA
Source organism: uncultured Flavobacteriaceae bacterium (assembly GCA_905381055.1). Lineage (GTDB taxonomy): Bacteria > Bacteroidota > Bacteroidia > Flavobacteriales > Flavobacteriaceae > TMED220. The sequence continues at coordinate 69,494 of CAJPUR010000002.1, forward strand.
GGATATATATGGAATATTTTTTCATATGACCAATGGGGTGTTGAATTGGGAAAAGATCTTGCTAAAAATATTTTAGATGAGATAAAAAAAAATAAAAAAAATAAACATGATCCTTCGACTGAAAATTTAATTAAATTTTTTAAAAAATAATTTAAATTTTTACTCCCCCCTTTTTTTAGGCTTATTAAAAAGGAGGGTTATTTATTTTAAAATCTTTTATTATAAGCTGTAAAAATTTTTCTCCATTCCAATTATTTTCATCTATAGTGTATAAAATATCAAATAATACATTTCCCCCTATTTTATCTATATATGATGCTTTATTAAAAGCAATTCCAGGCATAATTTTACCTTTCTTGTCTTTTATTAATAATTTCAAATGTTCTTTATTTTTACCAACAAGAGTTGTCTTAGTTTTTTCTTGACATTTTTTAGAAATAAAAACAGGCTTTAAATTTGAAATACCAAAAGGGCCCATTTGAGAAATTATTCTGTATGTTTTAAAGTTAATCTCATCAAAATAAATTTCAGTATCATATGGTAAAACTTGAACTTTATTAAAATCTTGTATATTATTTTTAACGGCATCCTCAAAAGATTTTTTAAAAGAGTTAAAATTATTTTTTTTGATAGTTACACCTGCAGCATATTTATGCCCTCCAAATTCAATAATATTATTGCTGCATTTTTCTAGGATTTTATATATGTCAAAATTTTTAACTGATCTAACTGAACCAACAAGATTTTTACCCTCAGCAGTAAAAACAATTGTGGGCCTGTAGTATTTTTCTATTAATCTTGATGCTACTATACCTATGACTCCTTTATTCCAATCATTCTTATAAACAACTGAAGAACTATTTTCAACATCTCCTAGTAATTCAATTTGATCCAAAGCCTCTTTAGTGATTAATTCTTCGATTGATCTTCTTTTTTTATTTAAATCATTTAAAAAAATATATATTTTTTTAGCATAATCAATATTTGTAGATGACATCATTTTAAATGCTACTTTAGCATGATTTAACCTCCCTGCAGCATTTATAACTGGGGCTATTTTAAAAGCAATATCTGAGGCTTTAATAGGTTTATTCAAAGTATCAATTAAAGGTCTTAACCCCAATCTATTATTCCTTTCCAATTGTTTAATTCCCAAATAACTAATAATTCTATTTTCATTAACAACAGGGACTATATCTGAAATTATTGCAATTGCTACTAGATCAGTATATTTAATAATATTTTTAAAATCTAATCCCCATTTTAGGTAAAAAGCTTGGATCAACTTAAATCCAATTCCACAGCCACATAATTCTTTAAAAGGATATGCACAATCTGATCTTTTAGGATTTAGAATACCAATTGCATTAGGAAGTTTTTTTGAAGGTAAATGATGATCACATATTATAAAATCAATTCCATTTTTTTTAGCGAAATCTACTTCATCAATTGCATTGATACCACAATCTATGGCAATTATCAAAGAGATATTACTCTCTTTTGCCTTTTTAATGCCTTGTAGTGATATTCCATAACCTTCATTTTTTCTATCAGGCATATAAGGGAGAACATGATTGAAATAGTTTGAAAAAAAACTATGTAATAAAGTAACAGAAGTTGTTCCATCAACATCATAATCTCCATATATCATTATTTTTTCTTTTTTTTCTATTGCTTTCTCAATTCTCAAAACTGACTCATGCATTTCTTTCATTAAAAAAGGATCATACAGATCATCAACAGAAGGCCTAAAAAATTTTTTAGCTGTTTCAAAATCATTAATATTTCTATTTACTAATAATTGAGCAATTAATTTTGAAATATTTAATTCTTTCTCAAGTAAGTTTACTTTTATTGAATTTTTTAAAATGCTATTCCAATTCATTTTCTTTCCGAGGAGTTCCTGACAAGCATATTACAAACTCGCCTTTAAGTTTTTTATTTTCAAAATATAGAATTGAATCTTCAAGGTTGCCTCTAAAAGTCTCCTCAAATATTTTAGTCATTTCCCTTGATATAGAAATTTTTCTTCTATCCCCAAAATACTTTTTTAATTCATTTAATGTTTTTATAATCTTGTGAGGAGATTCATAAAAAATAATAGTTCGTTTTTCGGTTAATAAGCTTTTAATTCTTGATTTTCTTCCTTTCTTTGAAGGTAAAAATCCCTCAAATACAAATCTTTCAGTTGACAATCCACTCGATACAATTGCCGGTATAAGTGCGGTTGCGCCAGGTAAACATTCTACTTTTATTTTATTTTTAATTGCCTCCCTAATAATTAAAAACCCTGGGTCTGAAATAGAGGGAGTACCTGCATCAGATATTAAGGCAATTTTTTCACCATTTAATAATTTATCAATAAAAAAATTAACTTTTGTATGCTCATTATACATATGATAGCTTTTTATAGGAACATTAATTTCGTAATGACTTAATAATTTTTTACTATTTCTCGTATCTTCCGCAATAATTAAATCAACTGATTTAAGAACTTCAATTGCTCTTAAAGTTATATCCTTTAAATTACCAATTGGAGTTGGAATTACATAAAGAATTTTAGATAGATTATCGCCCATTAAGTTGTTAAATTATTTTTATTGAAAATTATTTTTAACAAAAGAGAGAAATCTCTTTTCGAAAGCATCTTTCCCCTTCCAATATCTGTAATCGGGCTTGATAAACTTATTAATAAAAGACTCCGCTTCTTCCCAATTTTGAAAAGTACTAAGTTGAGAAATCACTCTTTGATAGTCCTCTTCATTTGAATCAAATAAGTTTTTTATAAAAACTAATCTGTCATTAAGCCCTATGTTGAAATCTTTAGAAAACAGGTCGTTAATAGTTTTTTTTGATTTAAAAACTTTATTATCACTATTCCCTTTCTTTATAAACTCAGGTATTTTTGCAGAAGTTATTTTATCACCTAAACTATCATCTGATGCTTCTGTCTTTTTACTTTTCTCAATTTTTTTATTTTTTTCTGATAAAAAATGATATATTAAAGACTTCTTATATAAACTTTCAATTCTTTCAATATTTTCTTTTATTTCAAGGAAACCTTCTGTTTCAAGAATACCTTTAGCTATAGATTTAATCTCTTTTTCAATATCCCTTATCATATTAATATTACTTTTTTATTACTTAAATTACCTTTGAAAAGATTTTAAAAATTCAATTGAATTTACAAAATGTTTTTTTAGAACTTTAATAAATTCGTATATAAATACTTGAAAATTTATAATGGAAACTTACGGCCCATATCTTGAAATAAATCTAATTAATCTCGAAAAAAATTTTAATACAATAAAATCAAAATTATTGTCTTCAACTAGAATAATCCCTGTAATTAAATCTAATGGATATGGGTCTGATGGAATTATAATTGCAAGAAAACTAGTTGCTTTGGGGGTTAATCGTTTTGCAGTAGCATATACTAGAGAAGCCATTGAATTAAAAAATGCAGGAATTCAAACACCAATAATGATTTTTTATCCAAATATTAAAAATCTTGAATTAATAGTAAGACATAAATTTGAGCCTGCTATATATTCAAAATCTCTTCTGGAAAAAATTGAGGAAATTCTTGAAAAATTTAAAATTCAGAATTATCCAATACATATCAAATTTAACACTGGACTAAATAGACTAGGATTTAATTTTTCCGACTGTTATTTAATATCCAGAAAATCATATTCAAGTTTTTTTAATATAATTAGCATTTATTCTCACCTTGGAGCATCAGAAAATAAAAGGCCTTGTAAATTTACTGATAATCAAGTCAATCTTTTTGAAAAAATAAAACTAATCCTAACAAAAGATATCAAACCAGAGATTGGGTTTCATTTATTAAATACATCAGGAATATTTAATTATCCTGAATTTCAATATGATGCGGTAAGGCCAGGTATTGGTCTTTTTGGAAATTCAAATTCTAGAATTTGGGATTTAGAACTTAAGCAAGTTTTATCACTTAAAGCTCCAATAATTCAAATTCATTTTATCAACAAAGGGGAAAGTGTAGGATATAATATTGGTTGGATTTCAAATCAAAAATCAAAAATTGGAATTATACCAATTGGTCATTATGATGGTATTGGAAGAATTTATGGCAAAAAAAATATACCAGTAATAATAAATAAACAAAAATCTTATATTATTGGAAATATATGTATGGACATGATGATGATAGATTTAACCGGAATTAGAAGTTATGAAGGTGATATTGTTACAATTTTTGGAGATCAAATTCCACCTAATGAGGTTGCTGAAAATGTGGGTACAATTTCCTATGAATTAATTTCGGGTATATCTCAAAGAATCAATAGAAAAATAGTAGAATAATTTAATTTTGTTTTATTTGTAAATTAAGTACTTAAAACAATTGAAATTGTTGTTAATTTAACTTTTTTTATAATTAAGTTTGTCAAAAAAATGAAAATAGCTTTAGTAGGAGCAACTGGAATGGTTGGTCAAATAATGTTAAAGGTTTTAGAAGAAAGGGATTTCCCTATTTCAAAATTAATACCAGTCGCATCTGAGCGCTCATTTGGGAAAACTGTCAATTTTAAAGGGGTAGAATATAATATTGTAAGTATTGAATCTGCAATAAATGAAAAAGCTGACATTGCTCTTTTTTCAGCTGGAGGTGAAATCTCACTTAAGTGGGCCCCAAAATTTGCTGATCAAGATACAATTGTAATTGATAATTCATCAGCATGGAGAATGGATCCAAATAAAAAACTTATAATCCCAGAAATAAACTCATCTGAATTAACAGAAAATGATAGAATTATTTCTAATCCTAACTGCTCCACAATTCAATTATTAATGGTTTTATCTCCTTTACATTTGAAATATGGTATTAATAGAATAATTATATCTACTTACCAATCAATTACTGGAACTGGTATGTTAGCCGTTAAACAACTTGAAAATGAATATCATAATAAGGAAGGTTCAATGGCTTATAATTATCAAATTCATAAAAACGCAATTCCTCATTGTGATGTTTTTCAAGAAAATGGATATACTAAAGAAGAAATGAAATTAGTTAATGAAACTCATAAAATTCTCTCTGATTATAAGATAGGAGTTACTGCAACGGCGGTTAGAATTCCGGTAGTTGGAGGTCACAGTGAATCCGTCAATATTGAATTAAAAAAAAGTGCTCCTATTTCAGAAATCAAAAATTTACTAGATTCAACCCCTGGTGTAATTCTAGAAGATGATCCTAAAACTAATAAATATCCAATGCCCATATTTGCTGAAGGCAAAAATGAAGTTTTTGTTGGAAGAATTAGAAAAGATTTTTCAAATCCAAATTCTATTAATTTGTGGATAGTATCAGATAATTTGCGAAAAGGTGCTGCTACAAATACAATCCAAATTGCTGAATATATAGTTAATCAAAAATGGAAATAGTTTCAAATTTATAATTGAAATTCATCCATAAATTTAGTTGTATAATTACCAGATATATAGTTTGGATCATCCATCAGCTTTCTGTGAAAAGGTATCGTCGTTGAAATTCCTTCAATAACAAACTCGTCTAAAGCTCTTTTCATTTTATTTATAGCCTCTTCTCTGGTTTGAGCAGTAGTAATTAGTTTTGCTATCATTGAATCATAATAAGGGGAAATTGTATATCCTGAATATACATGTGTATCAATCCTGATTCCATGGCCTCCTGGCATATTAATATTTGAAATCTTTCCGGGAGATGGGCTAAAATCATTAAATGGATCCTCAGCATTAATTCTGCATTCTATTGAAAACAATTTAGGGAAATAATTTATTCCTGATAATGATTCACCACATGCAACCTTAATTTGCTCTCTAATCAAGTCAAAATCCATTACTTGTTCAGTAATAGGATGTTCAACTTGAATTCTTGTATTCATCTCCATAAAATAAAAATCTCTATTCTTGTCTACTAAAAATTCAACTGTACCAGCACCTTCATATTTAATGAATTCTGCAGCCTTTACTGCTGCTTTCCCCATTTTTTTTCTTAAAGAATCTGTCATAAAAGGTGATGGAGTTTCTTCAGTCAATTTTTGGTGTCTTCTCTGAATTGAACAGTCTCTTTCAGATAAATGACAAGCATTGCCAAAACTATCTCCAACAACTTGAATTTCTATATGCCTTGGTTCCTGAATTAATTTTTCGATATACATAGAATCATCACCAAACGAGGCTAAAGATTCTTTCCTTGCACTTTCCCATGCTTTTTCCAAATCATTTAATGTCCAAACTGATCTCATCCCTTTCCCCCCTCCTCCAGCTGAAGCCTTTAGCATGACTGGGAAACCAATTTTCTTAGCAATTCTCATAGCTTCTTTAAAGTTCTCTATTTTCCCTTCAGAACCAGGAATAATTGGGACTCCAGCCATTTTCATAGTGTTTTTTGCTTCGGCTTTGTCTCCCATTCTATTAATCATTTCTGATGAAGCTCCAATAAATTTAATTTTATGTTCTTCACACATTTTAGAAAATTTTGCATTTTCGGATAAAAACCCATATCCTGGATGAATAGCATCAGAATTAGTAATCTCAGCAGCAGCTAAAATATTGGATGTTTTTAAATATGAATCTTTTATTGATGGAGGACCAATACAAACAGCTTCATCAGCAAACTTCACATGTAAACTCTCTTCGTCAGCTTTTGAATAAACAGCAACTGACTTAATCCCCATTTCCTTACAAGTTCTTATTATCCGAAGAGCAATTTCACCTCTATTTGCAACTAATATTTTCTTGAAAAACATCGTAATGTTAAATTGGTTCTATCAAAAAGAGAGGTTCGTCAAATTCAACAGGAGTGGAATCTTCAACTAAGACCTTTACAATTCTACCTTCAATATCAGATTCAATTTCATTAAAAAGCTTCATAGCTTCAATTACGCAAAGAATATCACCCTGCTTTACTTGTGAACCAACTGTAACATATGGATCCTTATCAGGAGAGGGTTTTGTATAAAAAGTTCCAATAATAGGAGATTTAACAGTAATTAAATTTTCATTATAGTTTTCAATTTCATCAGTCTTTAATGACGATATATCCTCATGAGTAACTTCCTGTGAAGATAAACTTATTTTATTGATATCTGCAGTTTTTAAATTTGTAACTACAGCTGAAGATTCTTTGTTAGATTTTGATGAAGAACCTGTTTTAATGGATATTTTAGTGCCTCCTATTTCTAATTTTACTTCTTCAACCTTATATTTAGAAACAAACTTTATTAGATTTTTTATTTCATTAATATCCATTATTTCTAATTTAGAACTTTATTGTTATCTTTTTTTAAAAATAATTAACCGCTCAGTAAGTGAAGATAAGAGTTTTAGAAGAAAATAAAAATTAAAATTTAAGTTTAAACCTCTGCAGGTTCCTCATTATCAATAACTACTTTACCTTTATAATACAATTTGCCATCATACCAATGTGCACGATGATATAAATGAGCTTCATTAGTTGTTTTGTCTATAGCAATTTGAGAGAGTGAAGCTTTGTAATGTGTTCTTCTTTTATCTCTTCTTGTTTTAGAAATTTTTCTTTTTGGATGTGCCATTTTAATTATATTTTAATTATTTCAATAAGTCTTTTAATTTATTCCACCTTGGATCCTTATTTTTAATTCTTGATGTTGGACTCAACTCTTCGAGCTTTTTCAAAATATTTGATTTTAATGTACCATTTTCAATCCCTGGGTGTAACTTTTTTATAGGTACTGATAAAACAATCATTTCATAAATGTACTGAGCTATATTTACTTTATAACTCCCATGCTCTAAAATAAGTATTTCGTCATTATCATTATTAAATCTATCATCAAACTTAACAACAATTTCATATTTTTCATCTATTATATAATCGAAAGGTTCATTTGATAAATCACAATTAATATTTATAGATCCCTTTGAATAAAATTTAAGTTTTAATAGGTTTAATTTTTTATCTAATTGAACAATAGATTTTATCCTACAGTTATTTAATTCTGTGTAATTAAAAATGTCAAAGAACTGATTGTCAATTTCAAAATCAAAATTATGAATTCCATCCTTTAATCCAATAAACTTTATATCATATTTAGCAAGAGGATCCATAATTATGAAATAGCCAGCAAATTTAATAAAAAAAAGTCTAGAAAAGTTAAATATTAAAGGGACAATAAAAAATAATGTTCTAAAGGCTTCTATTAATGAAAATATATTTAGCTATATTTAAGGCTTCAACAAAAGATTTTTTGCTAGCTATACCCTTCCCAGCTATTTCATATCCGGTCCCATGGTCAGGTGAAGTCCTGATCTTGTTTAATCCAGCGGTGAAATTAACGCCATTACCGAAAGAAAGAGTTTTAAACGGAATTAATCCTTGATCATGATATATTGCGATTACGGCATCATATTTTAAAAAAGACTTAGATCCAAAAAAACTGTCAGATGAAAAAGGCCCGTATAAACCTTTTAATTTTTTTTTAATTTTATTCAATATTGGAATTAATATTTCATCATCTTCAACTCCAATAACTCCATTATCCCCCACGTGAGGATTAATTGACAAAACTGCTATTTTAGGATTGAAAATTTTAAAATCCTTTTTTAGTGAATTGTACAACAACCTTATTTTTTTATTTATCAAATCTTCCGAAAGTGAAGAAACAACTTTATTTAAAGGTAAATGATCTGTTATTAAACCTATTTTTAATTTATCACTTATCATAAGCATAATACTTTCCCCTTTTAATTTACTTTCAAAATATTGTGTGTGCCCTTTAAAATTAAATTTATTTGATTGAATATTATTCTTATTTATTGGAGCTGTTACCAGTAATGAAATAAATCCTTTTTTTAGAGCATAAGTTGATGCTTCGAGGGAAGCTAAAGAAACTTTACCAGCATCTTTTTGACTTTTACCAAATTTTACATTAAACTTTTTATCATAGACATCAATTAAATTCAATGAGTTTTCTAAAGCTTCTTTTGTTTCTTTAATTGAGTTAATTTGTATTTTGAAATTAAAATGATCTCTTTGAAAACGAATAAGGTCATAATTACCAAACACGATTGGAACAAAAAAAGCAAACATTTTTTTATCTCCAAAAGTCTTTAATATGACTTCAATTCCAACTCCATTAGGATCTCCAATTGAAATTCCAACTTTAATTTTTTTAAATGATCCCATAAATACTTGATTTATTATTACTTTTGAAAAATCAAATTTAATGAATATTTCAAGTAATGTTTACAGGTATTATTGAGTCTTTTGGAAAAATTGAACAAATAAGTAAAACAAATCAAAATATAAAATTTGATATTAAAAGTGATTTGACAAAAGAATTAAAGATTGATCAAAGTATTTCTCATAATGGTGTATGCCTTACGGTAATTTCTACAAACAAAGACATTTACTCAGTTCAAGCAATTAATGAAACTCTCAAAAAAACTAACTTAGGATTATTAAAAACTGGAGATATTATTAATCTTGAAAGAGGACTAAGAATTGGAGATAGACTTGATGGGCACATTGTGCAAGGACATGTAGATGAAACAGGAATTTGCACCAGTGTTATAGAAGATGGAGGAAGTTGGATATTTTCTTTTGAATATTCGGAAAACCGAAAAAATATAACCATTGAAAAAGGCTCAATTACAATTAACGGAGTAAGTTTAACAGTTGTGGATTCAGATAAAAGAAGCTTTTCAGTAGCAATAATCCCCTACACATATAAAAACACAAATTTCCATATGATTTCAAAAGGCTCAGTTGTTAATCTTGAATTTGACATGATTGGTAAATATATAAGTAAACTTCACTCTTCTAATTATAATAAATAATTAAAAACTATATTTAATAAAAATTCAGACAATGGGCGTTCTTGAATTATCTACTATTTTATTATGTTTAGCGTCAGTTTTTTCATTAATAAACCTTCGCTTATTAAAATTACCTACCACAATTGGTCTAATGATTTTAGCTCTTTTGTTGTCTTTAATTGTACTAATTATTGGGATTATTTTTCCTGCTGTTTTTCAAACGGTAACTGCGATTACTAAAGAATTCGATTTTAGTGATTTACTTTTTAATGTTATGTTGCCATTTCTCCTATTCGCAGGAGCAATAAGTGTAAACGTTCATGAGTTACTAAAAGATAAAGTAACAATTTTGCTTTTAGCAAGTTTTGGAGTTCTTTTTTCCACCTTTAGTGTTGGATCAGGTATGTATTGGCTAATTCAACAACCCTTTCTTGGACTTAATGATTTAGGCCTTTCATATATTGATTGTCTTTTATTTGGTTCTTTAATTGCTCCAACTGATCCGATTGCAGTTTTAGCAATGATTAAAAAAATGAATTTATCCTCTATTACCGAGACAAGAATAGCTGGAGAATCATTGTTTAATGATGGAATAGGAGTTGTCGTATTTTTAACTCTTCTAGGGGTTAAAGAAAATGGATTAGAAAATATAACGGCAATAGAGATTAGCACCTTATTCATAACTGAAGTTTTTGGGGGCATAGGGTTAGGAGCAATTATGGGGTTTTTTGGATTGAGATTGCTAAAATATATCGAAAATGAACATATGGAATTGGAAGTTTTAATCACGATTTCTTTGGTTTTATTATTACCCATTATTTCTCATTATTTTCATTTTTCCGCAGTTCTTGGTATTGTAATGATGGGTTTATTTCTAAATCAGAATATAGATGCAGATAAAGAAACTAAAGGGGTTCAAAAAGCAATGAGTGATTATGTTTACAAATTTTGGCATTTACTTGACGAAACTTTAAATGCTATACTATTTATTTTAATTGGCTTAGAAATTATAACAATTTTTGAATCTTTTCAAATTCCATTTTTATTTATTTCCCTTATTATTATTGTTCTGGTTGTTGGTTCTAGATGGATTGGGGTTTCTATTCCAATAGCATTTTTATCTTTATTTAAGAATTTTGAAAAAAAAACCGCATTGATTATAACCTGGGGAGGGTTGAGAGGCGGATTAAGTGTTGCCTTAGCATTAAATTTACCTGACGATATAGGAGAAGGCAAAGCCTTAATACTTTTTCTAACCTATGTAATTGTTCTATTTACAATTTTGGTTCAAGGGCTTACTTTAAAGAAAATTGTTTAATCAAATAAACCTTTTATTTATTTTTATCAATCTTTTTTGAAGGCAAAAATAATTCAAGAATAATTCCCAAAAAACCAAACAAAAAACCTAATAAGAATCCCTCATAATGTTTTCTCCCTTTTTTTTCAGCTAAATATGCCCCTAAAGCTCCAAAAACAATAGCTATTGCAAAAACAATTGTAAGGGATTGCATTATAATTTTAATTTTTGAATAAATTATCTTTCATATAAAACTGGATTCAAAGGGGAATTAATAATTTGCCCAATTTTTGCATTAGGACACCATGTATCCCAATCATTTTGTTGACCATCATTTTCAGGCTTTTTTAATTTCATTTTACTATCCATATATATAATAGTCATTACTTTTCTGACTTGATTTGATTTATTTGCACCTGCCCTATGGAATACCCAGCCTGAATGAAAACTTACCTCGCCAATATCGAATGGTTCAATTACGTGGTTAAAATCTGTTACTCTTAACCTTTCATGGATTACTTTTTCACTTTCATCACTGATTGATAATTCACGCCCTTCATTAATCTTATGACTCCCTGCACTAAACTCAAGGGGACCCATACTTTTTGGTGTCTGTTGAAGTGGGATCCATGCAGTAATGGTTTTATCAGTTTCTAAGGGCCAGTAATATTGATCTGCATGCCATGGTGTAATTCCTCCTCCTTTTTCTTTAAATAGTGCTTGGTCATGATAAAGCCTTACTCCAGAAACATCCATTAAATCAGATGCAATTTTAGATAATCTTTTACTGAATATTAGCGGTTTAACTTCTTCACTTTCTTTCCACAAGTTAAATAGTTGAAGAAATGCTTTACCGTATGTATCCCTTTTTTCGATTGGAACTTTAATCTTATTTAATGACTGTACAACACCTGAAATAACTTTATTGTAATGAAGAATTATTTCTTTATTAAAAACATTTTTAAGTTTTATGTATTTGTTCTTTTTAAAAAACTTGATGTTTTCATCTGTTAGGTAATATGGGCTATCTATATTTTTGTTATTTATTATCATAAATTATTAAAATAAATATAAATAAATTTTGATTAAACTTTTAAAGATGAAAAAACATAATACATTTCAGAAGCAATTACTAAATTTGTTTTCATATACTCTTTATCACAAAATCTTGAATTATCAAAAATTTTCGGATCTTCATATGGGATTGAGATTATTTTATCTGCTCCCATAATAAAAGGACAATTTTTTTCTGCTGAGGAACATGTCATTAAAGCAACAAAGTTTTTTTTTGGATTAACTTTGTCATTGAATTTTTTTGAAAAACATGAAATTTCATTTAAGTGATCAGAATAACTTAACTTATAAATTGAATTTTTTTTTCTAATTTTTGAATTTAGCCTAAACCCGCATTTAATCAATGAATTAATTACATTTTCAGCAATCTCAGTTGAAATTGTCCCGCCTGAAAAAGACTTAAATTTTTTAATTTTAAAATAATCTGCAAGGACTTGAGCCCATATTTGACTAAAATGACTTCTCCTAGAATTATGTGTACAAATAAAATTTAAATTAATCTCTTTTTCTAAATCAATTTTAGATTGGATATAATTAATAATTTCTACTAAAATTCTTTTCCGTGTAGAGATAATTTTATTGGTTTTAAATTCAGTTATTTTATTTTCAATCTCAGAAAAAAATAATGACATATCTAATAAATTAAAAAATTTAAAGTTAATTATTATTTAATTTTAAATTAATTTATCTAATTAGAATCTTTTAAACTATATTTATTAATAAGATCCTAGCATTAATGAAAAAAACTGTAGCCAAAGAAGATTACTTAAAATTGATATATAAAATTATCGAAGAAAATAAAAAGGTTTCTGTTTCATTAATTGCAAATCATCTTTGTATTGGATATTCTTCTGTTTCTAACATGCTTAAAAAACTTAAAGAACTTGGTTGGATAGAATATAAGCCTTATAAGCCGATTTTTCTGACAAAAAAAGGAGAAGTTATTGCTCGTCAAATTGTTTCAAAACATAGACTTACTGAATTATTTCTGGTTAATGTGATGGGTTTTAAAATAAAAGAGGTTCATGAAATTGCTGAAGAAATTGAACATATAAATAATCCTAAATTTTTTAACAGAATGAAAAAAATTGTAAAAAATGTAAAAACAGACCCTCACGGATCAGCAATTCCAAATTGTGAATTTTAAAATTTTAATTAGATGGAAGAATTATTAACAAATAATGAATGGATTAACATGCTGTTAAAATTTTTTTTTAACACTTTTTTTATTGGTATTCTTATTAAAATTGTGTTTACCTACAGCAGAGAAATAAGCCGCCATGTTTCAACTTTTTTAATAATAAGTGTAATTGTGTTTTTTTTATGTTTTTCATTAAAAAAGATTGACCTAAATTTTGGAATGGCACTAGGTTTGTTTGCTATATTTGGTATAATTCGATACAGAACTGAATCAGTACTGCCAGAGGAAATAACATATCTTTTTGTTACAATTGGACTCTCAGTAATTAATGCTTTAACTGATGGAGTGTTTGGTTGGCTGACTCTCATATTGATAAACATTATAGTTTGTATATCTGTGCTTTTTGCTGAAAAGTTTCTACTACATGCAGAAGATAGCAGAATAACTAAAAAAGTCATTTTAAATATTCCCATAAATGAATCAGATTTAAAAAAAGAAATTCAAAAATCTATAAAAAATTTTGAAAAAAATCAAAATGTAAAAGTTCAAAATCACATAATTTACAGAATTGATCTTAAATCTGGTATCGCCCAAATACATTTTTTCTATTATTGAAATTAAATTTTATATGCCCTTAATTGTTGTTTGTTTTGGAATTTCGTTACTGTTTTTATTGATACTTTTTTTTAAATTAAATGCTTTTATTTCATTTATAATTGTATCCCTTTCAATTGGAATTTTACAAGGAATGGATCTAAATCTAATTGTTTCATCAATTGAAAAAGGGATTGGAAATACTTTAGGGTTTCTTGTCATGATACTTGGCTTGGGTGCTATGTTGGGAAAACAGGTTGCTGATAGTGGAGCTGCTCAAAAAATAACAATTGGTCTTGTAAATACATTTGGTATAAAAAATACTAAATGGGCAGTAATGACTACTGGTTTTATTGTTGGCATAACAATGTTTTACTCTGTTGGATTTGTTATACTTGTCCCTCTTGTATTTACTGTAGCCATTTCAACAGGTATTCCACTTATTTCTATTGCTCTTCCAATGCTAGCTGCATTATCTGTAACTCACGGATACCTCCCACCACATCCAGCCCCTAGTGCTTTGGCTATAATGTTTAATGCTGATATTGGAAAAACTTTAATTTATGGATTTATTATTGCAATTCCTGTAATATTAATTTCTGGCCCTATTTTGACAAATTTTATAAAAAAAGTTGACGCTAAGCCTTTAAAAGAATTTGTATCTGTAAAAAAATTTGAATCAAACGAGCTTCCTAGTATGAGAATTAGTTTAATCACAGCTTTAATGCCTGTAATATTAATTGGATTTTCAACTATAATTATTGAGTTAATCAATGAAAAAAATTCATCTTACGAAATAATAAAGTTTATTGGCAATCCTGTAATTGCTCTACTAATATCAGTTTTATATAGTATTTATTCATTAGGCATTTCACAAGGGAAAAAGATGAAAGAAATAATGACTACTTTCTCAAGTTCAATAACTGGAATAACCATGGTACTACTAATTATTTCAGGAGCTGGTGCACTCAAACAAATATTAATTGATAGTGGCGTGAGTCAATATGTTGGGAATCTTCTGCAACTATCTACAATTTCTCCTTTAATTCTTGGATGGTTAATTGCCACTTTTATTAGATTTTGTGTTGGATCAGCTACTGTTGCTGGTTTAACAACTGCTGGAATTATCCTTCCAATAGTTGAGCTTGGAGATGTTAGTCCAGAATTAATGGTGCTAGCTATCGGTTCAGGTAGCCTAATGCTTTCTCATGTTAATGACAGTGGATTTTGGCTTTTCAAAGAATATTTCAATTTGTCTGTCAAAGACACATTGCTTACTTGGACAATAATGGAAACATCAATTGGAATTACAGGATTGATTGGAGTATTAATTTTAAATTCAATTATTTGAGGAAATTAATTTTTATAAAAAATCAAATCCATCTTCTGGTTTTTGATTTGTATTTTTTGTAATCAGAGCCAAACTTTTCTTCTAATTTTTTTTCTTCTCTTTTTATTTGAAATTCATTAATCCAAAAATAAAATATAAATGGGGTTAAAACTGAAAAATAATTAAAATAGTAAACTACTGTTGACATAATAATAATTAACATTCCTAGGTACATTGGATTCCTTGATATTTTGAATATACCAGATGAAACTAGATTATTTACATTTTTGAAATTTTGAGGATTTATTGTTGTTTTAGATTTAAAAAACTGAAAAACTGGAATAAATAATACTGAAAGACCAATAAGTAATAATAATATAGAAATTTGAGTCCTGAAAGGAAGTTCAAATCCAATAATAAAATTAGATGATAAATAAACTAAGGTGGTCAAAAAAACAACTATTAAAGGAGGAGGTATTTTAATCTTCAAAAGCTTTTTTTTTTAAATTTTTCCAAATATAAAAAGTCTTTTTGAAACACCAAATATTTTTATTTATTTAAATATGTTAATTTGAAATAGGATAAAAAAGTTTAAATTAATGATGCGTTTAAATGAATTTCGCAATTCAAAGCGCCTGAGATGGGGCAGTCCTTTTTTGCTTCCTCAGCCAATTCATCAAAGACTTCTTTACTAATCCCTGGAACTTTTGCTTTTAAATTAAGTTCTACAGAAAGTATTTTCCCATCTTCAAATACTAAAACAGCATTTGTGTTTAATTCTTCCGGATTAAAGTTAGAATCATTTAAAACAAAACTCAACTTCATATTAAAACAACCAGACAGGGCTGCAGCTATAAGCTCCTCAGGGTTAGTTCCAAGATTACCGTCATCATTTTTAAATCTTGATTTAAAACTGTAAGGCATTTTAACAAATGCACCACTTTGAGCGCTCAAAAAACCATTACCATTTTCTCCATCACCATTCCAAATTGCATTTACTTTTCTTTTCATAAAATTATATTTTAACAATCTTGTTTCAAAGTTAATCTTTTAATAAAAAATAAAATAATACTATTTGTTTTATGTTTTATTAATCTCCCAATTCAAATTTAAAATAATCCTTTAATAGATTTAATTCCTTTTCACTGACCTCAAACTGATTGTCAAAATTTGAATCGGTTGGAACACCTAAATCTTTTAGGATTTGATAATAAACATTTCTATTACAATGAAATCCATCTAAATAATAAGAATCATCAAATAAGTCGTAAAAAGTAAAATCTTTATAAATGAAATTAAATTCTTTAAATAATTTTTTTGTTTCTGCTATGGATTTATCCATATAAGAATAATCATATTTTTTTGATTTAATTTTTTTTGTGACTGACGGTGAAAAAGGGGGAGAGAAAGCAAATACTTGTATATTTTTTTTTTTACAAAAATCTAAGATTCTTTTTAGAACTTTAATTTGATATAAATCTACATCAGAACCATATTCAAATCTTCTATTACCATTTTTAATTCTATTAAATGTATCTTCAAAATTAAAATCTTCTAACTCCCTTTTTGGAACAATTAACCTTTTACCATAAAAATAAGATCCATCATTTCTAAAACCTGAAAAATTTTTGATTGCATCTTCTCCAATTAAATATATGTTATTAATATTTTTAACCGGATCAAATAAAATAAATGGTAAACTTAAATTATTGATTTTAAAATCGTTGTTATTTCTTGGCTGGAAACTTTTATTAAAATTCCATTGATCTAAACCAATTATCAAAGTATCCCCTTTACCTATGTCTAGTCTATTAACTAAATTGTAAATATCATTAAAGGAATTAATGATCAAAGAATAATTATACACTTTATTATTTTTAAACATTCCCCTTTCAAAACCTGCTGTCCTAGAGCTACCAAGTATATATATCTCTTTATCATGTTGTTTAAGTTTAAAATCAATTATGGATTGATTATGCTTTGGATAAAAATATATTGAATTCTTAGATAAAGCTTTTAACTTTTTATGCATGGCCTCGTTAACAATAAAAGCTGAAAATAATCCAATTAATGTTAGAATAAATAATTTTGTGATTTTTAAAGAAAACTTTTTCATTAAAACTGAAAATATATAAACCCACTAGATTTATTATAAAACAATATAATACAAAAGATAATTAGAGTAGATATAATTAAATCGAGATTTTCAGAAATTTTAAAATTTAATCTCTCTTTATGTCTAATAAAATATTCCAAAATTAAAAAAGGAACCACAAAAAGAAATCCAGCTAAATTATCAGATGGCACACTAAAGGAAAAAAACATTTGAAATAAATAATAAAAAGAATCAGTTAATGTCTCGCTTCTAAAAAAAACCCATCCAATAACAACTAAAATAAATGTAGTAAATACCTGAAAAAACTCTTTAAATTCAGGTATGATTCTATCTTCAGCAATAATTGTATTAACATAATTCCTGTTTGTTTTAAAAATAAATGATGGTATAAAAAGTAATGAATGAAAAAGCCCCCAAATTATAAATGTCCAGTTTGCACCATGCCAAAAACCACTAACAATAAAAATTATAAAAATATTTCTAATTGATTTAAAAGTCCCTTTTTTTGAACCACCTAAAGGTATATATAAATAATCTCTGAACCATGATGAAAGTGAGATATGCCATCTTCTCCAAAACTCTCCAATATTTCTTGAGAAGTACGGAAACTTAAAATTTGAGATCAATTCAAATCCAAAAAGTTTTGCTGTGCCTATTGCAATATCTGAATACCCGCTAAAATCACAATATATTTGGAAAGCAAAATATATTGCACCCACCCAAAGTATACCACCCTCCAGATCTTGGTAGTTATTAAATATGTTGTCGACCATAGGTGCAAGTGAATCTGCAATAACCACTTTCTTAAACATACCCCAAAGTATTAATCTTAATCCATCTACTGATTGATCATATTTAAATTCCCTTTTATTTAAAACCTGAGGGATTAAGTTTTTAGCTCTCTCTATAGGACCAGCAACTAATTGAGGAAAAAATGAAACAAAAGATGCAAATGAAATAAAATCTTTAGTAGGTTCTAATTTTTTCTTGTAAATATCTATTGAATATGACATTGACTGAAAAGTATAGAATGATATTCCAACAGGCAAAATGATTTTTAAAGTCCAAATACTTTTTATTTCGTATCCAATTGAGTTAAACAATTCAAACCATGAATCAATAAAGAAATTATAATACTTAAAGAAACCTAATATTGTAAGATTACTTATAACTGAAAACCAAACTAATAATTTTTGTTTTTTTTTTGAATCCTTTTTAGCGATAGATAATCCAATAGAATAATCTATAACAGTAGAAATAAAAATTAATGATAAAAATCTATAATCCCACCAACCATAAAAAATGTATGAACTAGCAAGTATTAATAAATTTTGAAGCAATAAATTTTTATTAAATAAAAACCAGTATAAGATAAATACTATTGGCAGAAAAATTATATACTCAATTGAATTGAATAACATTTTATAGAAAAGTTATTTAATCGAATTAGAAATGGTTTTTAGTCCAGTTGAAAAATCTTTTGTTATAATAGCTTTATCATAAAGATTCCCTAGGGTTGTGTATGCACTGTAAATCAATTTATCATTTTCAACTCTAATAACTTGAAAGAACTGAGTTTGTTCTCCTAATTTATCAGATTTATACCCATCAACTTGATAACTTTTAATTTGTTCTTTATCAAGGGCATATTGTTTAGGACCACTTACAGAAGTCACATATAAAGTTTTAAAGTTTCCTAATTGATCAATATTTGGAGATTTTACAGGGATATGACCTCTTGCATAGGTATGATCATGTCCATTAAGAACTAAATCTACACTATACTTATCAAATAAAGGTTTCCATATTTTTCTGGCATATTCAAAATCTCGCCCTGAAGCAGGAGAAAATACCGAATGGTGACTAGTAACTATTTTCCATTTTGCATTACTTTTACTCAATTTTTCTTTAATATAATCCGTTTGCATTTCAAGATCAACATTAGAATTAAGGACAACTATAAGTATATCTTGATACTCAACTGTATAAACAGTTTCATGGAGCTTAGTATCTAAGGTTTTTTCAACTGGTAAATTAAATTGAGGTCTCCACTGAATAGATAATCTTTTAGGTTTTGTTCCTCCGTATCCATCAATCCGTTGGAATTCATGATTACCCACCACAGGAATTGCTGTCCATTGGCTATGAATAAAACCACCTGCTTTAAACCATTGAGCCCACTCATAGTCTTTGTGAGCCGTATCGACTAAATCTCCAGCATGAATAACAAATGATGCATTTGGAGCAGTTTGATAAGCCATTCTAATAACCCTTGACCAATGATTTAAAAGATCATTTTGAGCATCTCCAAAATATACAAATTCAGTAGGATTGTAATTATCATCAGCTGTTTTGAACTGAATCCACTCAGACCAATTTTTACCATATCCTACTCTGTATGCATACAATGTATTTGGTTTTAAATTTTCAAATACTACACTATGATAATTTACAATCAAAGATTTATTTGATTTGTAAAGACCTAAATCAAATTCTTCAGTTGATGCAATGTAGGTGATTGCTTTTCGCACAAAACTAGAGTTAACACCTGCAACTGCTATTTGAGCTGTAGCTTTTTCTATAGATGAATCTGTTCTCCATGTTACAGCCCTTTTTGTAGAAGGATCACCGTTAAAAGTTAAGATAATTCGATCCGGATCTTTACTTGGAATTTCCCAATGATGTAAACCATCGTGTATATGCTCGTGAGAATGCTTATGCCTTTGAGCATTTATATTAAAACAAAAAATTAAAAGTAAAATGAAAACACAATGGTGTTTAATCATAATTGGTTTTTTAAAAAACTTAAAAGTATAAAAATAATGATTTATGTGCTTTAAATTCAAATAAAAAAATAAAAAACCTTATTTTTAATACAGTTACTTTTAAAAATTAAAGGGTGTTAGTTCACCATTAAATGTGAAAATTTATTTTGAAAAATAATTTTAAAAATGTCAAGCGATAAAAAACATTATTCAATTAGCCTTTTAATTTTCATCATAATGGTTTCTCTCGGATGTCTGGATAGGGGTTCCAAAACCAACCAAAATTTTGAAAATAATAGTTTCCCATTAACATTTAAAGAGTATCAAGAGGCAGAAGATCCAAATATACCTAAACAAGATGAATGGACCGCTGTACCGCACTCTTTACAGGCCAGCTTTGGCAGTACAGACATGCGATATAGTAAAAGTGTGCCTCCCGGCCTAGAGAAGACTGAATCATGGCGAGGTACGGCTTGGAAAGGAGAAAGGATCAGCGCCCAAATCGTTCTCTGGGCTTCTGGAAATGCAGGCCGGATATCCCTGCAAACTAATGGATTGGAAAACAGCACAGGTGAAAAAATTGATCCAGAGAACGTAAAGGCTCATTTTGTGCGATACGTCCTAACTGACGAATTTGCAGATGGTTGCGGAGGTCGAAAAAAAGAAAATTTTGAGGTGCATTTGGCAGCTGATGTCATTGATAAAGTGGAAACCCTCGAAATGGAAACAAAAACAACGCGCCCAATATGGGTAACGATAGATGTGCCATCAAATACTCCGCCGGACGAGTACAAAGGGAAAATAACCATAATACCTGAACAGGGAAAGGCACTTAAGCTTAACATAAATATAGAAGTGCAAGACCTGGTATTACCCCCTGCTAGTGAATGGAGCTATCATCTCGATCTTTGGCAAAATCCTTATGCGGCGGCTCGTGTTCACAATGTAACGCTTTGGAGTCAAGAACACTTTGCAAGAATGAAACCGCTAATGACCATGTTGGCAGAAGCAGGCCAAAAATGTATAACTACTAGTATTGTCAACAAACCCTGGAATGGACAAACTCAAGACCATTTTGAAAGTATGATTAATTGGAAAAAGCAGAGAGATGGTTCGTGGGAGTATGATTACACGAATTTTGACAGATGGGTTGAATTCGCTCATGAGATTGGTATTACTGAGCAAATTAATTGTTATACCATGGTGCCCTGGGAAATGAGCTTCCGTTTTTATGATGAGGAACAGGGTAAGTTTGATACAATAAAAGCACTCTCCGGAACACAAGAATATAATGACCTTTGGGAACCTTTCTTAGTTGATTTTGCAAGGCATTTAAAATCTAAGAATTGGTTTGAAAAAACAACCATTGCAATGGACGAGCGTCCAATGGAGGATATGAAACATGTAATCAATTTGGTAAAAAGTGTAGATCCTGAATATAAAATTACTTTAGCTGGAGATTACCATGAAGAAATTGCTGATGAAATCTACGATTTATGTCTTACTTCAAGTATCAACCTACCTAAAGAAGTTATGAATAAACGATCGAGTGCCGGTAAACACACTACTTATTATACCTGTTGCGTTGAACCCTATCCCAATAATTTTACTTTCTCCCCCCCTGCAGAGGGTACTTGGCAAGCATGGTATGCTGCAAACAAAGGTTATAACGGCTATTTGCGTTGGGCATACAATAGTTGGGTTATTAACCCAATGATTGATTCAAGGTTCAGAACTTGGCCAGCTGGGGATACTTACCTTGTATATCCAGATGCTCGGAGTTCTATCAGGTTTGAAAGAATAAGAGAGGGTATACAGGATTTTGAGAAAATCAGAATAATCAAAGATAGTATGGAGGGTAACGGCAATACCGAACTCATGGATTCTCTTAATAGTCATCTTCGCCAATTTGAAATTTCAAATCTAAAAAACACCTCTGCAAGCGATATGGTTAACATTGGAAAAGAACTTATTAATAAAATTTCAAGAGAGCTTTAAACTTGTTTTCGATAGTTGGTTAGACAAAATTGTTAAAAAACCCTCTAAGTCTTTGACTATGAGGGTTTTAGGGTGGTCCCACCTGGACTCGAACCAGGGACCAACTGATTATGAGTCAGCTACTCTAACCAACTGAGCTATAGGACCCAAACTGAATATGGGTAAAAGTATAAAAATAAGACTATTAAAAAAATCTATTAGTTTATATTATCCTTCTAAAGGTTTAAATGAATGCATTTCTTCATTTTTAATATTCATTTTTTCACTCAATTTCGTTAGATAGTCTGAGCTCATTAAATTTTGCAGCCCTTGCATATCAACATTATATAACATTACAATACAACTATGATCGTTTATCTTACCAACAGTTGTTTTTGATTCATCACAAACTTCAGCTCGAGCATCATGAGAATCAAACTCAGATTTCCAAGCATCATAATTATCAAAGGAAACTTTTAAAACTAAATTCATAATATTTAAATTTTAATATTAAAATCTCAAAAATATAAAAAGTAGATTCAATTTTTGATTAAAAAGAATATTTAAGTATTATTTTTGCTTTATGAAAAAGAAAAAAAAATCCGATAGTATTGTATGGGATGAAAATAGTGAAGACTATATTGCTAGATTACTCCCTTATGGATCAGACAATAGTTCACCAGTTATAAACATTCCTAATGTAGCTGGTTTTAAAAAAGAAGGTGTTGAAAAATCTTCGAAACAATTTAATGCTGAACTTGTTGACTTACAAAATAAAATTAAAAAGTTTGTCAAATCAGCCTCAGACACTCAATTTGTTTACTCCTCAGAATTTAAATTTACTCCTATAGTGGGTGAAACTTATCACCTATACAAAGATGAAAAAGGTAATTTTTTATCTTTAATTTCTCCACAAGATTGGAATAAAGAGCACATTGGTTCATTTAGACTTAACAGTGATTTCAAATGGGATAGAATATAATTTTTTATTATATATTTAAAATTCTATATTTAGTTAAAATCATCCAAAAATTGAAAATTATTTCTAAATATTTATCATTTAAACTATCATATTTTATTTCTTTTTTTTTAATTCTTAATCTAAGTTGTAAAAAATTAGAAACTAAAACTTATAATTCTCCCAATATAATAATGATAATGACTGACGACCAAGGATATGGTGATATTGCTGCACATGGTAATCCATGGATTAAAACTCCAGAACTTGATAAATTACATTCTGAAAGTGTAAGATTAACAGACTTTCATGTTGGGACTACATGTACTCCAACAAGAGCAGGGCTATTAACAGGCAGAAATTGTAATGAAGTTGGTGCATGGCATACTGTTGGAGGGAGAAGTCTTCTTAATTTGGAGGAAACGACTCTCGCAGAAGTCTTAAAAGATAATGGTTATAAAACTGCAATGTTTGGCAAGTGGCACCTTGGAGATAATTCCGATTATCTTCCAAATAATAGGGGTTTTGAAGAAACCTTAATCCATGGAGGTGGTGGAGTTGGTCAAACCCCGGACTATTGGGACAACGATTATTACGATGATACTTATTTTAGAAATGGTATACCTGAAAAATTTGAAGGCTATGCAACTGACATATGGTTTAATGAAGCAATAAGTTTTATAAAAAAAGAAAAAAATAAACCATTTTTTTGTTACATTTCAACAAATGCACCACATAGCCCTTTTCATGTTCCAGAAAAATACAGCGAACTATATAAAAATATAGAAGGAGTTCCTGAACCCAACTTTTATGGAATGATCACCAATATTGATGAAAATATTGGAAAACTTAGAAAAGTGTTAGAAAAAAATGATCTTTCAAAAAATACAATATTAATATTTTTAACTGATAATGGTACATCAGGAGGTGCAGTTTTGGATGAAAAAGGTTTTTTAATTAAAGGATTTAATGCGGGAATGCGTGGTAAAAAAGTTTCTCCTTATGAAGGAGGGCATAGAGTGCCATTTTATATTCATTGGCCAAACGGTTCTTTAGCTCACGGTAAAGATATTGATGCTTTAACTTCTTACACTGATATTATGCCAACTATATTAGATTTGATAAATATTAAATATGAATCCAAACTTCCTTTTGAAGGCGAATCAATTAAACCTCTTTTTAAAAACCCCTTCACAAAATGGAAATCCAGAACTATAATAACCGATACACAAAGGGGCCCTTTCCTAGTTAAAGACAAAATGTCTTCTGTAATGACTGAGGATTTTCGATTAATTAATGGTAATGAACTTTATGATCATAAAAACGACCCAGGTCAAAAAATCAATATTGCCAAGGATCATCCTTTAGTTATTGAAGAACTAAATCTTGCTTATTCCATTTGGTGGAATAGAGTTTCGAAAAATAAGGATTATTTTAACCCAATACCGGTTGGGGAAAATTCTAATGAGGTTACCTTAACCTCCCATGATATCCACATTAAAAAAGATATTTATCCAGCTTGGCATCAAGAACAAGTAAGATTAGATAAAAACCCTATTGGCTTTTGGCATATAGATGTAATTAACTCTGGAAAATACGAGCTTTCAATACATAGATATCCTAAAGAGACTCAACTAAATTTCAATCATATTATTCCAAAAGGAGGGTATATTGAAGGTGGAAAAGCATTCTCTAAAGGAATCCCAATTGAAGTTAAAAAAATTATAATATCAGTTGATAACTATCAAAAAGTTATAAATGGTCCTCAAAAAAATTATAATGCAATTTTAAATTTATCTAAAGGAACTAAAAATTTATCCGTAAGAGTTACAGACTTAAATAATAAAGAGCGTGAGGCTTATTTTGTTTATTTAAAAAAATTATGATTTGAAAAAATAAAAGTTTTATACTTTTATATAATGGAACATTCAGGACTAAGCCCTAGACAAAATAAATTTGCGTCACTTATTCAAAAGGAAATTGCAATACTATTACAAAGACAAATTCGAGAAGAAGGGTTGCTTAAATTGCTGATTTCTGTGACTAAAGTAAACATAACTGCAGATCTTTCTATTGCTAGAATTTATTTAAGTATTTATCCTTCATCACAGGCAAAAAAGGTATTAGAATCTATCCAAAAAAATTCTTTCAAAGTCAAACATAACCTTGCCCTAACTTTGAAAAATCAAATAAGAAAAATTCCTAATATTAACTTTTTCATAGATGATTCTTTAGACTATATTGAAAATATTGACATCGCTTTAAAATCAAAAGATAATCCAATCAAATAAAACTTTATTATTTTGAATATTCCTTTTTTAATTGCCAAAAGATATTTTTTTTCAAAAAGTAAACAGAAAGCAATAAACATAATTAATATGATTTCCTTGTCATTAATTGTTATTTCCTCCGCATCACTTATAATTGTTTTAAGTGGATTCAGTGGTTTAAAAGATTATGGGTTGTCATTTTCAAATTCATTTGATCCAGAATATCGAATACTACCAAAAACTGGAAAAACTTTTTTAATTGATTCAACAATTACTTGGTCACTTAGTTCAGTTAGTGAGATTAGGAATTTTACTCCAGTAATTGAAGAAAAAATTTTTTTAAGTTTTAGAGGGAAAAATCATGTTGCTTATCTAAGAGGTATTGATTCCTCATATTTTAAAGTTATTCCTTTAAAAAAATTAATCCAAATGGGAAAACTTTTTAATCCTGGATATGATGAGGTGGTTATTGGTTCTGGAATAGCAAATATTTTAAATTTAGGAATATATGATTTTAATGATTTTTTGAAACTTACAGCATTAAAGAAAGAAACTGGAAGATTAATAAATGTTAACCCTTTTAGGGAAAAGAGATCTTTGGTTTCTGGAATTTTTCAAGTTGGAGATGATATTGATAAAAAATATCTATTTTCATCAACAGCTTTTTCTAAAAATCTGTTTCAAATTCCAAAAAAATTTTATAGTTATATAGATTTAACAGTTAATGAAAATATCTCTTCAGAATCACTATTAAAAAAAGTTCAACCTTTTTTTTTGGATAAAATAACAGTGAAAAGTAAGCAACAACTTAATCCTGCATTTTATAAAATGCTTAATACTGAGAATATCGCCATATATTTTATTTTTACACTTGTTTTAATAATTTCATTATTTAATGTTATCGGATCTTTATTTATTATGATGTTGGAGAAAAAACCAAATCTCAAAATATTAAATGCAATGGGTTTTCGTAAAAAACATAATAAAAGAATTTTTTTCTATTTAGGCCTTATGATTAGCTGGATAGGAGGGTTATTTGGGCTCATACTTGGACTAACTTTACTGTTAATTCAATATTTTTCACCTTTTTTATACGTTCCAGGAACGGTATTACCTTATCCCGTTTCTTTTAAGATAAATGACCTAATTTTAGTCATATCAACTTTAATTATCTTAGGGCTTGTAAGTTCATCTTGGGCAACTTTTAAATATAAAGATTAATCAAGTATAAATTCTTTTTTAAACCTTACGTTTTGTTCAATTAAGTTAAGTAAACTGAAAACTTCACTTGAAGAATTTGCAGTTACTAGACCTATTCGAAACTTCTTGAAATCTGGAATTGCTCTAAAATAATTTCCATAATGCCTTCTTGTTTCTAAAACACCCAAAATTTCACCTTTCCAAAGAATAGACATTTCTAGGTGCCTTCTAGCAACCTCTACTCTTTGAATTATTGAAGGATCTTTAATTATTTCTCCTTTCTCCAAAAACATTTTCACTTTATTAAAAAACCATGGGTTGCCTATGGTGGCTCTTCCAATCATTGCTCCATCTAAGCCAAAGGTGTCTCTCATTAATTTAGCTTTTTCAGGGGAATCAACATCCCCATTACCAAATACAGGAATGAACATTCTAGAATTATTTTTAACATCCGAAATTGGTTTCCAATTTGCCTCACCCTTATACATCTGAACGCGAGTTCTTCCATGAATTGAAATAGCTTTAATTCCAACATCTTGAAGTCTTTCAGCTACATCAACTATTTTAATTGAATCATTATCCCATCCAAGTCGAGTTTTAACTGTAACTGGTAGTTCTGTTTTCTTAACTATCTCTTTGGTTAATCTAACCATTTTTGGAATGTCTTTTAATATCCCTGCCCCTGCGCCTTTACAAACAACTTTTTTTACTGGGCATCCGAAATTAATATCAATAATATCTGGATTTGAAGCTTCAACAATTTCAACTGCCCTAAGCATTGACTCTAAATTAGCCCCGAAAATTTGAATTCCGACAGGGCGCTCCTTTTTATAGATATCTAATTTTTGTATACTTTTGGCAGCATCCCTAATTAATCCCTCACTTGAAATAAATTCAGTATAAACAACATCTGCACCATTTTCTTTGCAAATAGCTCTAAATGGAGGGTCACTTACATCTTCCATGGGAGCAAGTAAAAGCGGGAAGCTTCCTAATTCTATTTTACCAATTTTTACCAATCCCTTTCGATTTAATTACAAAATTAAAAACTTTAAATAACTTGAAGATTAATTTAAATTAAAAATTGATTTAATCTTACTTGAAAAATTATCATCAATTATACTTTTTACATCTCCACTTTCAATATGGTAAATTCTTGGGGGACTGTCCCCTATTAAATCAAAAAATGTATTAACATCTATTATAGAATATGGAAATTTTGAATTTGTTAAACTCTCAAAGTTTTCAACTGTAGTGGCCCCCTCTTTAAAATATAGAACGTAAAGGTCTGGAAACTTTGGATTGACCTTTTTTAATTGAGCCAATTCCCTGGCTGCGTCCTGACAATGATCACAATCTAAATTAAAAATGGCTAAAAGAGCATTCTTTTCTGAAAGATCTACTCTTCCAATCGGCTCAAATTTAGTAAATTCTTTAAATGGAAGGTTTTTATGGTCTGGTATTGGAAGG
>CAJPUR010000003.1 GCA_905381055.1 uncultured Flavobacteriaceae bacterium
TCTGGAAGGCTTGAAGCAAAATCAATTACTGGTGGTGAATTAACAATAATTGTAATTGTACTAGATTGAGTAGAACAACCAGCAGCATTATATGAAATAAATGAAATATTTTCCCCTGAACTAAGTGAATTACTCGTATATGTTGAAACAGCAGATCTGGCTTGAGCTTCAACTCCATCAATAAAAAATTGGTACTCAGCTGCACCAGTACCTGAACCATAAAAATAAGCCGTCTCACCTACACACACAGTTAATGTCCCTGGAGCAATAACTTCTCCAGTTGGAGGTATTCCTGGATATCCTTTTAAAATAGCACCTGGTGAATCTGTTACAGTAATTTGTTGAACATCACTATATTTTTCACAGGTTAAAGTACCAACAGTACTGATAGTTTTTCTTCTAAAAATAGTTGTTTGTGTTAAGGGAGTGTCAGGAGTAAAATCTCTCAATACACCAGTAGCTGTATTAATAGGATTCCAACTAGACCCGTCTAATGAAGTTTCCCATTGGTAAGACAAAGAGCCACCTACAACACCAGCATCACCAGTGATTATTAAAGGAGTTTCTCCAGAGCAAATTGTTGTAGAGACAGTACTTATGGATCCTACAGTAGTAATTGCATTTTCAAACATTGTTACAGAAGCTGTACTTGAACATCCGTTCAATGTAGCGACCACACTAATAACTTCAGTACCAGTCAATGAGCTAGTAGAGTATGTAGGAACTGTACTTGATCCTCTAACTTCAATCCCATCATTGAAAAAAGTAAAAAGCACTGAACCTCCTCCACTTCCAGCAGTAAATGTTACATTATCACCAGAACAATAAGTATCGCTATTTACACTTGAATTTATAGATGCATTTGGATATTGTGTTACATCAAATTTTATAACAGCAGAATCATCGAAACATGCAGTTGCAGTAGCGCTATCATAAACTCGAACTTTAACCTCATCTGTATCATCAAGAGTATTAGTTGAAAAATTACTTGATGATCCCCTTGCTTGAACACTAACATTATCAATAAAAAATTCATATTGAACACCCCCAGAGGCATTAAAATTAACTGTAGTCCCCTCACATATACTAGCTGAAGCTAAAGTTGAACTAGCAGTAGCAAGTCCAACTGCAGTTATTTCACCAGTTGGTAAAGCATTAATTGTTAATTGAACGCTATTACTGATTTCTCTACACTCAACACCACCATTGTTATTTATAACTGTTCTTCTGTAAAATATAGATGGTGGAGGTGAAACTGGAGGCTGAAAAGTCGAAGAGTTTGCACCAGAAACATCGGACCAGCCAGAAACACCATCTAATGAACTTTGCCATTGATACTGTCCTAAAATTGCAGTTGTACCACTAACAGTTGCTGATACTTCGTTGGTTAAAATATTTGGTGTATCACCTACACATATAGTTTGATCACCTCCAATACTTCCAGGTTCACTATCATTAATATAGACTGTAACTGTTTCCTCAGCATAACATCCTGAAGATGCAAAAGCTTTAACTTTAATAATTGTTCCATTAGTTAAACTCGCTATAGTAGAAGAATAGGTATTTGATGTAGATGAAGCAACTTGAACTTCGTTTTTATAAAAAACGTAATAACTTGCAGTAGGAGTTGAAGTAGCAGTAAAAAGCATATCTCCTAAATCAATTGAGCAAACAGTATTTGAGTCTTTATCTGAAGACAGGGCTATTTCAGGAATTAATGTGGTTGATACTTGAATTGAGGCAATATTATTAGTTAAATCTTGCTCATTACCATATCCATCTAAAAGACCAATTTCTATAGTTATTGTTGTGGTTCCAATATTTGGAATAGATAAACTTTCTGGCCAATCAAAAAAAGCATATGTTGTAGTAGCAATAGTAGTTGAACCCGGATTCTGAGATCCTGATCCTTTAGTGTTAAATGATCGAGTTACAACTCCAGTATTAACTCCCGTAAGTGTTAATGTTGCTAATAAATTATGAGCATTAATATCAATGTCCGTATAAAGACCACTTCCAGGAGAACTATCAAGATTATTCACTTGAAATCTTAGAGGAGGATTATCATTATTACAAAATTCGGCCCCATCAGTTGGAGTTACTATTTGTGACGAGACTATTTGTAAATCATAATCTTGAGCATGAATCTCCTCATTATTAGATAAGAGAAAATAAAATAGCCAAAAGAGCAGACTCCAATTTCTAAGTTTATTTAAAGCCAAAATATCTAGTATATCAAAGTAACAACGGTAAATATACGTAAATATTGTGAGTAGAAATTTAAAAAAAGATTTTAATAGGTTTATTAAAAGATATTTTTTTATATAAATTTTTTATCTTTCATCCATTCATCATTATATATTTTACCTATATACCGAGAACCAGAATCATGAAGTATAACAACGACAATATCATCTTTTTTTAATTTATCTTTTAATTGAATTAATCCTTTAATTGCAGCACCACAAGAATTTCCAGCAAAAATTCCTTCCTCTTTTGCCAACTTTCGAGTATATATTGCTGCATCCTTATCAGTAACTTTCTCAAAATGGTTAATAATCTTAAAGTCAACATTTTTAGGTATAATATCCTCTCCAATTCCTTCTGTTGAGTATGGATAAATTTCATTTTCGTCAAATACACCTGTTTCATGAAACTTTTTAAATACTGATCCGTAAGTGTCAATACCCCAAATTTTAATTTTTGGATTTTTTTCTTTTAAAAATTTACCTACCCCTGAGATCGTCCCTCCTGTTCCTACACCAACCACCAAGTGAGTAATCTTCCCATTAGTTTGTCTCCATATTTCAGGTCCTGTCTCAAGATAATGAGCTCTAGAATTAGATGGATTGTCATATTGATTTACATACCATGAATTAGGAGTTTCTTCAGCAATCCTTTTTGAAGTAGAATAGTATGATCTCGGATCATCAGCACTCACATTTGTTGGACAAACAATAACTTTAGCCCCAACTGCCTTTAACACATCAAATTTTTCTTTTGACTGCTTATCAGTAGAAACACAAATTAATTTGTAACCCTTCACAATAGCAGCCAAAGCAAGTCCCATACCGGTATTACCAGAAGTTCCTTCAACAATTGTTCCACCCGGTTTTAACTTACCATCTTTTTCAGCATCTTCAACCATTTTTACCGCCATTCTGTCTTTGATTGAATTACCAGGATTAAAACTTTCAACTTTAACAAGAACTAAAGATTCAATTTCTGATGTTATCTTGTTGAGCTTTACTAGTGGAGTATCACCAATAGTTTGCAGTATGTTTTCTGCGTAATTCATTTAATTTTTTTGTTTTCAAAGATACTATTTTTAAAAATTAAAAATAAACTAGATTTAAAAAAATCAACTTAGTTTTAAAACTCTAGATGGATAAATTTTTGAAATAATCAAAGAGGGAATGAATAAAGAAATCATACATGTTAATATGACTCCTAAATTAATTAAAAGAAAATATTTAAATGAGAAAAATATAGGTACCTCACTAAGATAATAAGTTTCAGAATCAAGTTTAATAATACTAAAATTAGACTGTATAAAAAGAATAAAAAGCGCTATTGAATTTCCAATTATAATTCCTTTTAACATTATATAGAAACAATTAATCAAAAAAATTTTTTGAATTAAATAATTATTACCCCCAAAAGATTTCAACAAACCAATCATTTTTGTTCTTTCTAAAATAAGAACCAGAAGAACAGTAGACATATTTAATATACCGATTATAACCATTAAAATAAAAATAATTAATATATTAAAATCAAAAAGAGATATCCAATCATAAATACTTTTATATTTCTCCTTAACAGATATTACATCAATATCTGATGGTAATTTTTCGTATAAAAAATTGGTAACAAAATCTAATTCATTAATGTCTTTTAAAAAAACTTCAATCCCTCCAATTTGGTCATTATTCCACTTATTTATTTTCTGAAGATGACGAAGGTCAATTAAACCATAATTTTTATCAAAATCAGGAAAACCAGTTTCAAAAAATCCAATTATTGTAAATTTTCTAGATATTGGATAATTTGAATTCAAATTCTCAAAATAACATGGAATTTTATCTCCAATTTTTAACCTCAAACGGTTTCCAATTTCAATTGGAATAATAATCTGGTTTCTTAGTTCACCATTTAAATTAGGTAAATTGCCATTAATTAAAAAAGATGAGAATTTTTTCCAATCATAATTATTATCTAATCCTTTAAAAATGATTCCTTCAAATTCATTTTCTTTTTTTAAAATAGCCGCTTTTGTTATGACAGGATAAAAATTTTCAATTTTTAAATCATTTAAATAATCTACATTTTCAAAATCTTTAAAATTAAATTTAGATACTGAAATCAATGAATTATTATTTTCAAAAGGAGCAACAGAGATATGTCCACTAAAAGATGAAGTTTTATGTTTAATTTCATTTTGAAATCCAATGCCAATTGAAAAAGCAAATAAGATTAAAACGACACTAATTGCAACAGCAGAACTTGCTATTTTTATAATTCGATTTGAAACACTATTTTTATAAATGCGATTTTTACGCATTCGATTTGCTATAAAAAGCTCTAATTTCATTTATGTATTATAAAAAAATCTTTTTCAAAATTACATATTTATTATTATCATTTTATTCAATTGGTTTTTCTCAAAATAAATTGAATGTAGGGGCCAATCAAATTAGCGAATATCTTTCCATAATTAAAGATAAAAATATTGGAGTGGTGGCCAATAATTCAAGTGTTTTAATTTCTAAAAAGAATCAAATTCACATTGTTGATACATTAAAAAGTTTGGGAATTAATATAATTAAAGTATTTGCACCAGAACATGGTTTTCGCGGAACTAAAGACAATGGTGAATTAGTGAAAGATGAAATCGATCCAAAAACTAAAATAAAGATAATTTCATTACACGGAAAAAAAAGGAAACCTTCTAAAATTGATCTTGAAAAGATAGATGTTGTTTTATTTGATATTCAAGATGTAGGTGTAAGGTTTTATACCTATTTATCAACTCTTCACTACATTATGGAAGCATGTGCTGAAAATGGGGTCAAATTAATTGTCTTGGATAGGCCTAATCCAAATATACATTATGTAGACGGACCAGTAATGGAAGACGAAAATAAAAGTTTTTTAGGCATGCACCCTGTTCCAATTGTTTATGGGATGACAATTGGTGAATATGCTTTAATGATAAATGGAGAAAAATGGTTAAAAAATGGAATTAAAACTGATTTATCAATAATTCCAATTTTAAATTATAATTATTCTTCAAGATATGATTTACCAATTAGACCATCTCCAAACTTACCAAATTCAAAATCAATTAATCTCTATCCAAGTTTGTGTCTTCTTGAACAAACACCTATAAGTATTGGAAGAGGAACGGAGATGCAATTTCAAATTTATGGACATCCAAATTTTAGTAAAACTAAATTTAAATTTACCCCCAAACCTAATTTTGGATCTAAAAACCCAAAACTTAAAAATAAAATATGTAATGGATATGATTTACGTCAAAATAAAGAATTATCCAAAATTGAATTAAAATGGTTAATTAAATCTTATAAAAATTATCCTTTTAAAGAAAAATTTTTTAACAAAAATTTTAGTAAAATTTCTGGTTCTAAATCTCTTGAAGATCAAATAAAGATTGGCTTAAGTATTAAAGAAATCAGAAAATCTTGGTCAAAAAAAATCAAAGATTTTAAAGTTATTAGGAAAAAATATTTGATTTATAATTAAATATTCTATTGAATATTTAAATATTTGTGAGTTTGTAAAGAAACTCTCCAATCATTATTTTTTAAAATAAAATCCACTATTAAAGGCATGACTTTTTCTCTATTACCCCATTCAGGTTGTAAAAAAAGTTTACAATTAGGGTTAATATTTTTTGCTATATTTTCAGCAAATAAAAAATCATTTTTATTGTAAATAATGACTTTAAGTTCATTTGCTATTGAATAAATTTTATTCAATGGTAATTTATTTTTTTTTGGAGACAAACAAATCCAATCCCAATAGCCAGTCAATTTGTATGCACCTGATGTTTCAAGATGAGTTGAAATATTTAATTTTTTTAACTTTTTGGTTAAGGGGTTCATATTATAAATTAATGGTTCACCTCCAGTTATCACAACTTTATTAGAATTTTTTTTTGCTTTATTCACAATGCTTTCTACATTAACAAGAGGAAACTTATCAAAATCCCAACTTTCTTTGATATCACACCAATGACATCCAATATCACACCCCCCAATTCTTATAAAATAAGCAGCTGATCCTTTATGATATCCTTCCCCCTGGATTGTATAAAATGATTCCATAAGTGGTAATAAATAACCATTTACAAGATCTTTTTTGATTTCATTTTTCATAATTTATATAAAGATAATTTAAAGAATGCAAAAGGCTTCAAAAAAATAAACTAACTTAGTTTGAAACTAAACAATTCAAATATATGTCTCAAACTAGTTCAATCGATTCTATTTACGGAAAAGTCTTTTCTGAAAAAATGCAGAAAAAATTTGAATCCTTTATTCTTTTTGCAGCTTCAATTGGCTTTTTGATTCATTTATCATTAATTGGTTTAAATTATTTCAAAATTTTAGAATTTGAATCTTTTGAAGGAACTCTTCTATCAAATCCAATTTCTGCAATATATACTCCTTTCTCATTTATTCTTGTTTATGAAATCTATCTCTTATTACTTTACCTTCCAAGATCTTTTTCAACAAGTATATCTAAACAATTTGAAATTGTTTCTTTAATTGTGATAAGAAAAATCTTCAAAGATATACCTAGTATGGATTTTGGAGAGAATTGGTTTAATAGTCACATTAATTTAGAAATCCTAGTTAATTTAATTGGAGTACTAATATTATTTTATCTAATTTTTTTGTTTAAACTAAATAAAAAAAGAACTCCAATTAAATCAAGTGAAATTGATTTAAAAAACTTTATTAAATCAAAAAAAATAGTAAGCTTAGTTTTATGCTTTATTCTCTTATTTTCATCAATACACACTTTTACAAATTGGATTTATGAATTATTCTTATCATATAATAATTCTGAAATTGTTTTAAAAGATGTTGATGATCTTTTCTTTAACGATTTTTTTACTTACTTAATTTTAACTGATGTTATTATCTTATTAATTTCATTTAAATTTACAATGGGATTTAGTAAAGTTGTAAGGAATACAGGATTTATTATTTCAACTATTTTATTGAGACTTTCATTTAGTGCAAGTAGATTTTTTGATATAATTTTAATATTAATTAGTGTGATTTTCGCATTAATGATACTTAGGATTTATAATGCAAATGAAAATTCAAATTAATTTTTATAATAATAAGTTCCTCGCTCTTAATGTATTTTTTAAAAGCATAGCAATAGTCATTGGTCCAACACCACCTGGAACTGGAGTTATATAACTACATATTGGGAAAACTTTTTCAAAATCTACATCCCCCTTTATACTATATCCTTTTTGATTTGAAGTATCCTCAACCCTTGTAATTCCGACATCTATTATGATAGAGCCCCTTTTAACCATTTCAGGTTTTATAAACTCAGGTATACCTAATGCTGAAATAATTATGTCAGCAGTTTTAATTATATTTTGTAAATTTTTTGTCTGACTGTGAGCTAATGTAACAGTTGCATTTCCAGATTTTATTTTTTGACTCATAAGAATACTTATTGGCCTTCCAACAATTTGACTTCTACCTAAAACAACACAATGTTTTCCTTTTGTATTAATTTGATACCTATTAAGTAGTTCTATTATTCCAAAGGGAGTGGCAGGTATAAAGGAATCCATCTCTAACGCCATTTTACCAAAATTTAATGGATGAAAACCATCAACATCTTTTTCTGGGCTAATTGAAAGTAAAACTTTCTCCTCATCTATTTGCTTTGGAAGAGGCAGCTGAACAATAAAACCATCAATCTCTTTATCTAAATTTAAAGTTTCAATATGTTTCAGCAGTTCATTTTCAGTTATTTTTTCATCAAATTTAAATAAAGAAGATTTAAAACCTACTTGATTACAAGCTTTTACTTTACTTGAAACATATGTCAAACTTGCTCCATCATTACCCACTAAAATTGCAGCCAAATGGGGAGGTCTTTTATTTTTTATTTTTAATTGATCAACTAAAATTTTAATTTCATCTTTTATGTCTTGAGAAACTTTTTTACCATCTAATATTTTCATAAAACTTATTTTAAACCTTTTTGAAACATTTGCATCAGATGCTTGCCCTTACCTCCCTGCATCATTTTCATCATCTTACTCATAGAGTTAAATTGTTTTATCATTTGATTAACTTCATTAATGTCTTTTCCAGAACCTTTAGCTATTCTATTTTTTCTACTAAGATTTAGTAACTCAGGTTGGGCCCTTTCTTTAAGAGTCATAGAACTAATTATAACTTCAATATTTTTAAAGGCATTTTCATCAATATCAACATCTTTTATTTTACTCGCACCTGGAATCATTCCAATTAAATCCTTCATATTACCCATTTTTTTTACTTGCTGTATTTGAGATAAAAAGTCATCGAAGCCAAACTTATTTTTCGCAATTTTTTTACTTATTCTTCTAGCTTGTTCTTCATCAAACTGATCTTGAGCTCTTTCAACAAGGGAAACTACATCTCCCATCCCAAGAATTCTATCAGCCATCCTTTCAGGATAAAAAACATCTAAAGCTTCTATTTTTTCACCAGTACCAACAAATTTTATTGGCTTATTAACTACTGATTTTATTGATAAAGCTGCACCTCCTCTGGAGTCTCCATCAAGTTTTGTTAAAACAATACCATCAAAATTAAGAATTTCATTAAACGTCTTAGCAGTATTTACAGCATCTTGACCAGTCATGGAATCAACTACAAAAAGAGTCTCATCAGGATTAGTTGCTTTGTGAATACTTGATATTTCATCCATCATGATTTTATCAACAGCCAATCTTCCAGCAGTATCAATAATAATTGTATCAAAATTATTTTTTTTAGCGTGAGAAATTGCTTCTTTTGAAATTATAACTGGATTTTTTTCATCTATATTTTTATAAACCTCAACATTAATTTGATTACCTATAACTTCTAATTGCTCAATTGCCGCAGGCCTATATACGTCGCATGCAACCAGTAATGGTTTTCTTGATTTCTTTTTTTTAAGATAGTAAGCTAATTTACCGCTAAGTGTAGTTTTACCTGAACCCTGAAGCCCAGACATTAATATTGTGGAGGGTTTTGAAATAAGAGATATTTCTTGAGAACTAGACCCCATTAGATCAGTCAATTCATCTTTTACAATCTTTATCATCAGTTGACCTGGATTTAATGTAGTCAAAACATTTTGTCCTATAGCCTTTTCTTTAACTTTATTAGTAAATTCTTTTGCGGTTTTGAAATTAACATCAGCATCTAAAAGTGCTCTTCTAACTTCTTTTAATGTTTCTGCTACATTAATTTCTGTTATCTTTCCATGGCCTTTTAGTATCTGGAAAGCCTTTTCTAATTTATTACTTAAATTATCAAACATCATGTCTAATTATCTTGCAAATTTAATTTTTTCAATTTTATTTATTTAGTAAATAAATAAAATCTTCATATTGACCCCTTAATTCTTCCTATAACTAATACATGAGGAAAGGTTATTGCAGCCAAAAAAGAAAAAAATAATGGAATTAAAAAACTTTCAGGAATTATAAAGTAAATTTTTACAAAAAACAGGGACAATATTGACATTATCCAATACAAAAATGAAGATTTTAAATAAAACAATAAGTTCTTAAAATTATATGATCCATACAAATATTTAATTTGCTCTTTCATAGATGGGAAACTATGCCATAAAACAAAATAAGTTCCAAAACCCAATATTAGTGTTGTGAAATTAAATAAAAATAACATCAAAACAATTGTCAAGATTTCAATAAAAAAATAATATCTCATTTTTTTAAATGAAAGAATAAAACTTAAAAAAATAATAATTGAAAAAAATGAAATAAACTGGAAAACTTCAATTGGAATTTTATAATTAGAAATGGTATATATTACATTTTTTACTTCTTCGTATTTTATAAAAAATAAAAAATTTAAAATTATACTTCCATAAGAAGTATAAAATATAAATTTAATAAGTCTTGAAACTTTAATTTTTTTAATTTTTTCTTCCCAATGTTGCTCTCCAAAGTGATAGGAACTAAAAAAAATAAAAAAAAGTAAACCAATTGATGGAATATAAAAGAAAGAAAAACATCCTAATAATACTATCAAAATATATAAAAAAAGTGTTTTTATAAAAAATAAATTATTAGAGATTTGAGATTTTTTTTGAATTAAATTAATATCATTAGCTCCATGTATTATACCTACACTAAAAATAAGTAAGAATGCAATTATTTGTTGAAATAGCTCATTTAAAAAAAAAGATGAAACAATAATAAAAATTGTTAGAAGAATTGAAGTTTTGTAGTATTTAAAATCAATTATTTTCAAAAAAATATTTTTTATTATTTTTAGTTTATTTCTTTTTGCTTAGTATAATACTATTTATATATTTGTATGAATATATTATATTATACATATAATCAGATATTGACAAAATTAATCTGAAATAATTAATATATTCTTAGTGTATTATTATTTTTTTTTTAAATTTATCAAAACAAAACAAATAATCGATTATTATGAAAAATTTTTTAAGTTTAATTAATGTAGCTGCTGACATGAGTGTAGAAGCTACTGACTATGTGTCTTTCACATTTTTTATTGGATGTATGGCTATGATGGCTGCATCGGCTTTTTTCTTCCTTTCAATGAATTCTTTTGATTCAAAATGGAGAACGTCGATATTAGTTTCAGGTCTTATTACTTTCATTGCCGCTGTTCATTACTGGTATATGAGAGATTATTGGGCAGAAACTGGTGAATCACCAACATTCTTTAGATACGTTGACTGGATACTAACTGTACCATTAATGTGCGTTGAGTTTTACTTAATTTTAAAAGCTGCTGGTGCTACTAAAAGTATGATGTGGAGATTAATCTTCTTGTCTACAATAATGCTTGTTACCGGTTACTTTGGTGAAGCTGTTTATCCTGGTCAAGCTCAATTATGGGGATTGATTTCAGGTATTGCCTATTTTGTTATAGTTTATGATATATGGTTCGGTGGAGCTGCTAAACTTGCTGCTGCTGCTGGAGGTGCTGTCGAAAGTGCACACAAAACCCTTTGTAAATTTGTACTTATTGGTTGGGCTATTTATCCTATTGGGTACATGGTTGGAACTGGTGAGGGACAATGGTATGCATTCATGGATGGAGCATTAAGCATGGATGTGGTTTACAACATTGGCGATGCTATTAACAAAATTGGATTCGGTTTAGTTGTTTATCAATTAGCTGTTGATTCTAGTGCTAAAGCTACGGCATAACAAAAAATTTTATTTTTTTAAAAACCACTCCAAATGGAGTGGTTTTTTTTTACATTTTTTCAGGAACTTTAATTCCTAATAACCTACAAGACTTTTTTATATTTCTAGCTGTAATCTGAGTTAACATTATTCTCATTTTTCTTGTTTGCTCATTTTTTTCAGCTAAAATATTTACATTTTGATAAAAAGAATTAAAAAATTTAACTAGTTCATATAGATAATTTGCAATTAAAGAAGGGCTTAATAATTTAGAAGATTGCTCAATTAATTCAGGAAAGAGTAAAAGATGTTTAATCAAGTTAGTCTCTCTAAAATTAAAATTCGGTTTTGTTATTGGTTTATCAAAATTTTCAGAACTATTTCTTATTATTGATCTAATTCTAGCATAAGTATATTGAATAAAAGGACCAGTATTTCCTGAAAAATCTATAGATTTTTCAGGATCAAAAAGAATTCTTTTTTTTGGATCTACTTTGAGTATATAATATTTTAGCGCACCTAAACCAATTGTATCATATAAATTATTTCTTTCTAATGAAGATAAACCTTCAATTTTTCCTAATTTTTTTGAAATTTCTTTGGCAGTATTTATCATTTTATCAATAAGTTCATCAGCATCAACTACGTTACCTTCCCTACTTTTCATTTTTCCGTCAGGTAAATCTACCATTCCATAACTTAAATGGTGTAAAGAATCAGCCCAAATAAACCCTAATTTTTTTAATATTAAAAAAAGAACCTTAAAATGATAATCTTGTTCATTA
Source organism: uncultured Flavobacteriaceae bacterium (assembly GCA_905381055.1). Lineage (GTDB taxonomy): Bacteria > Bacteroidota > Bacteroidia > Flavobacteriales > Flavobacteriaceae > TMED220. The sequence continues at coordinate 12,241 of CAJPUR010000003.1, forward strand.
CCAACAGTATAAACCATGCCTTTTAATGATGGATTATCATCAAATCTTTGAACAGCAGTCCCTAGATCTTGGGTAATGTAAACGGAAGTTCCATCTGACCTTAATAATAATTTTTCATCTAAGCCTTCGGGTTTTAAATCTATCCAAACGGAGCCATCTTTTTTTCTAAAAAAAATATTTTTATTTATGCCTTTTTTAACGATTTCTTTTCCTAAAAGATAGGTCACACTTTCATAGTAATTAGAATCAAAAGTAATTCCTAACCTTTTATAGGTTAAATCAAAACCTTGATAAACCCATTTATTCATTTTTTCCCATAAAGAAATGACATCCTTATCTCCAACCTCCCACTTACTCAACATTTTTTTGGCCTCAATAAGAATTGGCGATTCATTTTTTGCGTTTTCCATGCTATGCCCTTTGTGAATTAAATTATTTATTTCTTCTTTATATTTTTTTTCAAAAAGAACATAAAAATTTCCAACAAATTTATCCCCTTTAATTTTTGCTTTTTCAGGAGTTTCACCATTTCCAAACAATTTCCATGAAAGCATTGATTTACATACATGAATCCCTCTATCATTAATAATTTGAGTTTTAACAACTTTGTTTCCATTAGCCTCAAGGATTTTTGAAACTGAATCACCTAAAAGATTATTCCTAATGTGGCCAAGATGTAAAGGTTTATTAGTATTTGGAGAGGAGAATTCAACAATAATTGTTTTAGAATTATTATCTATTTTTTTTAATCCATAATTATGATCATGAATTATTTCATTTAAAATATCAACGTAAAAATTATCGGAAATTGTTAAATTTAAAAATCCATTAATAACATTATAACTTGAGATTATACTTGAAGAGTTTATTAAATATTCACCTATTTCTTTAGATAGTATTTGAGGATTTGCCTTTATATATTTTAAAATAGGAAAAATAACTAAAGTAACGTCTCCATCAAATTCTTTTCTAGTTAGTTGAAAATCAAATAAAGTTAAAGAAATATCATATTTATCATTAAAATATTCTGATATTTCCTTAGAAAGTTTGTTATAAAGTTTATTCATAATTAGATTTAATCAAATATAATTATTAGTTAGAGATGATTTAAATTATCTTTGAATAAAAAATGCTTTTAAACTTATCTTACAAAGACAACAAATTAAAATCTAAAATCAATAAAGAAGTTGGATTAAAATTTAACATCCTTGAAAAATTAAAATTAGGGGGGAATGGTTCACCAAAACTTTTGATTTCAGATTGTTCTTCTAATATTGATGAACTTTTAAGTTTAAATCACAACATCAAGAAATGTAATATTGAATTGAGAAAAAAAGGTATAATTATACGATTCAGAAGTTTACTTGAAACATATGGTTTAATTATTCCTTACTACAAACTAAAAATATTTAAAGGAAAAAAAGATGAAATATCATTATATAAAGATAATTTTTCAATTAAATTAAAAATTAATGGGAAAAACGTTAAAAATTTCTTTGAAAAATTAAAAAACCAAAAGTATATTTTTGAAAAAAATTTTTCTAAAAAATACAATACTAGAATAAATTAAAATTATCTAAGATCTAATGGAGTAAAAACTCTGTCAGTTGGACCAGTATAAATTTGTCTTGGTCTGCCAATTGGTTCATTATTGAGCCTCATTTCCCTCCACTGAGCAATCCACCCGGGAAGTCTTCCAAGAGCAAACATAACAGTAAACATTTCAGTTGGTATACCAAGTGCTCTATAAATAATACCAGAATAAAAATCTACATTTGGATATAACTTCCTGTCAATAAAATATTTATCATTCAAAGCTTCAGTTTCTAATTCTTTAGCTATTTCTAAAACTGGATCTGTAACTCCTAGTTCTTTAAGAACTTCGTCAGCAGAAACTTTTAGAATCTTAGCTCTAGGATCAAAATTCTTATATACTCTATGACCAAATCCCATTAGTCTAAAAGGATCATTTTTATCTTTGGCTTTTTTCATGAATTTTTTAGTATCGCCTCCATCACTCCGAATAGATTCTAACATTTCAATAACAGCTTGATTTGCACCTCCATGTAAACGTCCCCACAATGCAGAAATTCCCGCTGATACAGACGCAAATAATCCAGCATGAGATGAACCCACAATTCTTACAGTTGAAGTAGAACAATTTTGCTCATGATCTGCATGAAGAATCAACAATTTATTTAAAGCGTTTGTAACAACTGGATTAGGTTCGTATTTTTGATTAGGTCTTTTAAACATTAATTGACTTATGTTATCAATATATGGAAGAGAAATATCACTATAAATTAAAGGCAATCCTTTAACTTTTCTTTGGGCCCAAGAAGTAAGAATTGGAAATTTTCCAAGTAACATTACAATTGCCTCAAACATATTTTCTTCAGAATTGATATCAACTGCAGAGGGATTAAAAGCAGTTAGTGCAGAGGTCAAAGAAGCCAATACTCCCATGGGATGAGCAGATTTAGGAAAGCTTTTAAGAATAACTTTTAAATCTTCATCAACAATGGACTCTTCATTAATATTATTTTTTAATTTTTCAAGTTGAATTTTAGATGGTAGTTCACCAAAAATTAGAAGGTAAGCAACCTCGAGAAAATCAGCTTTATTAGCTAAATCTTCTATTGAATAACCCCTATATTTTAAAATTCCTTTTTCACCATCTAAAAATGTAATATCACTTATACATGAACCAGAGTTTTTATATCCAGGATCAAGAGTTATTAAACCAGTTTTAGATCTTAAATCTTTTATATTAATTCCTAGCTCATTTTCGGAACCTTTTAAAAGATCAAAATCAAAACTTTTATCATTATAAGTGATTTTAATAGTTTTATCCATACATATAAAGTGAGAATGCAAATATATATATATTTAGTAGATAAATTTAATTAAACAACTTAAATAAGTTTTTTAAAAGATTATTTAGTCAAATATCTTGAAAGCACTTTTTTGAGGATAAAAAGCTATTTCCTCAAGTTCCTCCTCTATCCTTAGTAACTGATTATACTTTGACATTCTATCACTTCTAGATGCAGATCCAGTCTTAATTTGTCCAGTATTTAAAGCAACAGCTAAATCTGCTATGGTATTATCCTCAGTCTCACCTGACCTGTGAGACATAACGCAAGTATATCCGGAATTTTTAGCCATATTTACAGCTGCGATTGTCTCGGAAAGTGTTCCAATTTGATTAACCTTAATTAAAATTGAATTAGCTATCTTATTTTTTATTCCTTTTGATAATCTTTCAACATTTGTTACAAAAAGATCATCACCAACTAATTGAACCTTATCTCCAATTTTTTCTGTTAATGTTTTCCATCCTTCCCAATCATTTTCGTCCATTCCATCTTCAATAGAGATTATTGGAAATTTTAAACATAAATCTGATAAAAATTCTGCTTGCTCCTCTGAATTCCTTTTAACGCCATTAGGTCCCTCAAAAATAGTATAATCATAAATACCATTTTTATAGAATTCTGCAGATGCACAGTCTAAGGCTATCATTACTTCTTCTCCAGGTTTGTATCCTGCATTTTTTATTGATTCTAAAATTGTTTCAAGAGCATCTTCAGTCCCTTTGAGTTTAGGAGCAAACCCTCCCTCATCACCAACTGCTGTACTTAAACCTTTTTTATTTAAAACTTTTTTTAGATTATGAAAAATTTCGGTTCCCATTTGCATGGAATGTGAAAAAGATTTTGCCATTAAAGGTATTATCATAAATTCTTGAAAAGCAATTGGAGCATCAGAATGAGATCCACCATTAATAATATTCATCATTGGAACTGGAAGAGTATTTGCACTTGTTCCTCCAATATATCTATAAAGAGGAATTCCTAACTCATTCGCAGCAGCTTTTGAAATAGCTAAAGAAATTCCTAATAATGCATTGGCTCCATATTTTGACTTATTTTTAGTACCATCTAAATCTATCATCAATTTATCTATTTTATTTTGATCAAAAACTGAAAGCCCAATTATTTCCTCAGACAAAACATCGTTAATATTATTCACAGCGGTCATTACTCCTTTACCCATAAAAGAATTACCTCCATCTCTTAATTCTACTGCTTCGTGTTCTCCAGTAGATGCTCCTGAAGGAACAGCTGCTCTTCCAAATATTCCACTTTCAGTATAAACATCTACTTCAACTGTAGGATTTCCTCTTGAATCTAAAATTTGTCTTGCTAGGATTTTAACAATTATGCTCATTATAAATTAATTTAAATTAGTTTTTTATTATTTTTTATCAATAATTAGTTTAATAAATTCATCAAATAAATATTTAGAATCATTTGGCCCTGGTGATGCCTCAGGGTGATATTGAACTGAAAAACATTTTTTATTTTTAATCTTTATACCAGCGACAGTATTATCATTTAAATGTACATGTGAAATTTCAATATGTTTATTTTTTTCTGTTTCAGATCTATCTATTGCAAAACCATGGTTTTGAGATGTGATTTCACCTTTATTAGTTATTTTGTTTAAAACAGGATGATTAATTCCTCTATGTCCATTAAACATCTTGAAAGTTGAAATACCGTTAGCTAAACCAATAATTTGATGTCCCAAACAGATTCCAAAAAGAGGTATGTTTCTTTTTATAACTTCTTTAGCAAGATTTTGAGCATCAATTAGAGGTTTTGGATCTCCAGGACCATTGGAAATAAAGAATCCATCTGGAGACCATTCGTTAATTTCCTCAAAAGAACTATTATATGGATAAATTTGCAAAAATAATCCTCTTTTAGAAAAATTCTCTAAAATACTTTTCTTTACTCCAAGATCTAGAACAGCAACTTTAAATTTTGATTTGTGGTTTCCATAAAAATAATTTTTCTTGGTTGAAACTTTTGATGCCAACTCAAGTCCATCCATTTTAGGATATTTTTTTAACTCTTTTTTTAAATAATCAATTTTTTCAATCTCAGTTGAAATAACGGAATTCATCGCTCCATTTTCTCTAATATAATTAACTAAAGCTCTCGTATCTACATCAGATACCACAACTAAATTTTGATCTGAAAAAAAAGTTTCTAATGATAATGAGGCTGAAGGTCTAGAATAATTAAAACTGAAATTTTTACAAATCAATCCAGAAATTTTTGATCCATTTGATTGATTGTCATCTCCGAACGTACCATAATTACCTATGTGGGCATTTGTAGTTACCATAATTTGACCAAAATAAGATGGGTCAGTGAAAATTTCCTGATATCCAGTCATACCAGTATTAAAACATATTTCTCCGTATGATGTTCCATCAATACCAATTGATTTTCCATAAAAAACAGTTCCATCGGAAAGTAAAATTATAGCTCTTTTACGTTTTGTGTATTTCATGAAAATGATTTATACAAATTAACATAAAAAAAAGGATAAACAATAATCGCCTATCCTTTGAAATTGAGTAATTATCAACAAATTATTCTTTTCTATTCTGATTTGAATCACTAGATTTATTTTTATCTAATTGATTTTTAGTATCATTAGTTTCAATTGAATCCTTCTTTACTGAATTATTATTTTCACTTGAATCTTTTGTAGATTCTTTTTCACCTTTACTATTTGAATTGTCAATAGATCCCTCAGATGCTTTTACAGTTTTTTTTGATCTACTTCTTCTTGTACCCTTAATTTTAGATGGTTTTTTATCACTAGAGTTAGAATATACAGAATTAAAATCAACTAATTCAATCATAGCCATTTCAGCATTATCTCCAAGTCTATTCCCTAGTTTAATTACCCTTGTATATCCACCTGGTCGATCTCCAACCTTAGGAGAAATTATTCTAAATAAATCCGAAACAGCAAATTTATTTCTTAGAGACTTAAAAGCTAATCTTCTATTATGTGTTGAATCAACTTTAGACTTTGTTATAATTGGTTCAATAAATTGCTTTAAAGCTTTAGCTTTTGATAAGGTAGTATTTATTCTTTTATGTTCAATTAATGAACAACCCATATTCGCTAACATTGATTTTCTATTAGCACTTTTCCTTCCTAAATTTGATAACTTATTTCCGTGTCTCATTTTTTATAAATAATTAATCTTTATCTAATTTGTATTTGGCTAGATCCATACCAAAAGACAAACCTTTAAGAACAACTAACTCTTCTAACTCAGTTAAAGATTTTTTTCCAAAATTTCTAAATTTCATTAAATCATTTTTATTAAATGATACCAGATCGCCAAGGGTATCTACTTCAGCAGCTTTAAGACAATTTAAAGCCCTTACAGATAAATCCATGTCAATTAACTTAGTTTTTAGTAATTGTCTCATATGCAAAGATTCCTCATCATAAGTTTCAGTTTGAGCGATTTCGTCAGCCTCAAGGGTAATTCTTTCATCAGAAAATAATAGAAAATGATGTATTAATGTCTTTGCAGCCTCTGTCAATGCATCCTTAGGATGAATAGACCCATCGGTTATAATCTCAAAAATTAATTTTTCATAATCAGTTTTTTGTTCAACTCTAAAGTTTTCAATTGTATATTTTACATTTTTAACAGGTGTAAATACAGAATCAATAAATATAACTCCCAATTCAGAAGTGACATTTTTATTTTCTTCAGCAGGCACATAACCTCTTCCCTTTTCAATATTTAATTCAATATTGATTTGAACACTTTTTTCAAGATTACATACTATTTGTTCTGGATTTAAAATTTGAAATCCAGAAATAAATTTTTGAAAATCTGCGGCCTTAACTTGATCTTGTCCACCAATTGAAATTGAAACTTTTTCATTGTCAACATCTTCAATTTGCCTTTTAAATCTTAGTTGTTTTAAATTTAATATGATTTCTGTAACATCTTCTACAATTCCAGGAATAGTAGAAAATTCATGATTAATGTTTTCTATTTTTATGGAAGTAATTGCAAAGCCTTCTAAAGAAGACAATAAAACCCTTCTTAGAGCATTCCCAACGGTCAATCCATACCCTGGCTCAAGTGGTCTGAACTCAAATTTACCCTCGAAATCAGAGGAATCAATCATTATAACTTTGTCTGGTTTTTGAAAATTAAGTAGTGCCATATTTTTTTAATTATTTTATTTTGAATATAATTCAACTATTAGTTGTTCTTTAATATTTTCCGGAATCTGTTGTCTCTCAGGTGTTTTAATAAAGACTCCTTCGAGTTTGGCGTCATTCCAACTCAACCATTCATATACTGATGAATTCTTTTTTAAAGATTCAGAAATAGATTGAATTGATTTTGACTTTTCTCTTACGCCTATTACGTCTCCTTCTTTAACCTGGTATGATGGAATATTAACTAATTTACCATTTAAGGTTATGTGATAATGAGAGACTAACTGCCTTGCCCCACTTCTTGTAGGAGATATCCCAAGGCGATAAACAACATTGTCAAGTCGAGATTCACAAAATTGTAATAAAACTTCCCCAGTTACACCTTTACTTCTACTAGATTTCTGAAACATAATTCTGAATTGCTTTTCTAAAATTCCGTAAGTGTATTTTGCCTTTTGTTTTTCCATCAACTGAATAGCATATTCTGATTTTTTACCTTTTCTTCTGTTATTCCCATGTTGCCCAGGAGGAAAGTTCCTTTTTTCTAAAGACTTATCCTCACCAAAAATTGGCTCTCCAAATTTTCGAGCTATTTTAGATTTTGGACCGGTATATCTTGCCATCTTTTACTTTATTTAAATTAATTATTAAAAATTCTTTAATCATAAACTTTAAACTCTTCTTTTCTTAGGAGGCCTACAACCATTATGAGGAACAGGAGTTATGTCAACAATTTCTGATACTTCAATTCCAGTATTATGAATAGTTCTTATCGCAGATTCTCTTCCGTTACCAGGACCTTTTACAAAAACTTTAACTTTTTTTAAACCAAGATCAAGAGCAACTTTTGCTGCATCTTCAGCTGCTGTCTGAGCAGCATAAGGTGTGTTTTTTTTTGAACCTCTAAATCCCATTTTTCCTGCAGAAGACCATGATATTACATCCCCATTTAAATTTGTTAAGGAAATAATAATGTTATTAAAAGATGCATTTATATGTGCCTCTCCAGTTGCTTCCACAATTACTTTTTTCTTCTTACTTGATACTTTTGCCATAATTAAAATTATTTAGTTGCTTTCTTCTTGTTTGCAACCGTTTTACGTTTACCTTTCCTTGTTCTTGAATTATTTTTAGTGTGTTGACCCCTCAGAGGAAGACCTGATCTGTGCCTGATTCCTCTGTAACATCCAATATCCATTAGCCTTTTAATATTTAATTGAACTTCAGATCTGAGTTCACCTTCAATCTTAAAAGAACCCACAACCTCTCTAATTCTTCCAGTGTCATCATCTGACCAATCAGAAACTTTTTTACTCTCACTTACCTTTGCTAATGATAAAATTTTCTTTGATCTACTTAAACCTATACCATAAATATATGTTAATGCTATTGGTCCTCTTTTATTTTTTGGAATATCAACTCCTGAAATTCTTGCCATAATATTATCCTTGTCTTTGTTTAAACCTTGGGTTTTTTTTATTAATTACAAAAAGTTTCCCATTTCTTCTAACGATTTTACAATCTGAACTTCTTTTTTTTAACGACGCTCTTACTTTCATTTTTTAGTTTTTAAAATCTATATGTAATCCTAGCCTTTGAAAGGTCATAAGGACTCATTTCTAATTTAACTTTGTCTCCTGGTAATAGTTTAATATAATGTAAACGCATTTTACCAGAAATATGCGCGGTTACAATGTGACCATTTTCAAGTTCAACTCTAAACATAGCGTTTGAGAGTGATTCAATTATAGTGCCTTCTTGTTCTATTGCTGCTTGTTTTGCCATATTTTTTAAATTGTTGATCTTCTTTTTGATTCAGATTTCATTAAACCATCATAATGACGGTTTAACAAATATGAGTTCACTTGTTGTATTGTATCTATTGCCACACCAACCATAATTAAAAGTGAAGTGCCTCCATAAAAAAGAGCCCATCCCTGTTGCATTCCAATTAATTTAACAACTACTGCTGGAAACACAGCTAAGGCAGCAAGATATAAAGAACCTGGAAAAGTAATATGAGACATTACAGTATCAAGAAATTCACTAGTTTCTTTTCCTGGCCTAACACCAGGAATAAAACCTCCACTTCTTTTTAGATCGTCAGACATTTTGTTTGTAGGAATTGTAATTGCAGTATAAAAAAAAGTAAAAATTATTATTAATAAAGCAAAAAGAATATTGTACCACAATCCAAATATGTCTGAGAAACTAGCTTGCATCCATTGTCCAAAATTAGAATTTCCAAAAAGGCTACCCACAGACGCTGGAACAAACATTATTGCTTGAGCAAAAATTATCGGCATCACACCAGATGCATTTAGTTTTAGAGGAATGTATTGACGTGAGCCAAAAACATTTCTCTCCCCAGAATTAATAGAGGACCTTCTTGCATATTGAACAGGTATTTGTCTAACAGCCATTACCAATAAAACTGACAATAAAATTATTATTACCCATAAAATTAATTCAATTAAAATTAACATTGGTCCACCATTGTTTTCAGTAACTCTTGAAACGAATTCCTGAACAAAAGAAACAGGTAATGAAGCGATAATACCTACCATAATCAATAATGAAATACCATTCCCAATTCCTTTATCAGTTATCTTTTCACCTAACCACATAGCAAAGACACATCCAGTAACTAAGATTGTGATTGAGGAAATCATAAAAACAGGACCTCTACCAATAATGAAAGCTGAATCAGGAACTCCCAATGCACTTAATCCATATAGGTAAGCAGGTGCTTGAACAATACATATTCCAATAGTTAACCACCTAGTGATTTGATTTATAGTTTTTCTTCCGCTTTCACCTTCTTTTTGGAGCTTTTGCAAGTATGGTATACCTATTCCCATAAGTTGAACAACAATAGATGCAGAAATATAAGGCATTATACCTAAAGCAAATATTGATGCATTAGCAAATGCACCTCCAGTAAAAGCATTCAAAACACCTAGTAAGCCACCACCTCCAGTTCTATTTGCAAGTTCTGATAACTGAATAGAATCAATTCCAGGAAGTACCACTTGTGCTCCTAATCTATAAACAAGCAAAAAACCTAATGTAAGAATAATACGATTGCGTAACTCTTCAATTTTATAAATATTTAATAAGGTATCTATTATTCCTTTCATAAATTATTTTATAATGATGTCTCCACCAGCTTTTCTAATAGAATCCTCTGCAGATTTTGAAAATTTATTTGCCTCAATTTTAATTGAAGAATTTATTTTCCCTCTACCAAGGACTTTAATTAAATGATTTTTATTAACAGCTCCAAAATCTATAAGATTTTGAATAGTTAATGATTTAGTTATTTTTTTTTCATCAATTATTTTTTGAATTGAATCAAGATTAACACAGCTATAAATTTTTCTGTTGAAATTATTGAATCCAAATTTGGGAACTCTCCGTTGAAGAGGCATCTGCCCACCCTCAAATCCAATTTTTTTAGAATACCCAGATCTCGACTTGGCACCCTTGTGACCTCTTGTAGATGTTCCTCCTTTTCCAGAGCCTTCACCTCTACCTAGCCTTTTAGAGTTTTTATGAGTAGATCCAGATTTAGGTTTTAAATTATATAAATTCATAATATTTTGTTACTTAGATTCATTAACAGACACTAAATGCTCAACTTTACTAATCATTCCTTTTATAGTATCAGAGTTTTCATGTATAACCTCTTTACCTATTCCCCTTAAACCAAGAGCTATAAGTGTTCTCTTTTGATTTTTCAATCTTTTAATACTACTTTTAATTTGTTTAATTTTGATTTTTGTCATAATAATTAATTTAACCATTAAAAAGTTTTTCAATTGAAATACCTCTTTCATTTGCAACTATCTCCGGGCTTCTTAATTTGAGTAATGCATCAAAAGTTGCTTTAACTACATTGTGAGGATTAGAGGACCCTTGAGATTTTGAAAGTACATTATGAATTCCAACTGCATCTAAAACTGCTCTTACAGCTCCACCGGCAATAACTCCTGTCCCATCAGATGCAGGCTTAAGAAAAACTCTAGCTCCACCAAACTTACCTTTTTGCTCATGCGGAAGAGTACCTTTTTGAATTGGAATTCTAACCAATTTTTTTTTAGCATCCTCAACAGCTTTTGCAATAGCCTCTGAAACCTCCTTAGATTTTCCCAGTCCTTGACCGACTACTCCATTTTCATTGCCAACTACAACAATAGCAGAAAAACCAAAAGCACGACCTCCTTTAGTTACTTTTGTTACTCTTTGAACACCAACTAATCTGTCCTTTAACTCAAGGCCTCCTGGCTTTACTAATTCAATATTTTTATAATTTTGATACATTTTTATTTAAAATTTTAATCCACCTTCTCTAGCTCCTTCCGCAAGATTTTTAACTCTTCCGTGATAAAGATAGCCACCTCTATCAAATTTAACTTTTTTAATTCCAAGAGAAATAGCCTTATCAGCTAAAACTTTACCTACCTCATTAGAGATTTCAGACTTGGAAGATTTTTCTTTTAATTTTAGATCTCTTGAAGAAGCATAAGCAACCGTTTTCCCTTCAACATCATTAATTATTTGAGCATAAATCTCTTTATTACTTCTAAAAACAGATAACCTTGGGAATTTAGCATCACCAATAATTATTTTTCTTATTCTATTTCTAATTCTTAATCTACGTTCTTGTTTTGTTAAACTCATAATCATATATTTTTAAGCTGATTTACCGGCTTTTCTTCTAATTTCTTCTCCAATGAATCTTATACCTTTTCCTTTATAGGGCTCAGGCTTTCTAAAGGATCTAATTTTTGCAGCAACATATCCAAGAAGTTGTTTATCTATTGAAGTCAATTTAACTATTGGATTTTTACCTTTTTCAGAAAGGGTTTCAACTTTTACTTCAGCAGCTATTTCAAAAATTATATTGTGAGAAAATCCAAGGGCTAAATCAAGCTTTTGGCCCTGACAATTTGCTCTGTAACCAACTCCTACTAATTCCAATTCTTTTGTAAATCCCTTACTAACTCCCTCAACCATATTGGATATTAGAGACCTATACAATCCGTGTTTAGATTTATTATCTTTAGTCTCAGAGTTCCTTTTGATTAGAAGTAAATTATTATTTAATTCTAATGAGACTCCAGAATATTCTTGTTCAAGTTCACCTAATTTTCCTTTAACTAAAATTTTATTAGTTTCGATTTGAATTGAAACTTCAGTTGGAACGTTAATTGGATTATTTCCTATTCTAGACATTACTTAATTTTTGATTAATAAACATAACAAATCAATTCACCACCTAAATTTTCTTTAACAGCTTGTTTACCTGTCATTAAACCTTTAGAAGTAGAAACTATCGAAATACCCAATCCATTTAAGATTCTTGGAACTTGATTTGAACCAGTATATTTTCTTAAACCAGGAGTACTTATTCTTTGTATTTTTTTTATAATAGGATCATTAGAATGTGAATTATATTTTAAAGCTATTCTAATATTTCCTTGACCGTTTTTAGTGTCCTCGAACTTGTAACTTAAAATATAGCCTTGATCAAAAAGAATTTTAGTTATTCCATATTTAATTTTTGATGATGGAATATCAACTACTTTGTGGCCCGCTAAACTGGCATTTCTAATTCTCGTTAAAAAATCCGCAATAGGATCTGTGTACATAATTTAATTTTTTAATTACCAACTTGCTTTTGTTACACCTGGGATTAAACCCTTATTTGCCATTTCTCTAAAAGTTACTCGAGATAAACCAAACTGCCTCATATAACCCTTTGGCCTGCCAGTTAATTTACATCGATTATGCATCCTTACAGGTGAAGCATTTCTTGGAAGCTTTTGGAGTGATTCATAATCACCAGATTCTTTTAATGCTTTCCTTTTTGAAGAGTATTTGGCTACTATTTTAGCTCTTTTAATCTCTCTTGCCTTCATTGATTCTTTTGCCATATTAATTATTTTTTAAAAGGTAATCCAAGTTCAGTTAATAATGATTTAGCTTCTCTATCTGTTTCAGCAGAAGTAACAAAAGTTATATCCAATCCAGAAATTTTATTTACTTTATCAATGTCAATTTCTGGGAATATTATTTGTTCAGTAATTCCTAAATTATAGTTACCTCTGCCATCAAATCCAGATGTTTTAACACCCTGAAAATCTCTAACTCTTGGGAGTGAAGCTGTAACAAGCCTATCTAAAAACTCAAACATTTTATCACCACGCAAAGTAACTTTTGCCCCAATAGGCATCCCTTTTCTCAATTTAAAAGAAGCTACATCTTTTTTCGATAATGTAGGGACCGCCTTTTGACCAGTAATTTTAGTAAACTCATCAACTGCACCATCAACAAGTTTCTTGTCTGAAACAGCGGCACCAACCCCTCTACTAAGAACAATTTTTATTAATCTGGGAGTTTGCATTATATTTTTATATCCAAATTCCTCCTTCAAAGAGTTAATTATCCTTTCTTTAAAATCTTTTTTTAATCTGGGTAAATATGTCATTTATCAAATAATTTCTTTAGTTTTTTTTGAAAATCTAATTTTTTTATTGTCTTCATTCTTAAAACCAACTCTTGTGATTTTCCCATCAGATGTTAATAATGATAAGTTGGAAATGTGAATCGGAGCTTCAAATTCTTTGATCCCACCTTTTGGATTTTTAGAACTAGGCTTTTCATGCTTTTTTACAAGATTTACTCCTTCAACAATAGCTTTATTTTCTGAAATTGAAACACTAATGATCTTGCCCTCTGAACCTTTATGTTCACCAGCTATAATTCTAACATTATCTCCTTTCCTAATTTTTAATTTTTTCATTTTAAAACAATATTTTTATAGAACTTCTGGTGCAAGTGAAACTATTTTCATAAACTGTTTATCTCTTAATTCACGAGCTACAGGTCCAAAAACTCTTGTTCCTATCATTTCGCCAGTTGCATTTAATAAAACACAGGCATTATCATCAAATCTTATATAAGAACCATCTGCCCTTCTTATTTCTTTAATAGTCCTCACAACAACTGCGGTAGATACTTGACCTTTTTTAATGGTACCTGATGGTGAGGCATCTTTAACACTAATAACAATCTTGTCACCAACAGAAGCATACCTTCTTTTTGTTCCGCCAAGTACCCTTATAGTAAGTACTTCCTTGGCTCCTGAGTTATCTGCAACTCTTAAACGTGATTCTTGTTGTAACATTTTATTTAGCTTTTTCTAAAATTTCTATTAACCTCCAACATTTGGTTTTACTTAAAGGTCTTGTTTCCATTATTTTTACAGTGTCACCAACGTTGCAATTATTTTCTTTATCATGAGCAACATACTTTTTGGTTTTCAAAACAAATTTACCATACATTGGATGTTTGACTCTTTTTACTTCAGAAACAACAATAGATTTAGTCATTTTATTACTAATAACAACACCTATTCTTTCTTTTCTTAAATTCCTTTCAGCCATAATTCTATTAAATTACTTTATTTTTTCTGTCAGAAATAGCTGTAGCTATTCTAGCAACATCTCGTCTTAAATATCTTATTTGTAAAGGATTTTCTAAAGGAGTAACTGAGTGGTTCATTTTAAGCTCAAAAAGTTTATTTTTAAACTCAATTAGCTTGCTATTAAGCTCCTCAACCGATAAATTATTTATTTCAGACTGTTTCATTTAAATTATTTTTTTTCAAAATCTCTAGCAATAATAAATTTTGTTCTAACCGGTAGTTTCTGAGCAGCAAGCCTTAATGCCTCTTTAGCCACCTCAAATTCAACTCCAGAAACTTCAAACAGAATTCTACCTGGTTTTACAACTGCAACAAAATACTCAGGAGCTCCTTTACCTTTTCCCATCCTAACTTCTAAAGGTTTTTTTGTGATAGGCTTATCTGGGAAAATTTTTATCCACAATTGCCCTTGTCTTTTCATATATCTTGTGGCAGCTACTCTTGCGGCTTCAATTTGTCTTGAAGTAAGAAACTTTGAGTCTAATGCTTTAATACCAAAAGTACCGTTTGAAAGCTGATTCCCTCTAGAAGAAAGTCCTTTCATTCTCCCTTTTTGTGCTTTTCTATATTTTGTTCTTTTTGGCTGTAACATATTTTATATAAAATAAAATTATTTTCTTCTTCTCTGTCTATTATTGTTTTTTGAGTTAGAGTTAACTTTTTTGGTCATACCAACTAAAGGAGATAATTCTCTTTTACCGTATACTTCACCTTTCATTATCCAAACTTTGATCCCTAATCTTCCATAAGTTGTATGAGCTTCAGCAAGAGCATAATCAATATCTGCCCTAAAGGTAGACAAAGGAATTCTGCCCTCTTTATATGATTCAGAACGAGCCATTTCAGCACCATTCAATCTTCCAGAAATTAGAACTTTAATTCCCTCAGAATTCATTCGCATAGCTGAAGCAATTGACATTTTAATTGCTCTCCTGTAGGAAATTCTACTTTCAATTTGACGAGCAATACTAGCAGCTACCAATTTGGCGTCAAGTTCAGGTCTCTTGATTTCAAAAATATTTATCTGTACCTCTTTGGAGGTTATTTTCTTTAATTCTTCTTTTAATTTGTCAACCTCCTGCCCAGCTTTTCCAATTATAATGCCTGGTCTGGAAGTAGTAATTGTAATTGTTATAATTTTTAAAGTTCTTTCAATTATTATTTTAGAAACACTTGCTTTAACTAATCTAACATTAATATATTTTCTTATTTTATCGTCCTCAGCAATTTTATCACCATAGTTATTACCACCATACCAGTTAGAGTCCCATCCTCTAATGATTCCTAAACGATTACCAATAGGGTTTGTTTTTTGTCCCATTTTATTTTTCAATTTTATTAGATTCCAACACTAAAGTAACATGATTAGAACGTTTTCTTATTCTATGAGCTCTGCCTTGAGGAGCAGGTCTCAACCTTTTAAGCATACTACCAGAATCAACTCTGATTTCTTTAACAAAAAGCTTTGCTTCTTCGATGTTTGAAGATTCATTTTTTAATTGCCAATTAGACAGGGCAGACAACAATAATTTTTCTAACTTTTTGGAAGCTTCCTTAGGATTAAATTTTAAAATCCCTAATGCGTTATTAACATCTTTTCCTCTAACAAGATCAGCGACTAATCTCATTTTTCTAGGAGAAGTAGGGCAATTATTTAGCTTAGCAAAAAAAGCAGATTTTTTAGAATCTTTTATTACCTCAGCAGATTTTCTTTTTCTTTTACCCATTTTAAATTGATTTATTTAATGCCTTTATTTTTTGCACCTGAATGACCTCTAAATGACCTAGTTGGAGAAAATTCCCCTAACTTATGACCTACCATATTCTCAGTGATATAAACTGGGATGAATTGTCGTCCGTTATGGACTGCAATTGTTTGGCCTACAAAGTCAGGAATAATTAATGATGCTCTAGACCATGTTTTTATAACGGACTTTTTATTCGCCTCAACATTTAATGAAACTTTTTTTTCCAAACTATGGTGTACAAATGGTCCTTTTTTTAATGATCTAGCCATATAATTACTTTTTTCTACGTTCTACAATTAATCTATTTGAAATCTTGTTTTTTGACCGGGTTTTAAACCCTTTAGCAGGAATTCCATTTTTCGATCTGGGATGTCCTCCTGAAGCTCTTCCTTCACCACCTCCCATCGGGTGATCAACTGGATTCATTGCAACTGGTCTAGTTCTTGGTCTTCGTCCAAGCCATCTAGAACGACCTGCTTTACCATGAACTAGAAGTTGATTATCAGAATTAGATACTGTACCTATAGTTGCCATACAATTTACTAATATCAAGCGTGTTTCTCCAGAAGGGAGTTTTACTGAAGCATATTTACCATCTCTTGCCATCAATTGAGCAAATGTTCCTGCACTCCTAGCTATACTCGCCCCCTTTGAAGGGATTAATTCAATACATGAAATAATTGTACCAAGAGGAATAGCTGACAACGGTAATGAATTTCCTAAATCGGGTGAAACATTCTCTCCTGAAATAAGTTTTTGACCAACTTCAAGTCCGTTTTGAGCAATAATATACCTTTTTTCTCCATCAGTATATTTAAGTAATGCAATAAAAGCGGTACGATTAGGATCATATTCAATTGACAAGACTTCAGCTTCAATGTTAAACTTTTCTCTTTTAAAATCGATTATCCTATATCTTTTTTTGTGTCCTCCTCCTATATTTTTTACAGTCATTTTACCTGAATTATTTCTACCTCCAGAACTCTTTTTTGGAGCTAATAAAGATTTTTCAGGCTTACTCCTAGTAACAGAATCAAAACCATTAACAACTGTAAATCGCTGAGCTGGAGTAATAGGTTTAAGTTTTCTTACTGGCATAATTCAAATTAAATGTTACTGTAAAAGTCAATAGTATCGCCTTCAGAAACTTTGACAATTGCTTTTTTTAAAATTTTAGTTTTACCGCGTTGAATTCCAGTTTTTGTGTACTTTGTTTTTCTTACTGGTCCATAATTTAAAGTTCTAACTTTTTCAACTTTAACACCATAATTACTTTCAACCGCTTTTTTTATTTGTAATTTATTAGAACCATTAGAAACTAAAAAAGTATATCTACTATTCATTTCACTATCATTAGTAGCTTTTTCTGTAATAATTGGTTTAATTAAAACTCTCATAAGTTAGGCTTTATTTAAAATTTTTTCAATTATTGTAATCGCACTTTCAGAAATAACTAAGCTTTTACTGTTAATTATGCTATAAGTATTTAATTCTGAACTAGTTATGATACTATGTTTTTTCAAATTACGCGACGACAAATATACATTTTTATTTGGCTCAGGCAATACCAATAAAGTTTTTTTGTCTTTAACACCAATGGACTTAATTATATTCAAAAAAGAACTCGTTTTGGGATTATCAAAATTAAAATCTTCCAAAATAATTATTGAATTTTCTTTAGCTTTTATAGATAAAGCTGATTTTCGAGCCAAACGTTTAACTTTTTTATTTACTTTTTGTGAGTAATCCCTAACTCTCGGACCAAAAATACGACCACCTCCCCTAAATAATGGATTTTTTATACTCCCAGCCCTAGCTGTTCCTGTTCCTTTTTGTTTTTTGATTTTCCTGGTGCTTCCAGTTATCTCTCCTCTTTCTTTTACTTTATGAGTACCTTGACGCTTATTAGCTAAGTGTTGCTTAACATCAAGATAAACTGCATGAGTATTAGGTTCAATTTGAAAAACTGATTTTGAAAGATTAGCTTTTCTTCCAGTCTCTTTACCCTTTATATTTATAATTGGTATTTCCATCATTTTTGAATAATAATATAAGAGTCATTATGACCAGGGACACTTCCCTTGACAACTAAAATATTGTCTTCTGAAATCACTTTTAAGACTCTTAAATTTTGAACTTTAACTTTACTAAAACCCATTTGACCTGCCATTCTCATTCCTTTAAAAACTCTTGCAGGATATGAAGCAGCTCCTATTGAACCAGGAGCTCTAAGACGATTGTGTTGACCATGAGTTGATTGCCCTACACCAGCAAAGCCATGGCGCTTAACTACTCCTTGAAATCCTTTACCTTTAGAAATACCAGAAACATCTACAAACTCTCCCTCATTAAAATGTTCAACCGTTATTGTATCGCCTAATTTATAATTTTGATCAAAGTTTTTAAATTCATATAATTTATTTTTTGGAGAAGTATTAGCTTTTTTAAAATGACCTAATTCAGATTTTAAAGATTTTTTTTGTTTTTTTTCATCGAAACCAAGTTGGATTGAATTATATCCATCTTTCTGTTTTGTTCTAACTTGAGTTACAACACAAGGTCCAACATTTAAAACAGTGCAAGGTATACTTTTGCCTTGTTCGTCAAAAATACTAGTCATTCCAATTTTTTTACCTATTAAACCTGACATTTTTTTTACATTTTAAACTTTTATTTCAACTTCTACACCACTTGGTAATTCTAATTTCATCAAAGCATCAATGGTTTTTGATGAGGAACTGTAAATATCAAGTAACCTTTTATATGAACATAACTTAAATTGTTCTCTTGATTTCTTGTTTACATGAGGTGAACGAAGAACAGTAAAAATTTTCTTATGAGTTGGTAAAGGTATAGGACCGGTAACTACAGCTCCAGTAGTTTTTACTGTTTTAACTATCTTTTCAGCAGACTTATCCACTAAATTGTAGTCATATGATTTTAATTTTATTCTAATTTTTTGGCTCATTTAATTTTTACGATTTAGTTCCTTTTACTTCAGCAATTACTTCATCTGAAATATTTGAAGGAGTTTGACTGTAATGAGAAAATTCCATTGTTGATGTAGCTCTCCCTGAGGACAAAGTTCTTAAAGAAGTAACATAGCCAAACATTTCAGAAAGAGGAACCTCAGCCTTGACGACCTTAGATCCTACTCTATCATCCATTGCGTTTACTTGACCTCTTCTTCTATTTAAATCTCCAACTATATCTCCCATATTTTCTTCAGGTGTTAAAACCTCTAATTTCATAATCGGTTCCATGATAACTGCCTTTGCTGTTTTTGAGGATTCCTTAAAACCGAGCCGAGCTGCTAATTCAAAAGATAGAGAATCAGAATCTACTGGATGAAATGACCCGTCTTTTAATGTAATCTTCATAGAATCAACTTCAAATCCAGCTAAAGGTCCATTTAACATTGAATCTCTAAAACCTTTTTCTACAGATGGGATATATTCCTTGGGAATATTTCCACCTTTAATTAAATTAACAAAATCTAAACCAGTTTTTCCCTCTTCCGCAGGTTCAATGGTAAAAACAATATCAGCAAACTTACCTCTACCTCCAGTTTGCTTTTTGTATACTTCCCTGTGATTAGCAGAAGCTGTAAGTGCTTCTTTGTATTCTACTTGAGGTTTACCTTGATTAACTTCAACTTTAAACTCTCTTCTTAACCTATCTACAATTATATCTAAATGTAATTCTCCCATACCAGAAATAACAGTTTGTCCAGAGGCCTCGTCAGTTTTTACAACAAAAGTTGGATCTTCTTCAGCTAATTTTGCTAAGGACAAACCTAGTTTATCAACATCTGCTTTGGTTTTTGGCTCAACAGCTATACCAATAACTGGATCTGGAAAGTCCATACTTTCTAATATAATTGGATTTTTTTCTGAAGATAGAGTATCTCCAGTTTTTATATCTTTGAAACCAACAGCAGCTCCAATGTCTCCAGCTTCAATATGGTCGATAGAGTTTTGTTTATTTGAATGCATTTGATAGATCCTAGAAATTCTTTCTTTATTTGAAGACCTATTATTCAAAACATAAGATCCAGCATCTAATCTCCCAGAATAAACTCTAAAAAAAGCAAGTCTTCCAACATATGGATCAGTGGCTATTTTAAAAGCCAATGCAGAAAAAGGTTCAGAAACGTTTGGTTTTCTAGAAATTTCAGAATTTGAATCTGGATGAGAACCAACAATGGCCTCCTTATCTTCAGGAGATGGAAGATACCTACAAACTGCATCGAGTAAGAACTGAACACCCTTATTTTTAAAAGATGAACCACATATCATGGGAATGATACTCATATCCTGAGTAGCTGCTCTAAGAGCATTATGAATTTCATCCTCAGTAATAGATTCAGGATCTTCAAAAAACTTTTCAAACAAAACTTCATCATATTCAGCTACAGCTTCAATAAGCTGAGAACGATGAATTTTAGCTTGCTCTTTGAGATCGCCAGGAATATCAATAACATCAAAAGTAGAACCATAATTTTTTTCATGAAAAATAATAGCTCTATTCTTCACTAAGTCAACAATACCTTTGAAATCTTCCTCATCACCAATATTAAGTACAATAGGAACAGCATTTGACTTTAACATTTCTTTGATCTGTTTACAAACATTTAGGAAGTTTGAACCTTGGCGATCCATTTTATTAACAAAACCAATTCTAGGTACTTTATAGTTGTCTGCTAATCTCCAATTGGTTTCTGACTGTGGCTCTACGCCATCAACAGCAGAAAATAAAAAAACTAGACCATCTAAAACTCTGAGAGATCTATTAACTTCAACAGTAAAGTCGACATGTCCAGGAGTATCAATAATATTAAAATGATATGGCTTAGAACCTGGCAGTGGTTTACCTTGTTCAGTTGGAAATTCCCATTCACATGTTGTAGCAGCAGATGTGATTGTAATGCCTCTTTCTTGTTCTTGTTCCATCCAATCCATTGTTGCAGCTCCATCATGAACTTCACCAATTTTATGGCTTACTCCAGTGTAAAAAAGAATTCGTTCAGTTGTAGTAGTTTTTCCAGCATCTATGTGAGCTGCAATTCCAATATTTCTGGTAAATTTTAATTCTCTTGACATTGGTTAAGTGTAATTCATTATTTAATAGTTAAAATCTGAAATGTGAAAAAGCTTTATTTGCTTCTGCCATTTTATGTGTATCTATTCTTTTCTTAACTGCAGCTCCTTCTTCTTTGTATGCAGAAAGAACCTCATTCGCAAGCTTCAATGCCATTGATTTTTCATTTCTTTTTCTTGCAACTCCGATCAACCATTTCATTGCAAGTGAAACTTTACGGTCTGGCCTAATTTGCATAGGTATTTGGAAAGTTGCTCCACCAACTCTTCTACTTCTGACTTCAACATGAGGCATCACATTTGAAAGCCCATCTTTCCATATTTCAAGAGCTGATTTTTCATCCTCTTTATTCTTTTTATCATTAATTATTTCAATCGCATCATAAAAAATTTTAAAAGCGATAGATTTTTTACCATCCCACATTAACATATTAACAAACCTAGTAACTAAAAGATCGTTAAACTTTGGATCTGGAAGTAATGGACGTTTTTTAGCTTGAGTCTTTCTCATGTTTTAATGTGTTACTTTATTTCTTTTTGGGCTTTTTTGCTCCATATTTTGACCTCCTTTGAAGTCTTCCTTCAACACCCGCAGTATCAAGTGCACCTCTAACTATATGATATCTAACACCAGGTAAATCTTTAACCCTTCCACCTCTGACCAAAACAATTGAATGCTCTTGTAAATTGTGACCTTCACCAGGAATGTAAGCGTTTACTTCTTTACCATTTGTAAGTCTAACTCTAGCAACTTTTCTCATTGCAGAATTGGGTTTTTTAGGAGTTGTAGTATATACCCTGGTACACACACCTCTTCTTTGAGGGCAAGAATCTAAAGCAGCAGACTTACTTTTTTTAGATATACTAGATCTTCCTTTTCTTACTAATTGAGCTATTGTTGGCATAAATTATAATAAGTTAACCTGGTTTTTTAGGCCTGCAAATGTAAAATTATTTTTTAAGGATTCAAACCGTTTTAGGTTAAAATTCACCTAATATTAATTTATTTTTCGTTTTTTTTATTTTTAACAATAAAAAAAAAAGTTTAGAACATAATATTTGATACATTTTGAGGTAAATAATCTTCAAAATCTATCATAGCATTTACTAGCTTAAACTTCTTAAAGTCATTAATTTCATTCAATTTAATTTTAGTTTTTGTAATAGCTTTGGATTCTAACAATTTTTCTCTTTGAACACCCTTCAATAATGGTTTTTCAGGAGTAAACCAACCGGACCCATCAAAAAAAATTATATTACAATAAGAAGTATCGGTTAAATAACCGTTTTTAATCATTAAAATATCATGACAATCTAATTTTTTTGAGTGAAAATATTCAATCATTTTCCTATCTGTAAACTTAAATGGATAAATGAAATTATTTATTTCATAACATTTGAGTCTTTCTATTTTTCTTAAAATGTATTTGCTAAATTGAATTTTATATTTTTTTTCAGAATAATTAAATTTCATTTTATAAAGTCCAAAATGAGGGATTTCGATTTGAGAAAAAATTTGTTTCAAATCCCAAGGATTTTGTTTTTTATAAAACTTGTCAAAGGTTTTATCCATTCTTTTTTGATGAAATTCAATTAAAAACACAGTACCATTTTTAATTCTAATTGACTCAAATAGTGGGAACATATATTTTTTTTATTAATTCATCAAATTCATCATCAAAATTACTATTTGAAGTAATTCCTCCACCACTTCTATATAAAAGACCACTACTAGTTTTTTCAATGTATCTAATATTAACCGCACTATCTAATCTCTCTCCATCAAAATACCCATAAATTCCAGAATAATACCCTCTTTCATCTAATTCAACTGATTTTATTATTTCTAAAGTTTTATCCTTTGGGGCACCTGAAACAGACCCAGCAGGTAAAATACTCCACAAAAAATCACCTAGTTTACTCTGCCAATTATAATCTAAATCTCCTTCAATTTCAGAACTGACTTGAAATAAAGAAGATTTGTAATTAAAAATTTCATCAATATATCTAAACTTATTAACCTTAACTTTTTTTGCAACCATAGCCAGGTCATTCCTAATTAGATCAACTATTGTACTATGTTCTCTAATTTCTTTCTTATCATTTAGTATTTTATTTTTCGCATTAATAATATTTGATGAAATAGTACCCTTCATTGGATAAGAAAAAACTTTATTATTTTTAATTTTAATAAAACACTCCGGAGAGAAACTAACGAAAGAGTCTTTCATTAAAATTTTATACTTAGATTTCGCTTTATAAAAAATATTTTCAAAATTTTCATTTAGTCTTATTTTTGACGGAAAGGTTAAATTTAAAAGATAGGTATCACCTCTGTTAATATGATCTTGAACTTTTTTAAAGGATTTTAAATATTGACTTTTTTTGATTGGTATTTTATCTAAATTTATTTTAATATTATTATTATTTTTAGGAATTTGAAAATTTGAATATTTACCAACTTTAAATAAAATTTTTGATGTATTTATCTCTTCATTTGTTAAAACCAAGGGCTTTTTCTTTTCAAAATCAACCATGAAAAAAAAACACTTTTTATTAACTGCTAAATATTTTACTTTATTTTTAAATTCTTCGCTCGTCATAAGTAATTACACCTCAAAAATATCTATTATAGATTATTTATAAAAAAATGTTTTTTTTAATAAAATTTTATTAATAAAAAAATTACTAAATTAACGTAGAATTTAATGTTTCTGAAATTTTATTGTATGAAAAAGATTATAATTTTTGTTTCCTTTTTTTTAATTACTTTACCGTTGTGGTCTCAAACAACTGTTAGTGGCTTGATAACAGATGAAAATGGTGTGCCTCTGCCTGGGGCATCTGTGATAGAAGAAGGAACTCAAAATGGGGTTTCTGCGGATTTTGATGGTATATATTCTATTGAAATATCAGAGGGTTCATCTATTGAATTTAGCTTTATTGGTTATGGAACTAAATCAGTTTTGGTTGGATCTCAAACAGAAATCAATGTCAGTCTTAATCCTGATAATTTGCTAGATGAAATTATAATGACTGGAGTTGCAATTGGCACACCAGCTAGAAAACTAGGTTTTTCTATTGGTAAAATTTCATCTAAATCTCTTCAAGAAGTCCCCGCTGGAGATCCTGCAAGTGCTTTAAGAGGTAAAGTATCAGGTGTAAGAATAGTTCAAGCTTCAGGTAATCCGTCAACTGCGCCCCAAATTAGACTAAGAGGATCAACATCTATTAATGGATCACAATCTCCATTAATAATAATTGATGGAATTATAAGTGACGGAGGACTTCGTGATATTGCTGTTGAAGATATTCAAACAATTGAAGTTATTAAAGGTGCTGCTGGATCATCTCTTTATGGCTCTTTAGCTGGGAATGGAGTCATTCAAATAATAACTAAAAAAGGAAATAAAAACCAAGAACCTGAGATTAGTTTAAAACATGAAGTAGGTTATTCCAGCATTGTTGGAAATTATCCTCTTACATTAAATCATCCATACAAAACTGCTGCTACTTCAACAGGAGATTGGGACAATGATCCATTTACTCCAAATACCTCAAATTTTGGTTTTGATCTCACTTCAGGGAGTAGGGTTTTAGATTCAGATTCTAATGGTAATACTTTCTTTGATAATATATATTCAACTACTACTTATGACAACACAAAAAGTATTTTCACTCAACAACCATATCAAACTTTTACTGGATCAATATCTCAAGGTGGAGAAAATTATAATTTTTTCGCATCTTTCCAACAGCTAGAACAAGGGGGTATACTTGAACCTGTTGATCCTTTTAAAAGACAGAGTTCAAGAGTGAATTTCAGTTTGGACTTAAGTGAAAAATTCAAGATATCTTTTACTTCAAATTATGTTAAGTCTAGCGGATTCAATCTTGCTGAACAAGGACAAGGTGCGAACTTCTTTTATGGAGCATTAGTTGTTGAACCATTTATAAACTTTAGGGAATTAGATCCGAAGGGTTATTTTTCCCCCGAACCTAAAGGTTATGACATTCAAGCTTCAAATTTCCAAAATCCACTTTATGTTGCTGATTACAGTGATTTTATTTTTGATAGAACTAGATTTTTATCAGGTATCAAAGGTAATTATGAATTTAATGATTTTTTAACCTTTAATGTCGAGCAAACACTTGACAAAACAAATATTATAACTCAACAATATTTCCCTAGTGGATATATAACCCCTCTACCTCAACCAACTCTAAATGACGGTTTTTTGTCTGAATCAAGAGTAGAATCAGAAGCAGCAATTTCTTCTTTAGGCTTAACTTATAATAGAAAATTTGGCGACTTTAATTCAGCTGTAACTCTAAAATATCTATACGAGAAGAGAAAATTAAGCACAGTTGGTGGAAGTGGTTATGATTTTACTGCCCAAGGAGTTATTACTTTAGGAAATACTTTAAAAGAAAATCAAGCAGTAAGTTCTTATTCACAAGAAGAAATTGGTAAAAATTATTTTCTAAATGTTGATGTTGACTATCTAGATAAAATTATAGCAAGTGGACTTGTTAGGTATGATCAATCCTCACTTTTCGGATCAGAAAACAGATCTAGAGTATACGGAAGAGGTACTCTTGCTTATATTATATCTGAAGATTACCAAATAAATGGAATTGATTTTTTTAAAATTAGAGCGTCTTACGGGACTTCAGGGAATAGACCTCAATGGAATGCTCAATATGAAACATTTACTGTAACTACATCTTCAATTGTTCCTGGTGTCCTAGGAAATAAAAAATTACTTCCATCAGTAACTGCTGAATTAGAGGGTGGAATTAACATTGGTTTTTTAAACAAATTTGATTTTGAATTCAATTATTCAAATAGTACTACTAAGGATGATTTTATATTAGTTCCACTTTCGGGTGTTGCTGGATTTAAAAGTCAATGGCAAAATGTTGGTGAAATTGAATCTGTATATTATGAAGCAAGTTTAAATGGAGAAATTATAAATTCAGATACTTTAAATTGGAATTTCGGTTTAGTTTTTGATTCAGGAACTCAAAAAATTACTGACCTTGGATCTGTACCAGCATACACAAGAGATATTTCAGGTACTGCCATTAGTATTTTTAGGGTTGAAGAGGGTAAACCATATGGGACAATGTATGGATATAAATATGCTACATCAATTGATCAATTATCAGTGATTGATGGATCTGTAGCAAACATACCTGCTGGTGCAAGTACCTCTCCGGGAGGAGGATTATCTGATTATTCAATTAATGAATTTGGATATGTTGTTAATACTTCTTCAAAAGGATCACCAGATGAAGCTCCAATGATGATATATGATGATGAAAAAAAGGCAAGTGCAGTTACCGAAATAGGTAATACAAACCCTGATTTTAATGTTGGATTCTCAACTGATCTTTCTTATAAAAACTTTTCTTTTTATGCTTTATTTGATTATCAAAATGGAGGAGACATATATAATTACACAAAACAACTTTTATATTTTAATGAAAGACATTTTGACCTAGGTTTATTTGGTGCAAATGGAAAAGAACAAAACTATGCTCAAAACATCTACAATAAGTCTGATCCAAATTCACATTTTGTTGAGGATGGCAGTTACTTAAAAGTTAGAGAAATATCTCTTGGATATGATTTAGATATTCAAAAAATAAGTTTTCTAAACAAATATGTTGATGAAATTAAATTCCAAATAACTGGAAGAAACTTATTTACTTTCTCTAATTATTCAGGTTGGGATCCAGAGGTGGCAATTGGACAAAACCCTACGAATTTTAGATTAGATGAATATTCATATCCTAATTTTAGGAGTTTTAGTGCAGCAGTTACAGTAAAATTTTAAATAAATGAAAATGAAGAAATTTAAAAATTTATACCTATTTTTTTTAATATTCATCACTATATTTTCTTGTGAGGATCTAGATGTTGAAAACTTAAATCAACCTGATGCTTCAAGAGCACTAGCTTCTGATTCTGATCTTGTTAGTCTAATTGATGGAACAGTAACTGACATGTTTTCTGATCTAATAGGCTTTTACGGAATATATCTTGATGGTCTTGCTGATCAAATTACTTCAACTAATGCATATGCAGATTTTTGGGGATTTACTGATCAACCGAGAAGAAATATAAATAATTCAACTACCAATTCAGATTTAGACGCAGTTGGTGGTCATTGGTCAAATTACAACTCCCATATTTATAATGCAAATGTTGTACTTAAAGTTGCAAGTGAAAGATCTATTCTCGATGGTAAAACTGATATCACTAACTCTAAAAAAGCTCAAGCCTTGTTCGTTAGAGGGATAAGTCTTGGATATATAGGTATGATCTATGATAAAGCCTACAGATTAGATGAAAATACTGACGTCACTAAAATTGAATTTGAAGATTATTCTAAAATAATTGATTATGCATTAGCTGATATTGATGCTGCAATTAATTTAGCACCAAGTTCAATTGATGTTCCTGTTCACTCTGGTTATTCAATGGACAAAACTGAATTTATAAGATTAGCTAACAGCTTTAGAGCAAAAATAGCAATGGGTAAGATAAGGGGTGGAAAAAGTGATGAAACAGTGAATTTTTCTGAAGTAATATCTTGGTTAAATAATGGAATTAACTCTGATTTTAATCCTCCTGCTAAGCAATCAGTTTTATATAATAATGGACAAGATTGGATGACATACACTTTATCTGATGGTTCAGGCTATCTTCCGGTTGACCAAAAAATCCCATATCTTTCAGAGGGAAACCCATTAAAACAACCCGCTGATTATCCTACGGATTCATCTATAATTTTAGACCCTATCTCTAATACTAAAGACTCGAGAATTAAAGAATATTTTGAGTACACAACCAATTTTGGTTTTTTAAGAGAATCCAGGGGAAGACAGTTATTTACCAATTACAGACATATAAGATTTTATACAGGTAATAATAGAAATGAAGATGGTTTAAGTACTAACATATTTAGTGAGGCAGAGAATGATT
Organism: uncultured Flavobacteriaceae bacterium; assembly: GCA_905381055.1. Taxonomy (GTDB): domain Bacteria; phylum Bacteroidota; class Bacteroidia; order Flavobacteriales; family Flavobacteriaceae; genus TMED220. Next base: position 40,636 of record CAJPUR010000003.1, read on the forward strand.
ATTTAAAAGCTGAAGCTTATCTTCTTAGTGGTGACTCTGGAACTGCTGCAGTTACTATTAACAATTCCAAAAAAAGATCAAGTAGTGGACTCGACGCGGTAACTTCAAGCAATGCAAAAAATCAAATTCTGTATGAATATGCCGTTGAACTTCATCTTAATGGTACATTGGGTACAAACTTTTTCTTTATGAGAAGACATAATCTACTTCAAAAAGGTTCACCAATCCATTTCCCTGTTCCTGCAGACGAACTTGAGATTTCTGGATTAGATCCTTATACATTTGGCGCAATTGGTGGAGAAGCAGCTGCCACTGGCCCAGGATGGAAACCATAAATAGATTTTCATTTAAGCAAAAAATGTGTTTTAAAACTTTGTCTAAAAATTTTATAATAATTTTTATTATTATTCTTTTAAACAAATGTGATGACTACAATAAATTTGAAACAATTCAAGAAAAAAATATATCTATTCAGTTTGATCCAATAAAAATTGATATTATTAATGAAAATGATTTTTTTATAATTGACAGTATTAAAATAATTCACTCTAAAAAAAAACCTAAAGAGTTTAACAAAAATAAATTATTTATACCTACACCAAGGTATTCTTTGGGAAAAATTGAAAAAAAAGAATTTTTAAACAAAACCAATAACATAGATTTAGCGATCAGAATATATGAACACCTTAAACTTCATAAAAAAAAATATCAAGTAACCAATGTATCGTCAATTTTCTCAATTGGTCTTATAAATATCAGAAGAAATGATGGGGAAAAAATAATAATCAAAAAAAAAATAGAATATCCTTTATTAATTAATAATTAATCTAATGAACACAATTTACGGAATTCGCTCTATACTTGAAGCAATTAAATCAAAAATAAATATTGATAAAGTTTGGCTTCTGAAAGGGCAAAAAAATGGATTGTCACTGAATCTTGAAAATGAACTTAAAAAAAACAACATTTCTTACAGCTTTGTCCCTATTGAAAGACTAGAAAGATTTAAATTCAAAAATCATCAGGGGGCAGTAGCTTCAATCTCTCCAATAATTTTTGACAATTTAGAAGATGTTATATTAAAAAATATTTCCAAAAAAATAAATCCAATTTATTTAGTTCTTGAAAACATAACGGATATGAGGAATATTGGGGCAATAATCAGATCGGCGTCAGCAACGGGTGTTACTAACATTATTTTACCTAAAACTGAAAGCGGAAGAATTAATGATGATACAGTTAAAACATCTTCTGGGGCAATATTTTCAGTTTCAATAAGTAAAGTTGACCATATCAAAGATGCTATTTTTTTATTAAAATCAAAAAATATTGAAATAATTAGCATTACAGAAAAAGCAAATAATACTATTTATGAAACTGAATTAAAAAAACCTTTAGCAATTGTAATGGGTTCTGAAAAAAAAGGAATTTCTAAAAGTGTCATTAAAATGAGCGATAAATCTGCAAAACTTCCAATGAAAGGTAAAATTTCATCCTTAAATGTTTCTGTCGCTTGTGCAACTGTTTTATATGAAATAATTAGACAAAGAGAGTTTTCTTAATATTAAAATTTTGCTAATTAAAAAACAAAGTATTTTCAAATTCCAATTATGACTTTTAATGTTTTTTCCAAAAAAAAGGAGATAATATTATCAAAACAGTAAATAATTCCAATCTTCCAAGTAACATAAGAAAAGAAGCCCACCATTTACCAAGATTTGGTAATTCATTATATGTAAAAGATGGTCCAAAATTACCAATTGCAGGACCGACATTTCCTAAACTTGCGGCTGATACCCCCAAAGAAGACTCAATATCTAATCCTAATAAACCGAAAATTAATGCACCAACTGCAAATGATAACATATACAAGATAAAAAACCCTGATATATTATAAGTTATACTTTGGTCTAAAATTGAACCATTATATCTGGTTCTTATAATTGCACTTGGATGCAAAGACCTTTTAAATTCTAATATCCCACTTTTAATCATGAGTAAATGCCTAACAATTTTTATTCCGCCTGAGGTTGACCCAGCAGATCCTCCAACAAACATTAACCCAAAGAAAAATATTGTTAAAAATGGAGTCCACTGAGAAAAATCACCAGTAACAAATCCTGTAGTTGTAATAACAGCAATTACTTGAAAAATTGCGTGACGAAATGAACTTTCAATCTTTCCATTAATCTGAGGATGATTAAAAGAAGTGTTTTCCAAATCAACTTGAAAAAACAAAACTGCTGAAACTAATATTACAGATAAAAAAATAAAAATAAAATATGTCTTAAACTCCTCGTCATTAAAAATTTTTTGAACTTTACCAGTAAAGACAAAATAGCTAAGCACAAAATTTGCACCAGATATAAACATAAATAAAATTATAATGTACTGGATTAAAGGATTATAATTCCAATATGATAAACTTAAATTTTTCGTAGAAAATCCACCTGTCGCAATAGTACTCATAGAATGATTAATTGCATCAAAAAATGTCATGCCTGCAAATTTTAATAAAATTGTTTCAGTTAATGTGAAACCAACATAAATATACCAAAGTCTCTTTGCAGTATCCGTTATTCTTGGATGTAATTTATCACTATTTGGCCCTGGAGCTTCTGCTGAAAAAAGTTGCATGCCACCAACTCCCAATAAAGGTAAAATTGCTATTGTTAATACAATAATACCCATTCCGCCTATCCAATGAGTTGTACTTCTCCAAAAAATTATACTTTTAGGTAAAATTTCAATATCAGTAAGAATTGAAGATCCAGTAGTTGTATATCCTGAGGTGGTTTCAAATATAGCATTAGTAAAATTAGGTATTGAATTTGTAAAAAGATATGGAAGAGTTCCAGAAAATGACATAAGTATCCAACCTAGAGCTACTATGATATATCCATCTTTCTTTTGAATTTTTTTAGAATGATTTTTTGTCAAAAACATCAAAATAGATCCGAAAATAACAACAGTTGTTGCCGCCAACGAAATTTCTAAAATAACACCGTCATTACTAATTATACTTACAAATGCAGATAAAAACATAAAAATTCCATTAAACAGAAGTAAAACTCCCATTAGATATATAATTATTTGTGAATTTATCTTATTCATTTTTTCAAGAAAACAAACTTTCAACCTTTTGAATAGCTCTAGGAAGACAACAAACTACTACTCTATCGTTTTTTACAATTTTATAATCTCCAAGTGAAATAATACCTTTTCCATTTTTTATTACTCCCCCTATTATTGATGATCTTGGAAAATCAATATCTTTTATTTTCATACCATTTATCTTCGAGTCACTTTTTACTTTGAATTCTAAAATTTCTGCATTGAAGTTATTTAACGTTGTCATAGCTAATACGTCTCCCCTTCTAATGTATCTGAAAATAGTATTGGCTGTTAATAATTTTTTATTTATCAAGGTATCTATTCCAATTGAATTAGATAATTGGAAATAATCCATATTTTCAACTAAAGCAATAGTTTTTTTAACTTTTTTTGATTTTGCCATCAAACAAGTCATAATATTTGTTTCAGAATCTTCAGTTACAGCAATAAACGCATCAATAGAATCAATATTTTCTTCTTCCAGAAGTTCAATACTTCTTCCATCACCGTGAATTACCATAGCATCTGGAATTTTATCAGCTATTTCTAATGCTTTCAATTTATCTTGTTCAATAATTGTAACATTAAATTTTTTTTCACATAAATCTTTAGCTACATTATACCCTAATCTTCCTCCACCAAGTATCATTACATTTGATATTGATTCCTTAATTTTACCTGTTAGCTTATATATTTCTGAAACTCCTTCTTTTAAAGTTATAAAATAAACTTGATCCCCTTCGTGAAACTCAGTATCTCCTCGTGGAATTATTGTTAGCTGAGTGCCTTTTCTTTGAATTGCAATTGGCATAAAATGTACATCAGGGAATATAGATGCTGCTTCCTTAACAGATTTCCCAACAAAAGGAACTGACCCATCCAAAATTGCACCAATTAAGGTTAACTCTCCTTCCTCAAACTCATAACTATTGGTAAATGCAGATTGATCTAATAATTGTTGAATTTCGACAGCAGCAAGTGACTGGGGAGAAATTAGCTCGTCAACACCAAGCTTTCTGAAGCTAACATCGGCATTTACATTTATATATTCTTCTGAAGATATTCGTGCAATTGTCCTTTTACAACCAAGTTGTTTTGAAAGTGCACAAACTGTTATATTTGTAGTTTCATAAGCAGTAACTGCAATAAGAAGGTCTGAATCAGATATATTAGCCTCTTTGAGTACTGATAAGGAACAACTGTTACCCCTAATTACTCTTATATCCAACTGATTTTCTGCGTTATTAAGTCTTTCTTTGTCTATATCAATTAAAGTTATGTCTTGAGATTCAAAAGATAAGAGTTTAGCAAGGTGAAAGCCAACCTCTCCAGCCCCTGCAATAATAATTCTCATAATCAAACATTAGAAAAGTAATACAAATATATAAATAAGTTAGTTTATCCAGTTTTTTTTAATAGAAGAGGTTTAATTTTAAGGAAAATTTTGTTGAATGAATCAAAAAAAAGTATCTAAAAAAATTTACACCAAAAAAAATCAAATAAAAAAAATGTTTGATGGAATTTCTGGTAATTACGACATGATGAATACACTATTTACTTTTGGCATAGACAAAATTTGGAGAAAGAAATTAGTGAAGAAATTATCAACCTTTAAGCCTAAAAAAATTCTTGATATTGCTACAGGAACAGGAGATTTAGCAATAGAGATTGCAAAAATCAAACCTGAAAGAATTATAGGAATTGATATCTCAAAAAAAATGATTTCAATTGGTAATATGAAGATTAAAAAACTTAAATATGAAAAAATAATCAAATTAAGTGAAGGAGATTGTGAAAAAATACCTTTTCCTACTAATTATTTTGATGCCGTAACAATAAGTTTTGGTGTGAGGAATTTTGAGAATATAGATAAATGCCTAATAGAAATTTTTAGAGTTTTAAAAAAAGGTGGTAATCTTCTTATTTTAGAAACTTCAATACCAAAATCGAAATTTTTATTTTTTTGCTATATTTTTTATTTGAAAACTATTTACGCATTAATCTATAATTTATTTTCTAGTGACCGAATTGCGTATAAATATTTAAAAGATTCCTCTTTAGTTTTTCCCAATGGGAAAAAATTCAACAATATTTTAATAAAAAATGGGTTTATAAACGTAAAGAACAAACCTTTAACTTTTGGAGTTACATCATTATATTTTGCAAAAAAACCTTAAATATAATTTGTTTTTAGTTATTTTATTTTTATTAACTGTAACTATTAATGCACAATACCCTACTGTAAAATCAAAAATTGAAAATTTACCAACTTTTGACAATAAAGTTTTACACTACGGTTATTTTGTGGGTTTTAATGATTTTGGATTTAAATTTGAATATACTGATGGATACTATGCAAATGAAAAAAATCCTGACATTGAATTGGAAAAAAGCCTTGGATTTAATGTAGGACTAATTGGAGATTTGAGAATAAATAAATTTTTTAATTTAAGGATAGAACCTGGGTTGTATGCAAATCAAAAAAAACTGATTTACCCTGACCAACTAAATTTTAAAAATGATCAAGAAAAAGTCAGAGAAGTTAAATCTACTTATATTCATATTCCATTATTAATAAAATTTAGCTCAATAAGAATTAATAATTTTAAGCCTTATTTAGTAGCTGGTTTTTCAACTTCATTTAATCTTTCTAGTAATCAAAAAAGTAATGATGATAACCAAAATAATGTTTTTAGAGTTAAATCAAAGACTTTTAATTACGAAACTGGTTTTGGGATTGATTTTTATCTTCCATATTTTAAGTTTTCACCTTCAATAAGAGGTATTTTTTCAATTAATAATGAACTTATTCAAGACAATGATATTAAAAGCCCGTGGACTAGTAATATAAATAGACTTTTTTCCAGAGCTGTAGTTATTAATTTTACTTTTGAATAGAGTGATTTTATTTCTTAAAATAGTTGGCTAAAACAATAGAAGCTGCTGATGAAATATTTAAACTATCTGGACCATTATTAATATTGTATTTCGGAATTGTAATTTTAAAATCTAATTTATTTAATATTTTTTTAGAAATTCCATTTGATTCGTTACCAAAAATTAATATTCCATCTTTTCTAATTGATGATGAGTAAATAGAAGACCCTCCATCCAATACAGTACCATAACTGATTTTTTTAGAATTAATAAGAAAATCATTTATATCACAGTAAATACAATTTACTCTTGATATTGATCCCATAGATGACTGAATAACTTTAGGATTATAACAATCAACAGTGTTAATAGAACAGATTAAACTTTTAATTCCAAACCAATCACATATTCTGATAATATTTCCCAAATTTCCAGGATCAGACACATTATCTAATGCAATTGTAAGATTTTCATTTATAATATTAGCTCTTTTTGGGATATAAAAAACCCCAAAAACATCACTGGGGTTTTTTAAAAAAGAAAGTTGATTCATTAAATTTTGATTTATCAAAATTGAATCAAACATTTTGTATCCAGCTAATGAAAAAATTTTATAAATTTTAAAATTATTATTAACTAATTCTTGAATATTTTTTTTGCCCTCAGCAACAAATAACGAATATAATTGCCTATTCTTTTTTATTTTTAAACTTTTAATCTTTTTAAGTTCACTTTTAGTAATCATAAATGATGTATTTTTGATTTAATTTTGTTTATGCTAAAATTCTTCCAAACAAAAATATTTTTTTTAATTTTTCTAAATTTTTTTATATACAGTTGTAGTGTAATTAATAAAATACCAGAGGGTCAAAAATTATTAAAGGAAGAAAGATATATAAAAAATAACGAAATTTTAAAAAAAGACCCAGTAATGCTTTTAAGTGTTTCTCCTCCTAATTCAAAAATATTTGGAGTTCCTTTGAAGTTATATCTCAATAATCTAGTTGATAAAACTCCTGACAGTTCATTCTATTATTGGATTAATTCCAAAGAAAAAAGAAAAAAAAGATTGAATTCTTTAATTTCTCCAAAACAAGTAGATCAATTAAAAAAATATAGATTAAATATTAACAAATGGATTGAAAATAATAGTGAGGAACCTGTATTAGTTTCGGAAAACACAATAAAGGAAAATATAGATATTATTGAACAATATTACAAAAATATTGGATATTTCAATTCAGAAATATTAAGTCATGTTGATTCAACTGATAAGAAAAAAGCAGTAATTACATATAAAATAAAAACAGGAAAACAATTTACAATTGATAGCATATCTCATAAAATTGAATCCAAAAATGTATTAGATATTTATGAACAAAACATTTCTGAAAATAAGTTGAAAATTGGTGACCCCTTTAATGTAAAAAATTTTGATTTAGAAAGAGACAGATTAGTAAATCTTTTTAAAAATAATGGTATATATGATTTCCAACAAAATAGTATCAGGTTTAAAGTTTACATTGACAGTCTGGGGATTGATACATTAATCCCTGTAATTATTGAAATTTCAGACTCTAAAAAAAGATTAGGGGATACTCTTATTCCTCAAGCCTATAGGGTAAAAAAAATAAAAAATATAAATATTGTGCTAGAAGATTCTGATAGCAATAATTTTATGAAACTCAATGATTCGATTTTTTTTGATAACAAGACGATTTTTTATAATAAAAAATTGAATTATAAACCTGAGGTCATAACTAATGTAGTTGATTTTTCTGAGGGAGATATATATAAAGAAGAAAAAAGAAATAATACTTTTAGATACATAACTGAATTAAAAAACTTTAAATATCCAAGCATAATATTTAAAAAAAACTCAAAAGATACTTTAGGACTTGATTTATCTATCATTTTAACTCCAATGGAAAGATTTTCTCTAGGTTTTGATTTAGATCTATCACATTCAAATATTGAGGACTTTGGAGTTGGTTTTGGAAGTTCAATAATTACTAGAAATCTCTTTAAAGAATCTGAAATTTTAGAAATAAGTATCAAGGGGAGTATTGGTTCATCAAGAAATGTAGCAAATTCAAATAGAGATTTTTTCAATCTTTTTGAAATAGGAACAGACTTAAGCATTCAAATACCTAAAATTGTTTTCCCTTTGGAATTAAATTCAATAATACCAAAATTTATGTTACCAAAGACAAATATAACTTTTGGAACTTCTTTACAAGAAAATATTGGATTGGATAGACAAAATTTTTCAAGTAAAATTGAATATGAATGGTCACCAACTAAGATGTACAAAATTAATCTCAAACTTTTAGATCTAGAGTTTATTAAAAACCGAGCTATTAATAATTATTTTAATGTTTATAAAAACTCTTACGATAGACTTAACTCGATATCTAGAAATTACTATACTAATACAAAATATTTAAATTCAGAAGGTTCACTCTTAATACCTGATGGCACCTCGAGTTTTATTCAAGATATAATTGATCAAAACTCACCAATTGAAAGCAGTTCTAATCAATTTTCAGAGGTAATAGCAATTAAAGAAAGACAAGAAAGACTAACTTCAGACAATTTTATAATGGGTTCTTCTTTTACATTCCAAAAAAATAATCAACAAAACTTATTAGATGAAGATTTTTCACAATTTCGTTTTAAATTAGAATGGGTAGGAAATTTAATTAATGCTATTTTGTCTTTTAACAAAAAAGATTCAACCAATCCTAATAATTTTTTAGGTATTATACCTTCACAGTTTATTAAAACAGAATTCAATTATATAAAACATTGGAAAATTGGTTTTGATAGAGTCCTTGCTTTTAGAGGATTTTCTGGAATCGCTATTCCGTATGGATCTTCAAATAGTATTCCATTTACTAGATCTTATTTCGGTGGAGGCTCAAACGATAATAGAGCTTGGAGAGTCTATAAACTTGGACCTGGAACAAGTGAAAATTTAAACGAATTCAATGAAGCTAACTTTAAATTGGCATTTAACATAGAATATAGAGCTCCAGTTATTGGACCTTTTAAAGGAGCTATTTTTGTAGATGCCGGGAATATTTGGAATGCATTTGATAATATCTCTGATCCGAAAATGAAATTTAATGGATTGAAAGATTTATCAGAAATTGCTATTGGAATTGGTTTTGGAATAAGATATGATTTTAATTTCTTTGTATTTAGATTAGATACCGGATTTAAAGCATATAATCCAGTACTTCCTATTGAAAAAAGGTGGTGGAATCAAACATCTTTTAAAAATGCTGTTTATAATATTGGTATCAATTATCCTTTTTAAACTAAATGTTTTATTTTTACTGACTTAAAATTATATAAATGAACAATAAAATACCTAAGGGAGTAATAACTGGAAAAGATGTTCAAAAAGTTTTTAAACTTGCAAAAGAAAAATCTTTTGCATTACCTGCTGTAAACGTTACTGGAAGTAATTCAATAAATGCAGTTTTAGAGACAGCATCAAAAATAAACAGTCCAGTGATTATTCAATTTTCAAATGGTGGATCTCAATTTAATTCTGGCAAAGGTTTATCAAATACAAATCATCAGTCTGCTATAAATGGAGCAATTTCTGGAGCAAAACACATTCATCAGCTAGCTGAATTATACGGTGCATCCGTTATACTTCATACTGACCATTGTGCTAAAAACCTATTACCATGGATTGATGGCTTACTAGAAGCAAGCGAATCTTTTTACAAAATTAACGGGAAATCACTTTTTAGTTCCCATATGATCGATTTATCTGAAGAACCTATTGAAGAAAACATTTCTATTTGTAAAAAATATCTTTCCAGGATGAAAAAAATGGATATGACTTTAGAAATAGAGTTAGGGGTAACTGGTGGAGAAGAGGATGGTGTTGATAATACTAATATTGATATTTCAAAATTATACACCCAACCAGAAGAAGTTGCTTATGCATATGAGGAACTTATAAAAATTAGTTCTCAATTTACAATTGCTGCTGCATTTGGAAATGTTCATGGAGTATATAAGCCTGGTAATGTTAAATTAACACCTAAAATCCTTGAAAATTCCCAAAAATTTATTTCAGAAAAATTTAATCTTCCTAAAAACACTGTTGACTTTGTTTTTCATGGTGGATCAGGTTCTTCTAATGAAGAAATTAAAGAAGCCATTGGATATGGTGTCATAAAAATGAATATTGATACTGACTTACAATTTGCCTTTACTGAAGGAATTAGAGATTACATGACTCAAAAAATTGATTATTTAAAAACTCAGATTGGAAATCCAGATGGTCCATCAGAACCAAATAAAAAATTCTATGACCCAAGAAAGTGGCTAAGAATTGGAGAAGAAACATTCATTAAAAGACTTACCAAAGCTTTTGAAGATTTAAATAATATAAATACCTTGTAATAAATATAAATTTATGAGCTGGTTTAAAAGAATTGAAAAAGGAATTTTAACCAAAACTGCTGAAAAAAAGGATATTCCTAAAGGGCTATGGTATAAAACACCCACTGGTAAAATTGTTGATACTCAAGAGCTTGCTGCTAACTTTTATGTAAGTCCTGAAGATGAATATCACGTTAGAATTGGGAGTAAGGAATATTTTGAATTATTATTTGATGACAACCATTATAAAGAATTTAATTCAAATTTAAAACCTAAAGATTTTTTAAAATTTAAAGATTCTAAAAAATATTCCTTAAGGCTAAAGGAATCACAAAAAAAAACGGGATATAAAGATGCTATTAGAACCGCTGTTGGAAAATCGATGGGAAAACAGATAATTATTGCTTGTATGGATTTTAATTTTATTGGTGGTTCGATTGGTTCAGTTGTGGGTGAAAAAATCGCATTAGCAATTAATAAAGCAATTGATCTTCGAATTCCCTTGTTAATTATTTCCAAATCCGGAGGAGCTAGAATGATGGAGGGAGCTTTCTCGCTAATGCAGCTAGCAAAAACAAGTGCTAAACTGGCTGAACTATCTGAAAAATCAATTCCATATATTTCTTTATGCACTGATCCAACAACTGGAGGTACTACTGCATCATTTGCTATGTTAGGAGATATTAATATAGCTGAACCAGGAGCCTTAATTGGTTTTGCTGGACCAAGAGTTATCAAGGACACAACTGGAAAAGAACTTCCAAAAGGATTTCAAACAAGTGAATTTGTTTTGGAAAAAGGTTTCCTTGATTTTATAAGCCACAGAAAAAATCTTAAAAAGAAAATTAATCAATATATTGATTTAATTCTCAATCAGGACATTAGAAAATAAAACTAAGAATTCAAACAATTGTTTAAAATTCCATTATATTTGCAAAGTTTAATTTGTTAAAAATTATAAACAATATAATTTAAAATTTATGTATTTGACTAAAGAAGTAAAAGAAAAAATTTTTTTGAAACATGGTAAATTAAAAAAAAATACTGGTTCAACTGAAGCTCAAATTGCACTCTTTTCTTTCAGAATAGATCATCTTTCAAGTCATTTAAAAAAAAATTCCAAAGATTTTAACACTGAGAGGTCATTAGTTAAGTTAGTTGGTAAAAGAAGAAGTCTCTTAGATTATTTAAAATCAAAAGATATATTACGTTACAGAAATATTATTAAAGAATTAGATTTAAGAAAATAAATCAGATCAGATTAACAAAAATTAGTCTTTGCTTTTTTGGTTAAACTTTACAATAACTCACAACTATCGTCAAGTTTAAAATATATTAAAAAATGACACCAAAGACATTCAATCAAGAAATTAAATTACCAGACGGTAGAGTTATTAGTTTAGAAACTGGAAAATTAGCAAAGCACGCACATGGGTCAGTTGTAGTAAAAATGGGAAATGCAATGCTTTTATGCACTGTAGTTTCAAATTATGAATCCGCCAATGTTGATTTTTTACCATTAACAGTTGATTACAGAGAAAAATTTGCTGCAGCGGGAAGATATCCTGGAGGATTTTTTAAAAGAGAGGCTAGACCAAGTGATGGAGAAATATTAACAATGAGGCTTGTTGATAGAGTTTTACGTCCGCTATTCCCCAAAGATTATCACTCAGAAGTTCAAGTAATGATTCAACTTATGTCTCATGATGAAAATGTAATGCCTGATGCTCTTGCAGGCTTAGCTGCATCCACTGCTATTCAGTTAAGTGATTTCCCATTTGAATGTGCTATTTCAGAGGTTAGAGTTGCTAGATTAAATGGAAAATTAATTATAAATCCATCCAGAAAAGAACTTGATGAATCAGATATTGATATTATGATTGGTGCTTCAAATGATTCAGTTATGATGGTTGAAGGAGAGATGAATGAGTGCAGTGAAGAAGAGATGGTTGAGGCAATTAAGTTTGGACACGAAGCAATTAAAACTCAAATCGATGCTCAAATAATATTATCAAATAAATATGGCAGAAAAGAAGTTAGAGATTATGAAAAAAGTGAAGAGGACAATGAATTATTAAAAAAAATTAATGAGTTAACATACAATAAGTGTTATGAGATATCCAAAAACGGACTTTCAAAATCTGAAAGATCAATATCCTTTTCAAAAATAAAAGATGAATTGTTTGAAAAATTTAATGAAGACGAGATTGAAGAAAAAAATGACTTAATAGATAAATATTTTGAAAAAGTCAAAAAAGAAGCTATTCGTGAATTAACTCTTTCTGAGGGTTTAAGACTAGACGGGAGAAAAACAGACGAAATTAGACCTATTTGGTCTGAAGTTGACTATTTACCCTCTACTCACGGATCTGCAATTTTTTCTAGAGGAGAAACTCAATCCCTTGCAACTGTTACACTAGGGACATCCAGGGATTCAAACAAAATAGACATGCCTTCCCATGAGGGAGAAGAAAGTTTTTACCTACATTACAATTTTCCCCCTTTCTGTACTGGAGAAGCTAGACCTTTAAGAGGCACCTCCAGAAGAGAAATTGGTCATGGAAATCTTGCTCAGAGAGGGTTAAAAGGAATGATCCCTGAAAACTGTCCTTATACATTAAGAGTTGTTAGTGAAATTCTTGAATCTAATGGGTCATCTTCAATGGCAAGTGTTTGTTCTGGAACAATGGCTCTTATGGATGCAGGTATTCAAATTAAACAACCTGTTTCTGGAATCGCGATGGGCTTAATTTCTGATGGTGAAAGGTACGCGGTTTTAAGTGATATTCTGGGAGATGAAGATCATCTTGGCGATATGGATTTTAAAGTGACAGGTACTGTAAATGGGATAACTGCCTGCCAAATGGATATTAAAATCAAAGGATTATCTTACGAAATTTTAGTTAAAGCTTTAAAACAAGCAAAAGATGGGAGAATTCATATTTTGGACCAAATGAAAAAAACAATTTCTCATCCTAACCTAAATGTAAAACCCCATTCACCTAAAATGGTTACAAGAAGAATTCCTAACGAGTTTATAGGACCTTTTATAGGTCCAGGCGGAAAAGTAATTCAAGAACTTCAAAAAACAACCGGCTGCACAATAGTAATTAATGAGGACCCTGAAACAGAAGAGGGTATTGTTGAAATTATGGGAACAGATCAAGATGGAATTGAAATGGTTATTTCTAAAATTGATTCTCTTTTGTTTAAACCTGTTAAAGATAATACCTACAAAGTTAAAGTTATTAAAATTTTAGATTTTGGTGCTGTCGTAGAGTACATTGATGCTCCTGGAAATGAAGTTTTACTTCATGTTAGTGAAATTGCTTGGGAAAGAACAGAAAATGTTTCTGATGTTTTAAAATTAAATGATATTATCGATGTTAAATATTTTGGTTTTGATCCAAGAACAAAAAAAGAAAAAGTTTCGAGAAAAGCAATATTACCCAGGCCTTCAAGAAATAATGATCAAAATAAAAATTAATTTATACTATTAAATGTAACATTTATTAATTTTTTACGTATATATATATATGTACACTCAACAAACAACTTAAATGAGACAATTAAAAATAACCAAGCAGGTTACTAATAGAGAAACTGCTTCCCTAGACAAATATCTTCAAGAAATTGGTAAAGTTGACTTAATCACTGCTGAAGAAGAAGTCGAGTTAGCTCAAAGGATAAAAGATGGAGATCAAATAGCTCTTGAAAAATTAACCAAAGCAAATTTAAGATTTGTAGTATCAGTTGCTAAACAATACCAAAATCAAGGATTAACACTTCCTGACCTCATAAATGAAGGTAATTTAGGACTTATAAAGGCAGCTCAAAGATTTGATGAAACTCGAGGTTTTAAATTTATTTCTTATGCAGTCTGGTGGATTAGACAATCTATACTTCAAGCATTAGCTGAACAATCAAGAATTGTTAGACTACCTCTTAATAAAATTGGTTCTATCAACAAAATTAATAAAACATACGCTTTTCTTGAGCAAGCTCACGAAAGAGCTCCTTCTGCTGAGGAAATTGCAAAGGAATTAGATATGACAATTAATGATGTCAAGGAGTCATTGAAAAATTCTGGCCGTCACGTTTCAATGGATGCCCCTTTAGTTGAAGGTGAAGACTCTAATCTTTATGATGTACTAAATAGTGGTGAATCTCCAAACCCCGATAGAACATTACTTCATGAATCTTTAAAAACTGAGATTGAAAGAGCCCTTGAAACTCTTACCCCTAGAGAAGCAGATGTTGTGAGATTATATTTTGGATTAGCAGAGCACCATGCTATGACACTTGAAGAAATTGGGGAAACATTTGATTTAACTCGTGAAAGAGTAAGGCAAATAAAAGAAAAAGCTATAAGAAGATTAAAACACACCTCAAGAAGTAAAATTTTAAAAACATATTTGGGATAATTTCACTATATTTTTCCAAATTTTAATTTTAATGAATACAATAATTTCGCCATCAATTTTGGCAGCTGATTTCGGTAATCTTCAGTCAGAAATTGAAATGATTAATAAAAGTGAAGCTGACTGGTTTCATATTGATATAATGGATGGTTTATTTGTCCCTAATATTTCTTTTGGAATGCCAGTGTTAAAAGCAATAAAAAATTACGCTAGTAAACCATTAGATGTTCATCTAATGATTATTGATCCGGAAAGATATATTAAAAATTTTTATGAATTAAATGCATCGTTAATAACTATTCATTTTGAAGCAACATCTAAACTCAAAGAAACTATAAAAAAAATCAAATCATTTGGAATTAAAACTGGAGTTGCAATTAATCCAGAAACACCTGTGAATGTTTTGGAAAAAATTATTAATGAAGTTGATCTGGTCTGCTTAATGAGTGTAAATCCTGGATTTGGGGGACAAAATTTTATTGATAAAACATTTGTAAAATTATTTGAATTAAAAAATTTAATTAAATCAAAAAAATCTAATTCTTTAATTCAAGTTGATGGAGGTGTTACAGACTTACAATCGAGAAAATTAATTGAATTAGGAGCAGATGTTTTAGTCGCTGGAAATTTTATATTTAAATCTAAAACCCCTAATGAAATAATAAAGAAACTTAGAGAGTTTTAGTTAAAATTGGTTTTAAATTGTACTCTTCTATTTCTAGCTCTACTTATTGGGTTGTCATTTGAATCAATAGGTTCAGAATCTCCCTTGCCTATTGACTTCAATCTATTTTCATCTACTCCTAACTTGATCAAATAACTTTTTACACTTTCAGCTCTTTTAACAGATAATAGCTGATTATATTCTTTGTTGCCATCAGATGAAGTATGTCCCTCAATTATAAGATTCCCATTAGGGTATTGATCTAAAAGCTCTTTAATTTGATTAAGTATATTTATAGTTTTTTTTCCTAATATTCTATCACTTGATGCAGCAAAATTGATTGAGGACCCATATGTATTTAAAACTTCAATAATTTCATTCGGTACTTCTGGACAACCACCATTTTCTTTAGAACCAAATATTTCAGGACATTCATCATCTAGACCTAAAACCCCATCATTGTCTTGATCAGTTACTGGACAACCATTATTTTCAATTAATCCAAATTCTAATGGACAATTGTCCTCAATATCAATAATATTGTCATTGTCTGAATCAGGACAACCATTTAACTCAACTTTACCAGGATTTTCAGGACAAACATCGTTTTCATCAATTATACCATCTCCGTCAGTATCTGGACAACCGTCCATTTCAATAGCTCCATAAACATTTGGACATTTATCAATATTATCAGGGATTTGATCAGAATCAGTATCAGGACAACCACCAAATTCTGCTAAACCTGGGGTTTCAGGACATAGATCTTTTTTATCTGGAATCCCATCTTTATCTAAATCATTTTTTCCTATTTTAAATGATATACCTACAAAATGTTGTAAATGTTTATACGATTTAATTTCGTCAGCATTCCTGTAGGAAGAACTTAAATTAAATCCAATTTTATTAGAAATTTTGAATTCTATGCCAATTCCGCCAAATGCAGTTTCAGAAACATCAAATGAAGGGAAAATTCCTTTTTTTTCTATGCCATCTTGAAAACTTGAAAATCCATAACCTGCAAAAAAATAGGGGCTTATTGATTTATCATTTAAAATAGAGTATTTTAAAAAACCATCAATAGAGTAATAATCAAGGTTACTCGAAGGGTCTCCAATTTTTATTTTATTCATTGAATACTGAGTTCCAATTGAAATACCATTAAATAGATGTTTAGAAATAGAAACTGATGGAAGTCCAATAGCCATATCAGACAAAACATTTTTATCTTGAATGTTAATAAGGTTTATACCTGTTTTTATTTTCCAAGAATATGGAAATTCTTGAGAATAAAGTTTAAAAGATAAACTAAAAAACAGAATGATCAAAAAAATCTCTTTTCTTCTCATTTAATCTTATGAATAATTGCAAATTAACTTTTTTTTACCATTAAATAAAATTCATTTTAAATTCAAGTTTAAAAAGTCGATCAAAATTTAATATTTTTGTAAAGTTATAATATTAGAATTTACAGCCTAAAATGATGTTAAATAAAATAAAAGCTTTTAATAATTTAAACAAACTTGGATATTTAAATCTTCCAGTACCAAGTCAGGATAAGTTAATTGGAGAAATCTTAAAATTAAAAATAAAAAAAAAGGCTGTTATTTTAGCTCACTATTACCAAAACGAAAAAATACAAGAACTTTCTGATTATCTTGGTGACAGTCTTTATTTAGCTCAAATTGCTAAAAAAATTAAATCTCCAATAATTGTTTTTGCAGGTGTTCACTTTATGGCTGAAACAGCAAAAATAATTAATCCTGAAAAAAAAGTTTTACTTCCTGATCTGAAAGCAGGGTGTTCATTAGCTGACTCTTGTCCTCCTGGTGAATTTAAAAAATTTATTAAAAAAACTAAAAACTCTATTGTTGTTTCATATATAAATTGCTCAGCTGAAATCAAATCATTAAGTGACATAGTATGTACCTCAAGTAATGCTGAAAAAATAATTAACTCAATTCCGAAAAAAAAGAATATTATTTTTGCCCCTGATAGAAATTTAGGACAATATCTAATTAAAAAAACTGGAAGAAAAATGATTTTATGGGACGGTTCTTGCATAGTTCATGAAGCATTCTCTTTCGAAAAAATTATTTCCCTATTTAAAATTCACCCAAATTCAAAATTTATAGCTCATCCGGAAAGCCAATCTCATATTTTGGATATTGCCAACTTTATTGGTAGCACTTCAGCTTTATTAAATTTTGTCGAAAGAGACGATTCTGAAAGTTATATAGTTGCAACAGAGGCAGGAATATTACATGAAATGAAAAAAAAATGTCCAGAAAAAAAATTCATTGCTGCACCTGTTGAAAATAGTTCTTGTAGTTGTAGCGAATGTGCTTATATGAAACTAAATACATTAGAAAAACTTTACCTTTGTTTAAAATATGAATTACCTGAAATTTTAATTGATCAAAAATTAATTAATACTGCAAAAAAACCAATAGAAAAAATGCTTTCTTTAAGTTAATATGACAACAGATATACTTGTTATTGGTACAGGAATTTCAGGTTTAACTTATGCAATAAAAATAGCATTATTATCTCCTAACATAAAAGTAATTCTGATTTGTAAAAGCAAACTTGATGAGGGTAATACAAAATATGCTCAAGGTGGAATAGCCGTAGTTTCAAATTTTAAAGAAGATTCTTATGAAAAACATATAAATGACACTTTAATTGCAGGTGACGGTATGTGTAATAAAAAAGTTGTCGATTTTGTAGTGAAAGAAGGCGGAAAAAGACTGAAGGAATTAATTGATTGGGGTATTGAGTTTGATAAAGAAAATAAAAATAAATTAGATCTTGGAAGAGAAGGTGGTCACTCAGCCCAAAGAATTGTGCACCATAAAGACCATTCTGGTTCTGAGATTATTAGAGCTTTAATTGAAAAAATTAAAAGTTTAAAAAACATAGAATACTTAGAAAACCATCTACTTGTAGACCTAATTACTGATCATCACATTGGAAATGTTCCAAAAAGATGCTATGGTGCATATGTAATTTCAATAACTGACGAAAAAATAATCAAAATCACATCTAAAATTTCTGTATTATCAACGGGTGGTGCTGGACAATTATTTGAATTTACAACAAACCCCAAGGGTGCGACTGGAGATGGACTTGGAGCAGCTTACAGGGCAAAAGTTCAAATTAAAAATTTACCATATGTTCAATTTCATCCTACTATGCTCTATTCAAATGTAAATGATGATACTTTTCTAATTACTGAGGCAATAAGAGGTAAGGGGGCTAAACTAAAAAATATTAATGGAGAAAGATTTATGCACAAATATGATTCTAGAGAGGAACTTGCTTCTAGAGACATTGTTTCAAGAGCAATTTCATCCGAAATGAAAAAAAATGACTCCAAATACGTATTACTAGATTCGACTAATATTAAAAAAGAAATTTTTAAAAAAAACTTTCCTAAAATTTTCGAAACTTGTAAATCGATTAATTGTAATCCACTTAAAAATCCTATTCCAGTCGTTCCTGCAGCTCACTATTTTTGTGGAGGGATTGAAGTTGATATTTACGGTAGAACAAATCTAAATGGACTTTATTCTATTGGAGAATGTAGTTATACTGGATTGCACGGTTCAAACAGACTAGCCTCAAATTCTTTATTAGAATCAATCGTTTTTTCTCATAGGGCTGCTAAAATTTCAATTAAAGAAATTGAAAATCTTGATATTGAAGAGAAAATATTTAATTCAATTCCTAAATGGAATGGAAAACAATCTATTTCCAATGAAGAACTGAAAATTATTTTTGAATTAAAATTACAATTGCAAAGAATAATGAGTAAAGAAGTTTCGATATTTAAAACAATAAATGGATTAAAACTGGCTGAAAAAAAATTAAAAAATTTATATGAGAAAACTTTAAAACTTTATAATGAAAAAAAATTGACTCCCCAATTATGTGAATTAAGAAATATGGTTAGTGTATCATATTTATTAATAAAACAATCATTAGAAATTAAATTCAATAGTGGAGTTTTTTTTAATCAAGACTATGAATAGTGATTTTTATAAAAAATATAATCTAGAAATCCATAAGTTCATTGATAATGCTATAAATGAGGATTTAGGAGAGGTGGATCATTCGAATATGACTCTCTCGCAATTGAATTCGAAGGTTACTTTTGGGATTTACTCTAAAGAGCCATGTGTAATTGCAGGTTTACAATTAACCGAAAAAATTATTGAAAGACAAAATAATTTTATAAAATTTAAATTCTTAGTTAAAGAGGGTTCAATAATAGGAGCAAATAAAAAAATTCTTACGCTTGAAGGTAATATAAGTAATATACTTTCAATTGAAAGATTAATAATAAATTGTATGCAAAGAATGAGTGGAATTGCAACACTTACGAGGTATTTATTAAAAAAAATTTCTCATACTCAATGTAAAATTATGGACACAAGAAAAACTACTCCTAATTTTAGATATCCAGAAAAATGGGCAGTTCTAATAGGTGGGGGATATAACCATAGAATGGGCTTGTTTGATTCGATCATGATTAAAGACACTCATATTGATGCTTGTGGATCAATTTCTAAAGTTCTTGAAAAAACGAAAAAATATATAATTTCAAAAGATTTAAAAATACCTGTAATTGTTGAAGCTAGAAATATAAATGAAATTAAAAATTGCTTAAAATTTGATTGGATTGATCGCATATTACTTGATAACATGAATGTAAGACAAATTAAACATGCATTAAAATTAATAAATAATAAAATAAAAACTGAAGCTTCTGGAAATATTACTAGCAAGAATATAGTTAAAATTGCAGAGACAGGAGTTGACTACATTTCTATCGGAGCACTTACCCACTCCTATAAATCGGTTGATTTTAGTATGAAAGTGATTTAAATTAAAAATCAATTCCACCAGAATAATCAGAAAAATCAAATTCAAAAAATTCAAAAACTGTATTCTTATTATTAATAGAAATCGGAATTCTTACTCTTATTTTCTTTTTTTCTTTCAACAAATCAATTAGAACTTCATCTTTTAATTCCATTACAAAAGAATTACTGGTAGAATAAGAACCCTTCAATTCTAAAAATTCATCATTTTCATCAATTTGAATTTTAATTGGACAAATATTCAAACAATTAGGAAATTTAAACTCCATGGAATCCATACTTGTATTTTGTAAAAAAACTCCAATAATTTCATCTTTATCTTCACCTTTTTTTTCATATTTGAAATAAATACCTATGCTATGAGCAACTTCTTCTTTTGAGTTTTTGATTGAAATGGCATTAAATTTAGTAGGTGAAATTTTACCAATAGTATAAAAAGGAATTTCAAAATCTGAATTGTCACTTTTTTTAAGGTCATAAATCCAATCATTTTTTAAGTATACACCATCAGAAATTTCAATTTTATCTGATTCATAATTAATACACGAAAAAAACAAACAAAAACCTAAAAGAAAAAATTTAATCTTTAGCATTTTTAAATTTTTAAATAAAATGAAAAATACAAAATCTTTAAAAGATTAAATTATTATATTTAAAAAAAAAAAACAATGAATAAAAGAGAATTTATAAAAAAAACGGCATTCTTGTCTTCGCTACCCTTTTTACCTAGTCCCCTATGGGCATCAAAAAAATCTAAACGCTTGAAAACAGCTTTTATTGGAGTTGGAGGAATGCAAGGCCTTTTTGATTTACAAAGTATTGCATCCCATAAAGATGTTGACGTAGTTGCCTTATGTGATGTTGATGAAACTGAATTATCTAAAGCTCATAAAATCTTCCCTGATGCTGAAATATTTTCAGACTATAGAAAAATGTTTAAGAAAATTTCAAATAAAATTGATGCAGTTTCTATTTCTACACCAGACCATACTCACGCCCCAGCATCCATATTAGCAATGAAAAAAGGTAAAGCAGTTTATTGTCAAAAACCACTTACTCACTACGTTTCTGAGTCAAGAGAAATGTTAAAACTTGCTAATGAAAAAAAATTAGTTACTCAAATGGGTATACAAGTCCATTCTTTTTATGACTATAAACTAGCTACTTTTTTGATTCAATCAGGTATAATTGGCAAAGTCAAAAGAGTTAGAGCATGGTGTAACAAGAGTTGGGGTTATGACGGCCCAATACCTGATGGGAAAGATGATATTCCAAAAAATTTAGATTGGAATTTATGGTTAGGCACTGCAAAAGAGAGACCCTATAAAAAGAATTTTTATCATCCAGCAAATTGGAGAAAAATTGTGGATTATGGCTGTGGTACCCTAGGAGATATGGGCGTACATATCTTTGATACTCCTTATAATGCCCTTAATTTAGACGTTCCTTTTACAATAAGAAATGAATGTCGTGAACCAAATAATTTTGGTTTTCCTGAAAATAATGAGGTTAAATACGAATTCCCAGGAACTAAATTTACCTATGAAACACTAGAATGGATTTGGAGTGATGGGATTAATGCTCCCAAAGCAAATAGTGAATTAAATCTTCCAGATAATGATTCACTTCCAGAACAAGGAGCTATGTTTATTGGTGAAAAAGGAAGACTACTTTTACCTCATTTTATGCAATTACCTAAACTAATAATTGATAATGAGTATAAAGATTTAAATTTAAAAAATTATAAAAATATTAATTCAGTGGGTGAACCAATAAGAAACTATGAATCAGAAAGTGTTAAACATTATCACCAATTTGTTGATGCTTGCCTGGGAAAAGATAAAACGTCTGCCCCATTTTCTTATTCTTCAAGACTTACTGAAACTATACTTTTAGGGGTGATAGCAGGAAGATTTCCAAATAAAACACTTCACTGGGATTCAAAAAAAGGTGAATTTAGAGAAAAAGAAGCAAATAAATATTTAAATTCAAGCTATAGATCTTTTTGATAATTAAAATATTATCAGATTATTTTAAAAAAAGTGAGGTAGGGAGGATTCGAACCCCCAACCAACGGAGCCGAAATCCGTCATTCTATCCAGTTGAACTACTACCCCAATTTAAATTATTTATTTACTTTAATTTATTTTTTACAATCATCGAAATAGTTTTACCATCAGCTTTACCAGAAAGTTTTTTATTGGCAATTGCCATAACTTTTCCCATATCTTTCATACTTTGAGCCTTAATTTCTTCTATTATTTCAATTACAACTTTTTCAATTTCATCAAAGGAAATTTGCTTTGGTAAAAAAGATTGAATTACAACTGCTTGAGACTCCTCTAATTCAGCTAAATCTATTCTATTTTGATTTCTATAAATAAGAGCACTTTCCTTTCTTTGTTTTACCAATCTTTGCAACAATTTAATTTCTTGTTCAATTGATAAATCTTTGCCTTGAAAATCCGAAGAAGTTTTAAATAATATAATTGCGGATTTTATAGCTCTTAAAGATTCAAGTTTTAATGAATTTTTTGACTTTATTGCAATTTTTAATTCTTCATTTAATTTACTTAGAAATGACATATTTAGTATATTAATTAATCAACATTATCGTGTAAAAAAGAATTATTTGATCTTAATTGAATTTCATCGTTAGAGTCATTATCAATGGTCATTTGGGATGATTGTTGATTATCATTTTTGCTTTCAATTTCCAAACCCATTCTTTTATATGCAGGTTGATTTTCAATCTCTTCAATTTTAGATAAATTTGAATTAAATGAATAATTAAATTTCTTTAATTGCTCTCTTCTTTTTTCATTTTCTTTGATTAAACTTTGATCAATTTTACTTTCAAAAGGATTTATTTTGATATTATCTTCTTGTTCATTTTCTCCTGTTTTTTCAGATTTGACTTGATCCTGAGTGTTTTTAAAATCATTCTTTTCTTTTTTTTCAAAATTAATCTCACTTGAATTTTCAACAATAATATTTTCAAACGAATTATTATCATTTGATAAAGTTTCTTTGTTTGGTTGATTAAATTCAAATTTATTTTTTTCATTGATATCGTCTAATGACATTTCGAAATCAAAACTGATTTGAGAGTCACTTTCATTTTCACTTGAAAAATCAATTATATCAACTAATTCAATATCATTTATAGACTTTGAAACATCATTAATCAAAAAATCATTTTTAAAATTTTCATCTACTTCATAATCAACTTCTATATCTCGGATATCTTCATCCAATTTTATTTTTTTATTTTCTTCATCGAAAATTATACTTGAAATATCTTTTTTATTAAGAGAAATAGTTTCTTCTGAAAGCCCTATATCTTCATTTTTTGAACTATTTTCCTCATTATTTTTAAATTCGAAATGAATCTCATCCTCGCCATCTAATTTTAAATTATTTTTTTTGATGTGATCATCTAGCTCTATTTTATTAGATTCTTTTTTATTTTCTTGATCGTTATTTAATTTTAAATATTTTTTATCCTCTAGATGATCATCTAAATTGCTTTTAATAATGTCCCCAACTAAGTCAATCTCTATATCATCTTTTTTAATTGTATCAATTTCATCACCCTTCGATTGAAAATTTAAATCAAAAGTCTCAATGTCTTTTTGAATTTTATTATTAACTAAATCATGGGTTAATTTTTGGTCTTCCTCTAGAGTATGAATAATTTTTTTTACTTCAGAATTAACAATTTCTTGTTGCTGATCATTATTAAATCCAGTAGCAATTATAGTTACTGCAATTTCATCACCAAGAGTCAAATCCTCACCTACTCCCATAATTATATTTGTATTATTACCTGCTTCTTCTTGAATATATTCATTTATTTCTCCTATTTCATCAATTGTAATTTCATCAGTTCCGCATACAATTAATAAAAGTACATTCTTGCAACCATTAATTTTATTATCATTTAATAATGGAGAATCTAAGGCATTTACTATAGCTTCTTGGGCTCTATTTTCTCCACTTGAAGATGATGACCCCATAATTGCACTACCACTGTCTTTTAAAACTGTTTTAGCATCCTTTAAATCGATATTTTGAGTAAAATGATGGGTAATAACTTCTGCAATTCCACGAGCAGCTTTTGCAAGGACTTCATCAGCTTTTGAAAAACCAGCCTTGAAGCCAAGATTTCCATATACCTCCCTTAGTTTATTATTATTAATTACAATCAAAGAATCAACATTACTTTTAAGATTTTCAAGGCCATTTTGGGCTTGATCTAGTCTTAATTTGCCTTCAAATTGAAAGGGCATTGTTACTATACCCACAGTTAAAATATCCATTTCTTTTGCCATCTTGGCAATAATTGGAGCAGCACCTGTACCAGTACCTCCTCCCATTCCAGCAGTAATAAAGACCATTTTGGTATTAGTAGAAATCAAAGTTTTAATTTCATTATAACTCTCTTCAGCGGCTTTTCTACCTATTTCAGGATTAGCTCCAGCTCCCAATCCTTCGGTTAAAGATGCGCCTAACTGGATTTTAATTGGGACAGGACTTTTTTCCAATGCTTGAGAATCAGTATTTGTAACCACAAAATCAACTCCAATTATCCCTTGATCAAACATATAATTAATAGCATTACTCCCACCGCCTCCAACTCCAATAACTTTAATTACATTACTTCTGTTTTTTGGTAAATCAAAATTTATATTACTATCAGTATTTTCCATAATTAATTTTGGTTTTATGCTTTATCTAAAAACTCCTTAAATTTATCTGCCCATTTTTCAAAAATTGATTTTCTTTCTTTTGAAAATGATGGATTATTTAATTCCATTTCATTTTTTTCAATACCAGATTCCAAATCATCATTATTTTTTTTATTATCAATGAAATCACTGTCATCTTTTTCTTCAAGTGCATTCATTAAAAGTCCTACTGCAGTTGAAAATACTGGACTAGTTTTTTCATTTTCAGATTCACCTGATAAATGTTCGTTTGGATAACCAATTCTTGTATCCATTCCAGTTATATATTCTACTAATTGCTTTAAATGTCTAAGTTGACTTCCCCCACCTGTCAAAACAATTCCAGCTATTAATTTTTTCTTTTGATCCTCGTGTCCATAATTTTTTATTTCTAAGAATGTATATTCAATTATTTCAATAATTCTAGCATTAATTATTTTTGATAAAGTTTTTAGTGAAATTTCTTTTGGATCTCTACCTTGTAAACCAGGTATTGCAACAATTTCAGTTTCTTTATTTTCACCGGGCCAAGCTGAACCAAATTTAATTTTTAATAGTTCCGCTTGCTTTTCAATTATTGAACATCCTTCTTTTATATCATCAGTTATTACATTTCCTCCAAAAGGAATAACTGCGGTATGACGAATTATACCGTCTTTAAAAATTGCTAGGTCTGTTGTACCCCCTCCAATATCAATTAATGCAACTCCAGCTTCTTTTTCTTCATTACTTAACACTGCATCAGAGGAGGCTAATGGCTCAAGTGTTATGTTTTTCATAGATAGTCCAGCACTTTTAATACACCTTCCAATATTTCTAATTGAAGAAACTTGACCGACTACTACATGGAAATTTGCCTCTAATCTTCCACCATACATTCCAATTGGTTCTTTTATCTCTGCCTGACCGTCAACTTTAAATTCCTGAGGTAATACATGAATAATTTCTTCTCCCGGAAGCATTACTAATTTATATACTTGATTAATCAATTTCTCAATATCATCTTCATTTATAACTTCATCAGAATTTGGCCTGGTTATATAATCACTATGTTGAAGACTTCTTATATGTTGACCGGCAATTCCAACAACTACATCATTTATTTTGACATTTGATTCTTCCTCTGCTTGCGAAATAGCCTGCTGAATAGACTGAATTGTTTGAGTAATATTATTTACTACTCCCCGATGCACTCCTAAACTTTTTGATTTCCCAATTCCAATTATTTCTAATTTTTTAAAACTATTCTTTATTCCGACCATTGCAACAATTTTAGTTGTTCCAATGTCTAAACCTACTGATACATTATTTTTTTCCATTTTATAAATGTGTTGCAATTATTCTATTATTTATTGTTACATCAATTTTTGAATATTGATTTTTTTTATTTTGAGCTGAAATGTAATCACAGAATTTCTCAAGTTTAAAGACTTTATTTTCAAATTTTTTATTTTCCCCCCATCTAATTTCAAAATCAAAAGACCTTAACCTTAAAACAAAAAGACCTTTAAAGTATTTAATTTCAATGAGTTCATTTTCAAAAAATTTATTATCATAAACTGAATTAAAAAAAATTATTAATTCATTTTTATTTTTATAATTTAATTTTCCAAAAAATATTGGAACCCTGGGAGAATGATTGCCAGTATAAGGTATTTCAAATCCATCTTTATCTAAAAAAAAAGACTTATTTTCATTAATAATTCTCAAAACGGGCTTTCTTTCCTCTATATCAATTCCAATTTCCCCTTCAGGATAGACAAAAACATTCACATTTTTAACTTCTGGAAGATTTTTGAAAATCATCTCAATACTATCCAAAACTAATATATCTTTTTTTAGAGTCAACCTGTCAAAGTTGTTTTGTTTCAACAATTTATTAACCATTTGTTTATTAAGAAAATTATTTTTAATTCCACTGAAATTAATTGAAAAAGAAGAAATTAATCTTTGACTATTTTTCCAATGTGCGAAAAAAGCCATAGATACTGTAATTGTTAAAATAAAAATAAATTTTATAAAATTTTTCATATTTCAATAAAATGCTTTCTAATTTTTTTGACTTCTTCACCAATATCTCCCGCCCCTAAAAACGAAATTATTTTTTCTTTAACTAATTTAACTTCATCCAAAAGTTGATTTTTACTAATTAAAAAAGTATTTGAACAACTTATTAACGAAGCAAGCTTGAAAGAGTTGACTTTTGGTATTGGAAGCTCTCTGGCAGGATAAATATCTAATATATAGACTGTATCAAAAAGACCCAATACTTTGGCAAACTCATTCATTAAATCTCTGGTCCTTGAATATAGATGAGGTTGAAAAAACACACATTTCTGATCATTAGGGAAGGTTTCATTTAATGTATTGTAAACCACCTCTATTTCTTTTGGATGATGAGCATAATCATCAATTAAAACTTTGTTCTTACTTTGAAAAATTATTTCAAATCTTCTTTTAATCCCTGGAAATTTAGCTAAGCATTTTACAGACTTTTCTATTTCAATTCCAATTTCATTAGAAATTGCAATAGCAGCAATTGCATTAGATAAATTATGTTTTCCTAGTTGATTAAAATAGACTTTATTTATTCTACCCCCAGGAAAAATTATATTAAATTGATAGCCATTATCTAATCTAGAAATTTCTTCAACATAATAATCGGCTTTTTCATTAATACTATATGTGGTACCTTCAATTGGTATTGTCTTTTCAATTATTTTGGTTTCAAGAATATTATCTGAGAACTCAACAAAAGTCTTCTTTAAAGTGCTAAGGTTTTTATAAATATCTAAGTGATCCTTATCAATTGAAGTGATACATCCTATTTTAGGTTTAAGGTCCAAGAAAGAACGATCATACTCATCAGCTTCAACAATAAAATATTTATTACCCATATTTATCATATTAGTTTTATTGTTTTTAAAAACTCCACCAATTAAGGATGAAAAATGAATATTGTTTTCAATGAAAATATGAGTTAATATAGCTGTCGTAGTAGTTTTACCATGAGTTCCAGCTATAGCGATACAATTAGAATTTTTGGTTAATTCAAATAAAAACTCTGATCTTTTAAAGATTCTATATTTATTTCTTTTAAAATACTTAAACTGATTATTTTCCTCTGTTATTGCCGAAGAATAAATAATCACACTTTCATTATTTATAATTTCAATAGGTATAAATTTTTTGGAATCATCAAAATTAATTTTAATACCCTCATTAATTAATGCATCTGTAATTTCAGAGGATGTTTTGTCGTGACCAAAAACAACCAATCCTAAAGATTTCAAATATCTAGCTATACCAGACATTCCTATACCACCTATACCTATCAAATAATATTTATATTTTTCTTTTAACATTTAATTATTTTAGATATTTCGTTTACAATTAATTCAGAAGCATTAGTTTTAGAAATCTTTAAAAGAGACTTTCTCATTTTTAATTGGATATCCTTTGAGTTTAAAATTTTTTTAATTAACATCTCAATCTTTGTCAAAGGATCACTTTCTAGAAAAATTTCCGCAGCTCCAACTTTTTTTAAATAAGATGCATTATGAAATTGATGGTTTTCAGAAACATTGGGGGAAGGAATAAGAATACAAGGTTTGCCAAATATTGATAATTCTGAAATAGATATTGCTCCAGATCTTGAAATTACGATATCAGAAGCTTGATAAAATAAATTCATTTTACTAATAAACGGTATAACTTTTAAAAAGCCTTTTTTTCTTAAATGCTTAATATCTTTATAATAAAGCTTTCCACATTGCCAAATTAGTTGAAAATTATTTTTTTCTATAAATGGTAAAATTAATTTTATAATTAGATTAATTTTTTTAGATCCAAGACTTCCTCCAACTACACCAATTGTTTTTTTTGTTTGCTGAAGTTTGAAATAATTAAAAGATTCCTTATTATTTACCTTTAAATTCAATAAACTTTTTCTGACAGGATTTCCAGTCAAAATAATTTTTTGTTTTGGAAAAAATCTTTCCATATTCTCATATGCCACAAAAATTTTTTTTGCTTTTTTTGATATTATCTTATTTGTAAGCCCTGGTAATGAATTTTGTTCTTGAATCAAAATATAAGTTTTCAATAAATTAGAAACTAATAAAGTAGGTCCACTTACAAAACCACCAGTTCCAATAACTAAGTCAGGCCTAAATCTTAAATGAATAATTATACTTTGAAAAAAACTTACAATGATTTTTAATGGTAATAAAATATTTTTGAAATAATTCTTTCGATCAAATCCAGAGATCCATAACCCTTTTATTTTATAACCATGCTTGGGAATAATTCCCATCTCCATTTTACCTATAGCACCAATAAATAACAAATCACATTCAGGAAATTTTTCTAGAATTTTCTCAGCAATTGATATTGCGGGATAAATATGTCCTCCAGTTCCTCCTCCAGATAAAATAAATTTATATTTTTTCACCTAATTATGTTTAAAGATTTATTTTCATTAGTTTTAAATTTGTAATTTTTCTCTCTTGAATAAAATGCACTAACACTTAAAATTATACCAAATGATACACATGTCATCCAAACTGAGGTTCCCCCGCTACTAATTAAAGGAAGGGTTTGACCAGTCACAGGAAAAATATTAACTGCAACTCCTATATTTAAAAAAGCCTGAATAATAATAGGTAATCCAAGAGACATAGTGATTAATTTACCAAAATATGATTCTGCCCTATATGAAATAACTAAAATTCTAAAAAGTAAAAGCAAGTATAAAATTATTACAAATACACCCCCAATTAATCCGTATTCCTCCACAATAATTGCATAAATAAAATCTGAAGAACTTTGTGGTAAAAAATTTTTCATGACACTTTTCCCTGCACCTAAACCAAAAATCTCTCCTGTTGAGATTGCTATTTTTGCCCTCTCCACCTGATAATTTTCAGAACCAGCACCTGTAGACGAACTAAAATTTTCAATTCTACTAATCCAAGTGTCAATTCTGTTAGGGATAAATTCAGGAAATGATTTAGCTATTAAAATAAAAAAAACTAAGCCAAAAAATGAAGAAAAAATTATTACAGATAAATATTTTAAAGGATATCCTGCCAAAAAGGCCAAAAGTAAAACTGATATAAAAATTATTATAACTGTTGAAAAATTTGATGGTAGAATTAATAATAAAATCAAAATTACTGGAATCCATAAAGGGAAAATTGAATCTTTAAATTTTAATTCCTTTTTATGAATTTTAGAAAAATAATTTGCGACATAAACCATCAAAACTACAATTGCCAAAGAAGAGGTTTGAAAACTTAACCCAATTAGAGGTATTTTTAACCATCGACTTGCATTTGCTCCATTTATCAATGTACCTTGACTTGCTGTGTAAATAAGTAACAAAATAGTTAGTGGCATCATTAAAATAGAAATTCCTTTAAAATATGTATAGGGGATTTTATGAATATAAATCATTAACAAAAACCCAATTGATAAAATAATGAAATGCTTAAATAAATATCCTAAAGGAGTTCCAGTGCCAATTACATACACTAAATTCGAACTAGAACTAAATATTGGGAGAAATGAAAATAATGCCATTAAAGATAAAATCCCCCAAAGTACCTTATCACCAGAAATTATATTTTCACCTCTTGTCATAAATTTCTAACTGCCTGTTTAAATTGATTGCCTCTATCAATGTAATTTTTAAATAAATCATAACTTGCACATGCAGGAGAAAGCAATACAAACTCTTTTTTTTCAGCAATTTTTTCGGAAATCTTTACAGCTTCTTGCATTGATTGAGTCTCAATAATATTATCTACAATTGGAGAAAACTTATTGATTATTTTAGAATTATCAATTCCAAGACAAACAATTGCTTTTACTTTTTCCCTTACAAGTGGAAGAAGCTGATCATAATTATTCCCTTTATCAATTCCACCGACTATCCAAACTGTTTGATTTATCATACTATCTAAGGCAAAAAATGCTGCATTTACATTAGTTGCTTTTGAATCGTTTATATAAGTAATGTTTTGAATTTTTAATACTTTCTCTAAACGATGCTCTATAGATTTAAAATTTATCAAACTATCTTGAATTGATTTTTTACTTAATTTTAAAAGCTTGCCAACAGATACTGCTGCCATTGCATTCAAAAGATTATGCCTTCCCATTAATTTAAATTCATTAGTATTTACCATATAAGAAGAATTTTTGTAATTAGATATTATTTTATTTCTTTTAAAAAATGTGCCTTGAATTTTGGACTTAAATCCAAATTCGAAACACCTGGATTTGAAATTTGATTTTTTTATAGCATCTGTTAAAATTTCATCATCAGAATTAAAAACAATAAAATTTGACTCTGATTGATTCATTGCTATTTTTAATTTTGCATTTAGATATTGATTAAAATCATTGTTATATCTTTCAAGATGATCGGATGAAATATTGGTTATTAAGGCAATATCTGGAGAGAAAGAATAAATGTCATCCAACTGAAAACTACTTATTTCAATGACAAAAATATCACAATCTTTTTCAGCAACTTGTTTGGCAAAACTATATCCAATATTACCAGCTATACCTACATTATAATTTGCTTTTTTTAATAATTCATAAACAAGTAAAGCTGTGGTGGTTTTTCCATTACTACCAGTAATACCGATCATTTTTGCATTTGTATTTTTACTGGCAAACTCTATTTCAGAAATTATTGGGATTTTAGCTTCTCTAACCTTTTTAACCACATCATTTTTATCAGGAATACCCGGTGACTTCATAACTAGATCTGCCTCAAGTATCTTACTAAGATTATGAATATTTTCTTCCCATCTAATACTATATTTTTTAAAAATTTTTTTGGCCTCAACTCCTATTTTACCTGAATCAGAAACAAAAACATCATAACCTATTTTCTGAGCTAGTATTGAGGTTCCAACTCCACTTTCTCCAGATCCTAAAACAATAAATTTTTCTTTCATTATTTTAATTTTAAAGTCAAAATTGTTAATACACTTAGCATAATTCCAATAATCCAAAATCTGGCTACAATTTTGCTCTCATGGATTCCTTTCATCTGGAAATGATGATGTAAAGGAGACATTAAAAAAAGTCTTCTCCCTTTTCCAGTTTTTTTCTTGTAATATTTAAAAAAGCTTACTTGTAGAATTACAGAAAGGTTCTCAATTAAAAAAATCCCACACAATAATGGTAACAACAATTCCTTTCTAATCATTATGGCTATAACTGATATAATTGCTCCTATAGTTAAACTTCCAGTATCACCCATGAAAATTTGAGCTGGAAATGCGTTATACCATAAAAAACCAATTAATGCACCTAAAAATGACGAAATAAATATAACAATCTCACCTATATCAGGGATATATATAATATTCAAGTAATCTGAATAAATTATATTGCCTGAAATCCACGAAAAAACACCTAGAGTAAAAACAATAATAGCTGAAGTTCCAGCAGCTAATCCATCTATCCCATCAGTTAAATTTGCCCCATTTGATACAGCTGAAATAATAAAAATTATTATTGGAATAAAAATCAACCAAGTGTATTCTTTTGAACCTGTTATCCAGCTTACTAATTTTGAATAATCAAATTCATTATTTTTAAATAACGGCATAGTTGTTAATAACGATTTTTCGTTATCTGAATTAATTTCATTTTCCGCCTTTATTTTTTCAAAACTTGATTTTTCTTTTCTAATTGTTATGTCGGGGTGAAAGTATATTGTTGAGCCAATTACTATTCCTAAAAAAAGTTGGCCTAAAATTTTAAAATATCCTTTGAGTCCCTTTTTATCTTTTTTAAAAATTTTAATATAATCATCTATGAACCCAAAAGCTCCCATCCAAATTGTAGTAAAAATTAAAAGTTGGATATAAATATTATCTAATTTAGATAATAATACTACTGGGATTAACGTACTTATAATTATAATTAATCCCCCCATTGTTGGAGTACCCTCTTTATCTTTTTGCCCCTCTAAACCAAGATCTCTAATGTTTTCACCTACTTGTTTTTTCTTCAAAAAATTAATTATTTTTTTACCAAAAATTGTTGAGACTATAAGTGAAATTATTACTGCGAATGCAGATCTAAAGGAAATAAACTGAAATAAAGAAGCACCAGAAATTTGATAATGTGTTTCTAAATAATAAAATATTTCGTATAACATTTTAAGTTATTTTATTTCTGAAATTATTTTCTTAACAATTTTATATTCATTAAAAGGCTTTTTATGTCCATTAACCTCTTGAAATTCTTCATGTCCTTTCCCTGCAATAAGTAGAATATCTCCTGTTTTTAACATACTAAAAGCCTTTCTAATAGCCTCTTCTCTATTAATAATATTAATTACTTTATTGACACATTCTAAAGGGACTCCATTATTCATGGATTGAATTATTTTTTGAGGATCTTCATTTCTGGGATTATCCGAAGTAAAAATTACTTTATCACTTTTAATACTTGCTATTTTTCCTATTATAGGCCTCTTTTTTTTATCTCTTTCTCCTCCACAACCAACAATCGTAATTAGTTTCTTAAAATCTTTCCTTATTTCGTTAATTGATGAAAGAACATTTTGTAGGGCATCTGGAGTATGAGCATAATCAATTATAATTTTTGCTTTTTCAGTTTGAATAATATCAAAACGTCCTCTAACATTTTTTAGCTTACTTAAATGAGATAAAACACTTATTGGATCTAACTTCAGTAACATAGCAACTGAATAAACAGCTAGTAAATTCGATGCATTATATTTCCCGACCAAATGTGTCCAAAAATCAGTATTATTTATTTTAATTAACATTCCTGAAAAATCAATTTCAAGTATAATTGCATTAAAATCCGCATAGGAGTTAATTGAAAATGATTTTTTTTCTGCTAGAGTATTTTGTAATATGTATTTGCCATTTTTATCATCAAAATTACTTAATGCAAATGCTCCTTTTGGCAATTGATCAAAAAATACTTTTTTTACATCCCTATAATCTTTAAATGTTTTGTGATAATCTAAATGATCATGAGAAATATTAAGGAAAACCCCACCTTTAAAATTTAATCCAAATATCCTAGATTGATCTATACCATGAGATGAAACTTCCATAAAACAATATTCAATGCCATTATTAACCATTCTGCTTAAATATTGATTAAGAACAATAGGATTTGGAGTTGTATGAGATGAGTTTTCTTCAATTTCATTGAATTTAAATGAAATAGTAGATATCATTCCAACTTTAAATCCTTGAGATTTTAGTAATTTGTACAAAAGAGTTACGGTCGTAGTTTTCCCATTAGTTCCAGTAATACCGATTAAAGATATTTTTTTTGATGGATTATCATAAAAATTATTTGATATAATTGCTAA
Organism: uncultured Flavobacteriaceae bacterium; assembly: GCA_905381055.1. GTDB lineage: Bacteria > Bacteroidota > Bacteroidia > Flavobacteriales > Flavobacteriaceae > TMED220. The sequence continues at coordinate 75,120 of CAJPUR010000003.1, forward strand.
TGCCTTTTTTGAATCCTCTACTATTAAATATGTTATTTTTTTATTTATTGACTTGGGTACTTCTTCACATATAATTGAATTAGCTCCATTTGATATTGCCTGATCTATATATCTAAAACCGTTGTCAATACTACCGCTTAAAGCAACAAAAATGAAATTTTTCTTAACAATCCTTGAGTCAAATGAAATCTTATTAATTTTAATATTAACCGAACCAATAGTTGTTCTTAAAGAAACTTTATAAATAAGTTTTTTTAATTCTATCATGATAATTCTAAAATTATTTTTTCATTAATTACTATTTTAGCTCCCTCCTTTATAGATTGACTTTTAACCTTTCCACTTCCTTTTAAAATAACTTCTAATCCCATTTTCTCTAACAAACTGATTGCATCCATTGCAGGTAAACCTTTTAAATCAGGTATTTTGTTAAAACTTTTGATTTTAAATGATTTAACGTTAATTTCTTTTGGCTTTTTCTCTTCAAAAAATCTCAATTCTGGAGTAGAATTATAAATTTTTTTAGCTATTTCTTTAAAAACTGGAGCAGCTACTTGAGAACCATAATATCCTTTTTTCTTATCAGGCTTATGAATAACTACAATACATGAATACTTAGGTTTATTTGAAGGGAAATATCCAACAAAACTTGAAATATATTGAACATCATTCTTAGCATAATCAACTTGACAAGTTCCTGTTTTTCCTGAAATGGCGAATAGACTGTCCTTAATCATATTTGCAGTACCCCATTTTTTATCAACTACATTAAATAACATTTTTTTTACTTTTGATAAAGTTGAGCTTGAGCAAATTGATGGATTTATTATCTCTTTGTTAAAAACTTTAGTTGTATTTTTATCATATCCACTAACTTTGTGAACAAATTTTGGCTTAACCATTTCACCATTATTAGCAATAGAATTATAAAAAGTAAGTATTTGTAAAGGAGTTAATAAAATTCCATATCCAAAAGCCATCCATGGTAAATTTAAACCGCTCCAATTTGAATCTGAAGGGTATGGGATTTTAGGATTTCCCTCACCTTTAATTGGTAAGCCCAAAGGTTTATTTAGTCCCATATCATACAACCTATTAACAAAATGTTCTGGTCTATTTTTATAATTATCATTTATAATTTTAACTATTGCAGTATTTGAGGAGAGCTCAAATGCTTTAGAAGTGGTGATTTTACCATAGCCGCCTTCTTTTGAATCTTTAACTTTATATTTATTATAAAACACAATTTCTCCATTACCAGTTTCAACAAAATCATTATCTGAAATAACACTGTCCTCCAAAGCTGCAATAATTGACATTAGTTTAAAAGTTGATCCTGGCTCATGTGCCTCTCCAATCGCATAATTTAATTTTTCATAATATTTACCACTTTTTGTTTTACCTAAATTCGATATTGCTTTTATATCTCCTGAATTAGTTTCCATAACTACTACTGTACCATGATCAGCATCATATTTTTCTAATTGATCTAATAAAGCATGATGAGCAATATCTTGAAAATTAATATTTAAAGTCGCATAAATATCAAACCCTTCAGTAGGTTCTTTTTCATTATTATCATTTATTGGCTTCCACTGACCATTAGCAATTTTCTGTTTTAACCTTCTCCCATTTTCTCCTTTTAAAATTTGACCAAAAGCCCCTTCTAAACCAACTCTGATATAATGCCCAGCAGGATCTTTTTTCTCATAACCAATTGTTCTTTCTGCAATTTTACCTATTGGATGTTCCCTAACAACTTTAGTTTCTACAATTAATCCTCCTTTAATGGAAGGTAAATTAAAAAGAGGTAATTTCTTAATCTTATTATATTGTGAAAAGCTCAAATTATTTGCAATCAATAAATATCTATTATTATTTTTTCTAGCATTATCCAGAAGATTTTTATAATATTCCTTACTCTCGCCAAGGATAACAGATAGTTTTTCTGTCAGCTCATCTATACTGTTGTTATAATTTTCTTTTTTTGGTGTTTTAGAATCCCACCTTATTTCATATTTTGTTACGGAAGTAGCTAAAAGACTTTTGTCATCAGAAAAAATATTACCCCTACTAGCTTGTAACTCAAAATTTTTGACAGTTCTTTTTTTTGACAAATTTTTATAAAAAGTTCCCTCATCGAATTGAATAAAAATTAGTTTAAAAAAAATTATAATTGCTAAAGATAAAAACCCTAAACAGATTAAATAAAATCTATTCATTGTTTTTTTAAAATTATCTTTTATCATAAAATCAATTTTTAAAAATCAATTTAATTGGTGGTTTATCAGCAGGCCTTATATGAGTATTTCTTAATTTATATGTTACTTTTGACTCCATTTTAAGTTCCATTAAATATGCTCTACTTTCAACAAATTGACTTTTGAGCTCATTAATTTGTTCATTCAATTGTGCAATTCTAAATATTTTATTTTCAGCACTATGAGCACTGAAAATTATTAATAACGCCAAAAAGGATACAAAAAGAATAACTCGCCAATTTTTAAATGCGTCTTCACTAACTAAAAATTTAATATTTAATAAATCAAGGATTTTATTCATATTTTTTCAGCAATTCTAAGTTTAGCACTTCTTGACCTTCTATTTTTTTTCAATTCCTGAACTGATGGAATTTGAAATTTTCCAATTTTTTTAAAAAAAATCTTTCTATTACCATAAAAATCTTTTTTAGCATAACCAGTAAATACACTTTCTGAAAAAAATTTTTTTACAATTCTATCCTCTAATGAATGATATGTTAAACAAACCATTCTCCCCTTTGACTTTAGTATATCTTTTGACTGAATCAAAAGCTTTTTAATTGAATCTAATTCTTGATTTACTTCAATTCTAATTGCTTGAAAAACTTTAGAGGAATAACTATTTAAATATTTTCCAGGTATTATTTGATTAATAATTTCATACAAATCTTTAGTTGTCTTTAAAGGTTTAATAGCTCTAAATTTTATGATTTTTTCAATCAAATTGTTGGGGTTTTTAATTTCACCAAAAGTGTTAAAAATTTTTTTTAAACTTATTTCAGGATAATTATTCAAAACTTTACAAGCGGTCATAGATAAATTTTGATTCATTCTCATATCCAATGGTCCATTTTTCTTATATGAAAATCCTCGTTCCTTCTTATCTAACTGGTGTGATGAAACTCCAAAATCAGCTAATATTCCGTCAACTGAAAAAATTCCGTAAAAATTTAAATATTTTTTTATTTCTTTAAAGTTTGAATGAATTAATACTAGCCTAGGATCTTTAAAATCATTTTTTATTGCATCTAAATCTTGATCAAAAGAAAAAAGTTTACCACTATCTGACAAACTATTAAGAATTCCCTTTGAATGCCCCCCTCCTCCAAAAGTGACATCAACATATACGCCATTCCTGTCTGTAATTAGACCATTAATTGATTCATTTAAAAGAACAGGTTTATGATAATTCATTTTTTTCATCTTTATCTCCCATTACTTCTTCTGCTAGTTTTGCAAAATTTATTTTAGCCTCACTAATCGATTCCTCATATAATTTTTTGTCCCATATTTCAAGAATATTAACAACAGAGGAAATAACTGTTGCTTTTGTTATACCAGCATTTTTTAGCAAATCTTTTGGAATTAAAAGTCTTCCAGTTGAATCAATTTCAATAAATCTAACTCCTGCGGAAAAACGTCTTATAAAATCAATATTTTTCTTATTGAACCTATTTAATTTATTAATTTTTTCCATTAATAACTCCCATTCAAAAATGGGATATAATTCCAAGCATTTATTAAATACAGCTCTTTTTATGACAAACCCTTCCTTTATTTTTTTGAAAAGCTGTTTTTTTAATGCAACTGGAAGCATTATTCTTCCTTTTGAATCTGCTTTACATTCATATGTACCAATAAGATGTTGCATCTGATGCTTTAATTAAACCAAATATAAAATTAATTTACCACTTTTATCCACAATTTACCACTTTGTTAATAAGTTTTAAAAAATCCCTTTGGTATAGATATAGATCTTGATGATTAAATAAATAATAATAAAACTCTAATTAATCCATATATTTGAATTTGATTAAGAGTAATTATTAGTTTATGGGAAAACTCATCAAAGAAGGTAAATTCAATTACGTAGAGATTGGAAATGGGCCACCAATTATAATTCTCCACGGACTCATGGGTGGTCTAAGTAATTTCGCAGGAGTTTCTGATTATTTTCCTAAAATAGGCTATAAAGTGATAATACCTCAACTTCCAATCTATGAACTCTCTATTGATGAAACTAATGTTGAGACCTTTTCTGATTATCTTCATGAATTTATTCTTTTTAAAAAACTTGATAAAGCTATCTTATTAGGTAATTCTTTGGGGGGTCATATTGGTTTATTTTACACTAAATCTTATCCAGAATTTGTGAATGGTTTAGTAATTACCGGCAGTTCAGGGCTTTATGAAAACTCTATGGGAGGGACATATCCTAAAAGAGGTGATTATGAATATATTAAGAAAAAAAGTGAAGAAGTTTTTTATGACCCTAAAATTGCAACAAAAGAGTTAGTTGATGAAGTTTTTGAATCAGTAAATGATAGAAATAAGTTGATTAGAACTTTGGCAATTGCTAAAAGCGCAATACGTCATAATATGTCTAAAGATCTACCTTCTATGAAAACTCCCGTAGGAATTATATGGGGTGTAAATGATAATGTAACTCCTGCTAATGTTGGAGAAGAATTTCATAAACTATTACCTAATTCAAAACTATATTGGATTGACAAATGTGGCCATGCTCCAATGATGGAACATCCAAAAAAATTCAATGATATACTTAAAAATTGGCTAGATAAAAATAATTTTTAACTCGTTTTTATGTCAATAAAATCATCTGAATTTCTTATGAGTAATTCTGACATTAACAAATGTCCAAAAGAGAATATACCGGAATACCCTTTTATTGGAAGGTCAAATGTTGGAAAATCTTCTTTAATAAACTTTATTTGTAACAAAAAAAATTTAGCTAAAACATCCAGAAAACCTGGGAAAACTGAATTAATAAACCATTTTAAAATAAATAAATCTTGGTATCTAGTGGATCTACCTGGGTATGGATACAGTGTTTCTTCTAAATCAAAAAAAATACAATTCCAAAAAATCATTTCAAATTATTTCAAAAAAAGAAAACAAATTATACTGACTTTTATTTTAATTGATATTAGGCATGAGCCCCAAAAGATTGACTTGGAATTTATGAAATGGTTAAATAATATTAAAATTCCCTTCTCATTGATATTTACGAAGTCTGATAAAATAACTGATAAAAAAAAAAATGAAAATATAAACTTTTATAAAAAAACACTTGAAAATTTTTGGGAGGAAATACCGCCACTATTTATTACATCGTCGTCAAAAAAAGAAGGAAAAAAAGAATTAACAAATTATATAGATAAATTAAATGAAGAATTTAAAAAAAATAAACTATTTTTTTAAATCCATTTTTTCTGCAAAATAGTCACAAAAATCTTTAAAAGTTAGTGACATTTTCTCATCTTTAGTTGATTTATAAAATGTATCACTCATTGCAACTAAAGATTGGTAAAAAAATATTTTCATGTGTTCTAAAGTCATGTCCTTGACCCATAAATCAATTTTTAAGGTCTCAATTTTTTTAGCATCCCAGATTGATAATAAAAAAGCTTTTGCCTCTTGGCTTTTATCCCCTTCATCAGTAGCTTTCCAATTAATCTTTTCAGGTATCTTATTTTTATCTAATTCCACATTAATATTTATAGAACTTGTTTTTTTTTTCATTATTTAGAGGGTTTATAATTTGATTTGTTATAAATATCTGATTCTGAAATATTAATTAAATCTGAAATCGACATTTGTGAGTTGTTTTCCATAAATGATTTTACAATTTGCCATCCAATCCATTGACCAATTTTTCCAGGACTCAGGTTATCTATTTCAAGATAAAACTTAGAAAAAGGTGAGGGATTAATAAATCTGTCTTCCAAGCTAGGACTTGTGCTAAATAGATATTCATTTTGAACAAAAAATCTCCATATGAAAAGTTCATTTTCTTCTACCCATCTATACTGAGACGGAGTATATCCAATTTTAATTTCATCATTTGAATAAGGAGTTAATAAATCCTTCAAATATAATCTCTTCCCATGATTTATTATTTTTGAAATAAACGATCTTTCTTTAGATTTTGGAATTATTTTCATTGAAAATTGATCCAAGATATTTGAGCTTAAATATTTTACATCCATTTGCTCGATTATATAATTTGGAATTCCATTGTAAATTTTATTTTTATTTCCTAAATAGGTGTCAATTGAAATTATAAGTAAGGAATCATTTAAGATTACCTTATTTAAATAATCTACATTATTAGATACAGTTATTACTTTTGGAATTTTATAATTTGGAAAATAATATCTTATATGTTTAAAAACTTCTTGTACAGAATTTTTTAATATTTTTTCGTTTAAAAAAACTTTATCAATCTCTGAGTTAAGTAAACTTAATAAAGGATCATTTTTTCTTTTTAACCATATTGAATCGTGAAACTCTTTGGGAAAGAAAAAAGGATATTTTATTTTCAAATCATCTATTTCATTATCACTTGAATTAAAGAATTCTTTATCAAATCGATGAATTTCTATGTTCAATGAAATTGAAGATAAATCAGGTTTTGTTTTTTTATCAAAGTCACATTTAATAAATAAACAACTTGTTAAAATAAAAACTATTAATACACTAAAAAATTTAATAAATTGATTCAAAATCATTTTCATTTTTTGTCAATAAATACTTAATTTTACATAAAGTTACATCCAAAAAAAATATTGTATATGAAATATCCAAAAAAAGTGATTAATTACATAGTAGAATGGTTAAAAAACTATGCTAATGAGAATAAAATGGATGGTTTTGTTGTTGGAATTTCCGGTGGAATAGATTCTGCACTAACCTCTACTCTATGTGCAAATACTAAACTCCCGGTTCTTTGCCTAGAAATGAATATTCTCCAAGAAAAAAAACAAGTTTCTAGAGCTTTAAACCATATTTATTGGTTAAAAAATAAGTTTAATAATATTTCAAGTATATCATTAAATTTAAATAGAACATTTGAAGCTTTTCAAAATGATATTGGTACGAAAAGTGAAAAAGATTTAGAGTTTTTAAGCTTTGCAAACTCTAGATCAAGACTTAGAATGATGACTTTATATCACCATGCAACTATTAATAATTTCTTAGTAGCTGGAACTGGAAATAAAGTTGAAGACTTTGGAATTGGATTTTATACCAAATATGGTGATGGTGGAGTTGATTTAAGTCCAATTGCTGATTTACTTAAATCTGAAGTTTATTCGTTATCAAAAACTTTTGGAATTATCGATGAAATTCAAAAAGCCCAACCAACCGATGGATTGTGGCTAGACAATAGAAGTGATGAAGAACAAATTGGAGCCAGTTATGATGAACTAGAATGGGCTATGAAATACCAAAACTCGAATAAAATTTCAGAATTATCCAGTAGAGATCAGAAAGTTTTATCAATTTATAAACAACTAAATTCAAAAAATTCTCATAAAATGATACCAATACCTGTCTGTCAAATACCAAATTCATTCAGGTGATTTTTCAATAAAAATCAAATTATTAAAAAGTTATTTTTTTTTTTTAAATATTTAAAAAATAAAATTGATTATATTAACTTTTGTTTTTTAAATATTGTTTCAAAATAATAAAATAAACTTTGATTAAAATTATTTACATAGATAATCACTCTATTTCTAGAAAAGGTTTTAAATCTATATTTAAAGAATCTAAAGAAATTGAAATAATTGGATCCTTTAAAGATTTTGAAAAAGCAAAAGAAACTTTAAATAAAAAAATTGCTGAGGTTGTTGTGATTACAATTAATCAAAAATATTTGAATTCATTTTCTTTAATAAAAAACATAATGAAAATTGATTCAAATATAAATTTATTAGTTTTTGGAGATTATAATCATAAAAATAAAATAAAATATATCAAATATGGAGCCAAAGGATTTATATCAAAGGAATCTGGAATTCGAGAATTAAAAAATGCGGTATATAATCTTTATACTGGTAAATTTTATAATTCAGAATACAAAAACTCAAATAAAAGTCTTTCCACAAAAACTATCTCAAAACAGAAAAATTTATCAAAAAGGGAAAAAGAAGTTTTGAAATATTTATTTAAAGGTGAAAGAAATAAATTAATTGCTGATAGATTAAAAATAAATCCTAAAACAGTAAATACATATAAAACAAGAGCACTATCTAAATTAAAAGTAAAAGAGTTATCAAATGCATATGCATTAATAAATAGTAATAGTTAAATAACTCTATTTAATTTCCTTGAAACAACTTTTTTTAATTGACTATAACTTATTACATCTGACAAAACTTCTTTATTGTTTTCTGAGGAATTTTCAATACTTACTTGTAATTCATTGATTTTTTTATCAATTAAATATTTCCTTAAACTTAGAATAGTTTCAACCACTAACTGACTTACGTTACTTTCTTTGTCTTTTATGAAAATATTTTTTTTATTCCATCCATGAAGTTTATATAATTCATCTTTCATCAATATATCACTAACAATGCTACTCAAATCAGGAGGCAATTTTTTTATTAAATTGTTTAAATCAATTGACTCTCCACTTTGATAATGTTTAATTAATATTTTAAAAAGATTTCTAAATGATTCTTGGGCTAACTCAATTTCATCCTGCTGAAGATCTAAAAAAATCTTTTCAAAAACCTTTACATTTAATTCAACTTTTTCTTCAATTAACTCCTCTCCATCATGATTCTTTAAAATTGTTTCAACAAAAGATTCATCTTTATTACCATATAATAGTAAAATTTTAATTATTTGAAATTCTAATTCATAAACATGGTCAATTTTATCAGTCAATTCACTTTTATTAATGACCCGCATTTTATCTTTTTCGTAAGAATTTTTTTTATTTTTTACTGTTAGATTTTTTGAATTTATTTGAGCTAGAGTATTGAATAAGATATCCTCCGAGATATCCATTATCTTCGAACAATTTTGAATATAAACTTGTTGTTTAATTTGATCAGGTATAATGGAAATTATTTCAACTATTTCAAAAATTGTTTGAGACTTTTTAACTGGATCATTTTTGGATTTTTTTGACAAAATATCTGCCTTGAATTGAATAAAATCTTTAGAAAAATTATTAAAATAATCTAAAGTTTTTTCTTTTGAATTACTTTTTAAAAAACTGTCTGGATCTTCTCCATGTGGCAATTGACAAACCCTAACATTCATTCCATTTTTGAGAATGGTAACCAATCCTCTTAAGGAAGCATTTAATCCAGCATCATCTCCATCAAATAATACAATTATATTTGAAGTTAATCTTTGAACAAGTCTAATCTGATCGTTTGAAAGAGATGTTCCTGATGATGCTACTACATTTTTTATTCCTGATTGATGCATTTGAATTACATCAGTATATCCCTCAACTATAATACATAAATCCTTTTTTACAATTTCTTTTTTTGATTCATATAATCCATATAGTACTTTACTTTTATGATAAATATCACTCTCTGGTGAGTTTATATATTTTGCCGTTTTTAAGTTATTATTTAATATCCTTCCACCAAAACCAATCACTCTGCCTGAAAAATTTTTAATTGGAAACATAAGTCTGGATCTAAATCGATCAATGTAAGTATTGTCTTTATTTATAGATAGCCCAATCAATTCAAGATATTTTTTTGAATAACCCTTTTTTAATGCTTGATCGGAAAAATGACTTTTTTCATTTAAGGAGTATCCAATATCAAAAAGATTGATTACTTCATTTTCAAAACCTCTTTCTCTCAAATAAGTCATAGCTATTGCTTTACCTTCATCTCTTTCCCATAAATTATTTTTGAAATTTTCTTTTGCATTTTGGACTACCAAATACAAACTTTCTAAAAAACTTAACTTTTCTTTTTCTTTTTCCGTTTTATATGTTTCTTCAATTTCAATATTATATTTTTTTGCCAAAAACCTAATTGCTTCAGGGTAAGAAAATTGTTCATGCTCCATCAAGAAAGCAACTGAATTACCACCTTTACCACTACTAAAGTCTTTCCAAATTTGTTTGGCAGGAGAAACCATAAAACTTGGAGTTTTTTCTTTGGAAAATGGACTTAAACCTTTAAAATTTGATCCTGATTTTTTTAATTGTATAAAATCAGATATTACCTCCTCTACCCTGGAGGCATCGTAAACCTTATCTATTGTAGATTTTGATATCAAAATATTTTTTTTTAAATGTACTTATTGATTTCGAGAAATAACATAATTTATTGTCATTTCTAGTGAATCTCTATATTTATTTTTAGAAAAACTTTTTAGAACTTCAATAGCCTTTGTCTTAAAATCTTCCATTTTATTTTTAGCATACTCTATTCCACCATTTTCATTTACAAAAGAAATAATTTCTTTAACTCTTTTTTTATTTTTATTATGCCTTTTAATAGAATTTATTAACCATTTTTTATCTTTTACATTAGAATTGTTTAAACAAAAAATAAAAGGTAAAGTCATTTTTTGTTCTTTTATATCTATTCCAATTGGCTTCCCAATTTTTCTTGAACCATAATCAAATAAATCATCTTTAATTTGAAAAGCAATACCAATATATTCTCCAAGTTTTTTAATTTTTTTTATGTATTCATTATCATTGGTCACTGATGAGACACCTATAGCACAACAAGCTGAAATTAAACTAGCGGTTTTTTGACGAATAATTTCAAAATAAATTTCCTCAGTTATATTTAAATTTCTTGCTTTTTCAATTTGTAGAAGTTCTCCCTCACTCATTTCTCTTACAGCAACTGAAATGATTTCTAAAATATCAAAATCTTTTTTTTCAATACATAACAATAAACCTTTTGAAAGAAGATAATCACCAACTAAAACGGCAATTTTATTTTTCCATAAAGCGTTAATTGAAAAAAAACCTCTTCTATAAGAACTATCATCAATAACATCATCATGTACTAGAGTTGCGGTGTGAATTAATTCAATTACTGAGGCGCCTCTATATGTTTTCTCATTTACCTTGCCATCACTAACTAATTTTGCACATAAAAAAACAAACATTGGTCTCATTTGTTTTCCTTTTCTTCTAACAATGAAGTTGGTGATTCTATTTAATAAAGAAACATTTGATGACATGGATTTATAAAACTTTTTTTCAAAAAGCTCCATCTCTTTAAAAATTGGTTTTTTAATTTCTTCTACAACTTTCAATATTTTATTTTTTTAAATTTAACTTTTTATTAGCCAACTGTCCACATGCTGCATTAATATCATTACCTCTTGACTTTCTTATTGTATTAGTTATGTTATTTTGAGATAACAACTCAGAATATCTGTTAATTACCCTATCTGAAGCATTTCTAAAATTATTATCATCAATTGAGTTATATTCAATCAAATTTACTTTAGATGGTATTTTTTTGCAAATTTTAATTAATTCAATTATATCTTTTTCAGTGTCATTAATTCCATCAAAAATTATATATTCAAAAGTTATAATACTTTTTTTAATATTTATCCAATATTCTAGAGAATCTATTAAATCTTCAATCAAAATTTTTTTAGAAAAAGGCATTAAAAATTGCCTGGTAGATTGAATTGCAGAATGTAACGAAATAGCAAGATTAAATTTTATTTTTTGATCAGCCATTTTTTTTATAAATTTCGGAAAACCTACTGAAGAAACTGTTATTCGCTTTGGAGAAAAACCTAGTCCGTACTTTGAAGTAATTTTTTCAATTGATTTAATTACATTGTCATAATTCATTAATGGTTCGCCCATTCCCATATATACAATGTTAGTTAACGACCGATTAAAAAATGATTTACTTTGATTATCAATCAATTTTACTTGATCAAAAATCTCATCAACATTTAAATTTCTTAGCCTCTTCAGTTTAGAAGTTGCACAAAACTTACAATTTAGACTACATCCTACTTGTGACGATATACACGCAGTTATTCTGTTTTTAGTTGGAATCAAAACGGATTCAACAATTTTATTGTCATAAAGTTTTATTGCATTTTTAATTGTTCCATCAATACTTTTTTGAATTGATTCAACTTTTATATTATTAATTGTAAAATATTTTTTTAACAGCTTTCGTGATTGAATTGAAAGATTAGTCATTTGATTAAAATCATGTACTCCTTTAATCCACAACCATTCTTGAACTTGATTTACACGATATGATTCTATATTATGAGACTCAAAAAAAACTTTTAGATCTTCAATAGAAAGAGCTCTTATGTCTTTTTTGATATAATTTGTCATGATTAGTTTAAGACCTATATTATCAGCATTGCATCTCCATAAGAATAAAAATTATATTTTTTTTTGATAGCCTCCTGATATGCTTTTTTAATAAATTCTGGTTCAGCAAATGCAGAAGCCATCATTAAAAGAGTAGATTTAGATGTATGAAAGTTAGTTATCATAGAATTTGCAATTGAAAAATCATAAGGAGGAAATATAAACTTATGGGTCCACCCTTTATATGGATTTAATGTACCCATTGAAGAAACTGAGCTTTCCAAACCTCTCATGACAGTTGTTCCCACAGCACAAATCTTTTTCTTATTCGAAATTGCATTATTAACTATTTTTGAAGCTTCGTAATCAATAATTAGCTCTTCAGAATCCATTTTATGTTTTGAGAGGTCTTCTACCTCAACAGGGTTAAACGTACCTAAACCAACATGAAGAGTAATTTCAGCAATATCAACTCCATTTATTTCAAGTCTTTTAAGTAAGTGCTTGGAAAAATGTAATCCAGCGGTAGGAGCAGCAACAGCTCCTTCATTTTTTGCATATATTGTTTGATACCTTTCAGTGTCCTCAGGTATAGGATCTCTTTTTATATATTTTGGCAAAGGTGTTTGCCCTAACTTGTTTAGCTTATCACGAAATTCTGCATATGACCCATCAAATAAGAAACGTAAAGTTCTTCCTCTTGATGTAGTATTATCAATTACCTCAGCAACCAAACTATCATCATCACCAAAATATAATTTATTACCTATTCTAATTTTTCTTGCTGGATCCACTAATACATCCCATAATCTTTGTTCTTGATTCAATTCTCTCAATAAAAAAACTTCAATTCTTGCGCCAGTTTTTTCTTTATTACCAAATAACCTTGCAGGAAATACTTTAGTATTGTTCAAAACAATCACGTCTCCCTCATCAAAAAATTGAACTAAATCTTTAAAGGTTAAATGATCAATTGTCTTTTTACTTCGATTCAAGATCATTAATCTTGACTCATCTCTATTCTCAGCTGGATGCTCAGCTAAAAGTTCATTAGGTAAATTAAATTGAAAGTCTGATAATTTCATTTTTTTCACAAATATACTATCTCTAGTATACCATTGTCAAGTAAATTTGTATTTAAATTGAAATTAAACTTTGTTTATTTTGAAACCAATATCTATTATTTTATCCCAAAAGTCAGGAAATGATTTTGAAACCACATTTGGTGATTCAATAATTATGGGTTTTAAAATACCCAAAGGAGCAAATGCCATAGCCATTCTATGATCATTATAGGTTTTGATTTTAATATTAGAAAAATCAATTTTACTTTTATTTATATGAATACTATCATTCGTGATAAATACATTTGAACCTAATTTTTTTAACTCTAATTTCAAAGCATTTAGTCTATCTGTTTCTTTAATTTTTAAAGTATGCAATCCATATAAATCACATTTTATTCCAAGACCAAAACAAGTTACAGCAATAGTCTGTGCTAGGTCGGGAGAATCAATTAAATTGTATTCTAATGAGTTTGGTAACTTAAAGTTTTTCTTTTTTTTAAGCACTATTTTTTCTGAATCATAAATTGTCGATACTCCTAATTTTTTATATATTTTTGAAACAATTGAGTCTCCCTGTAAACTTTTTTTAGAAAAACTTTTAATTTTTATTTCGGCATCATTTGATAATGCGGCGCAACTGTAAAAATATGATGCTGAACTCCAGTCTGATTCAACAAGAATGTCAGTCATAACATTTTTTTTTAATTCACTAACATAAACAATATTTTTTTCAAATTTCACTTTTACACCAATCTTCTTTAAAAGTGAAATTGTCATTTGTAAATAAGGTAAAGAGGTGATTTTATCAATTAATTTCAATTTAATTCCGTTTTTTATAAATGGAGCTATTAATAAAATAGCTGTAATAAATTGACTACTGACATTGGCAGGAAGAGAAATATCATTACTGATTAAATTTTTACCTCTGATTCTTATTGGCGGAAACCCAATTTTATCTATGTAATTTATATCAGATCCAATTTTTTTTAATGCCTCTACAAGAACTCCAATAGGACGTTCTTGCATTCTTTCAGATCCAGTTAAAATATATTCTTTACCAACTTTAGTTGCTAAGTAAGCAGTCAAAAATCTCATTGCTGTACCAGCATGACCAATATTAATAACAGGTTCATCAGAATTTATAGCTTTATCTAATAAAATAGAATCATCTGAATTTGAAATATTTCCAATTTTTAATTCATTCACAAAAGCTTTTAATATTAAAAGCCTATTGTATTCACTTTTTGAACCAGAAATTTGAATCTCACCTTTACAAATCTTGTCATTGTTTGCCAAAGAAATATTCATTTTAACTAAAGTTTGGGATTCTTTAAATGTCTATTTTTATCTCTTTTAGTCTTATATTTTAATTTTTTGTCAAAAACTTTTTGAATATCAATACCTGTTTGATTCGCAATACAAAGAACAACAAAAATTACATCTGCTAATTCTACCCCTAAATCTTTCTCTTTATCACTTTCTTTTTCACTTTGCTCACCATACCTTCTACCTATGATTCTAGCAACTTCTCCAACTTCCTCTGATAATTGAGTCATATTAGTTAAAACATCAAAATATCTGACACCATACTTTTTGATCCAACTATCAACTTGCTTTTGTGATTTTTTTAAATCCATTTTATTTTTATAAAAATACACCAACTTCTCTTAATGTACAATTGTTTGGGCTATTCACTAACCTATTAATTTAATTAATTGAGACAGACTATTAACTATTAAACATAAATTATGTTCATTTTCATTATGGGAATTAAAATGAATTGCACTCATTCCAGCAGCAATTGACCCTTTGATATCAGATTCAAAACTATCTCCTATCATTAACGAATTATTGGCTTTAGTATTAGCTTTAGTTAAGGCGAAATTAAAAATTTTGATATCAGGTTTTTTAAATCCAACCTCTTCAGCAGTTGTAACAGTTTTGAAAAAAGGGGATAATAATGAATTATTTATTTTTTTGTTTTGAGCTTCAGTGAAACCATTAGTTATAACATGTAAGTTGTATTTTTTAATTAATTTATTTAATAATTTAGCTGAATCTTTAATTAAAAAATTAAATGTTGATAATTTTTTTAAGTACATTCTAGAAATTTTTTCAATATGAGTGTCAGAAATTTTAAATTTTAAATCACAAAAACTTTTTTTAAGCCTTAAAATTCTGAGTTGTTCATATGAAATTTTATCTTTTCTGTATAAACTCCAAAAATGATGGTTATTTGAATTATAAACAGGTAAAAAAAATTTTAATGATAACTTAATTTTTTCTTTACCAAAAATATATTTAAAGGTAGATTCAGAATTTTTGTCAAAATCCCAAATAGTATGATCTAAATCAAAAAAAATATCAGTTATATTTTTATCAAAAATTGACTTCAATAGGAAAATTATTTAAAAAAAGATTTCAAAATATCCCATCTCATTCCTCCAAAATCTCCAGAACTCATCATCAAGAGGACTGAGTTTTTCCAGTTTTTAGAGTAAAGATATTGCTTTAATTTATTTGAATTTGTAAAAATCAAAATTGAATCATTGTCAAATGCTTTTCTGATTTCTTCAGGAAGAATAATTTTCCTGTTTTTGTATTTCAAATTATTTAAGTCATAAAAAATTATTGCCTCATCTGATAAATTAAGTGATCCTGAATACATTTTAATAAATTTCTTATCTAAACTACTAAAAGTATGTAATTCAAGACAATAAATTTTTTTTAAATTAAAGTAAAGATCATTTATTGCCTCACAAGAAGCAAAAACTTTACTTGGTGAATGAGCAAAATCTTTATACAAAAAACAATTTGATCCCTTTTCTAATAATTCCAACCTTTTTGAGGCCCCTTTAAAAGTAGAAATAGCTTCATAAAAATCATTTGAGTCAACACCAAAAAGTTGAGTAATCCACTTTGCTCCAGACAAATTTTCTAAATTATGTTTGCCAAAAATCATTAAGGGAACTTCTCCAAATTCAGTTTCCAAAAATGTAACCGAATTATCAATTTTAAATTTTGGTAAAATGTAAGGTATTTTTCTGATAGAATTCTTTGATTCATTAACAATTCTGTTAAGAATTTGATCAGATTTATTAAAAACTAAAACACCTCCAGGAACAATTGAATTTATAAATTTTTTGAATTGATTGACATAGTCTTCAAATGTGGGAAATACATTTATATGATCCCAAGAAATTCCAGAAATTAAAGCAATATTGGGTTTATACCATAAAAACTTAGATTTTAAGTCAAGTGGTGAAGAAAAATATTCATCTCCTTCAATTAAAATAAAATCATTTTCTTCTTTTAAATTTACCATGTTTTCAAATCCTTCAAGTTGAGCGCCTAGCATATAATCTAGTGAAATTCCGTTGTATTTGAGAACATGAAGAACCATTGAAGAAATTGATGTTTTACCATGACTCCCAGAAATTACAACTCTAGTCTTAAATTTCGAGTACTCGTACAAAAATTCAGGGTATGAAAAAATCTTAATATTTTTTTTTAAGGATTCTATTAACTCTGGATTATCTTTTTTGGCATGCATCCCTATTATAACAATATCAATTTTTTTGTTAATCTTATTCTTATCCCATCCTAACTTAGAAGGAAGCAAATTATGTTTCTTTAAATTTGAAAATGAAGGCTCAAAAATTTTGTCATCACTACCAGAGATTTCAAAACCTTTTAAAAAAAGCTCAATTGCTAAATTATGCATAGCACTTCCCCCAATTGCAATAAAATGAATTTTCTTCATTTCTAATTTTTATTTAATATTTTTTTTGCTTCTGTAAAATTAGGTTTTAAAAGCAATGATTCATTTAAATAATAATTTGATTTAAAAACATCATTTTCTTTCAAATAAATTTGAGCTAATCTGAGATAGATCCATTCTTTTGGAATTGTATTATTTAAATCATACTTTAAAACATTTTTTAAAAAACATGATGAATCCTCAAAAACAATATTATTAAGTAAAGCAATTTCAACTATTTCGTAATAAAGACCTTTTCTTAAACTATTTTTATATTCAATAAATTCATCACAACTATACTTTTTATTAAAAATTTTAATTGCATTAACATAATGTTTTCTAGATATTTTTTTTTTACCTCTAATCTCTTGAATTAATCCTTTAGTTAAATTTCCTTCAATTGAATCTAAATTAATAATCCTATTTGCATAATATTCGGATTTTTTAAAACTTCCGCCCAAAAATAGAGGCAATTGTGCATATAACTTAGAAAGACTAATCATACTTAAAATGTGATTTTTATTTAACTCCAGAGCCTTTTCAAAATGAAAAATTGCTTTTTTAATAAACTTTAATGATGTCATAGAGTTTAATTGTTTTGCAATGATACCTGAGTACCCTCCAATTTTATAATAATTATTATATGATTTTTCTCCTAAATTCAATCTTTCCTCAATAAATACAATTGCCCTTTTGTAGTCTTTTTTTTGATCAGATAATTCTGATAAATATTTGTAGTCCTCGAGGCTTTTATTTTTTTTTTCAAATTTTTTTATTGTAGTTATATATTCAAAATCATTTTCAAAATCATATGTAGCAAATGGAGTTGGACTTTGGGAATTCAAAATACTTTGAAAGATAAAAAACAAAAAAAATATCATATTTCTTTTCATAAATTTTATTAATAAGTATTATTTAATTTCTTCCACAGCAAATCTTTAAGTTCTCTAATTCCAATTTTTGAAAAAGATGAAATCATAACTTTATTTATTTTATGATCAAATTTTTTATTTATATCAATAAAGTATTCATCAAATAATTCTTGATCTAATAAATCACATTTTGTAAAAGCAACAATAAATTGTTTATCAATTAATTCTGGATTAAATTTCACTAATTCTTTTTGTAGTATTTCAAATTCAACTTTTAAATCTTTTGAATCAATTGGAATTAAATACAATAAAACAGAATTTCTTTCTATATGTCTTAAAAAATAGTGTCCTAATCCTTTACCATCAGAGGCACCTTCAATTATACCTGGAATATCTGCTACTACAAATGAGTGATGATTATCTAAATCAACAATCCCTAGATTAGGTTTTAAAGTAGTAAATTCATAATCCGCTATTTTAGGTTTAGCAGATGTGATTTTTGATAAAAGAGTTGACTTTCCAGCATTTGGAAATCCAACAAATCCCACATCAGCTAACAATTTTAATTCTAAAGTTATTTGCATTTGAATACCTTTTTTACCTGGTTGTGCATATCTAGGAGTTTGCCTAGTTGAAGATTTAAAATGAGTATTACCTCTTCCTCCAATGCCTCCTTTCAAAACAATTTCTTGATTATTTTTTTCAGAAATTTCAAAAATCATTTTGTCTGTATTAGAATTTTTTATAATAGTTCCAATTGGCACATCAATGTAAAGATCTTTACCGTTTTTACCAGACGATATATTCTTACTTCCATCACCCCCGTGTCCAGCTCTAAAAAACTTTTGAAACTTAAATGGATATAATGTCCATAAGTCTGGATTAGCTCTAAAAACCACATTACCCCCCCTACCTCCATCACCCCCATCAGGCCCTCCTTTTGAAATGAATTTTTCACGTCGTAAATGAACGGATCCTTTACCTCCATTACCAGAATTTATTGTAATTTTTACAAAATCAACAAAATTACCCTCAGTCATTTAACTATAATTTGTCAATCAAACTTGTTAGACGATTATTTACTTCTCCAACCTCTCCAATACCATTAACAGAGTGAAATTTTTTTTGATTTTCATAGTAAACTTTTAAAATAGATGTTTTTTTATTGTACTCTTCAAATCTGTTTCTAATTTTCTCCTCATCTTGATCATCAAGCCTTCCTCCAATTATTCCTCTGTTTAATAATCGAATTATTAATTCTTCATCGTTTGCTTCTAATGCAATTGTTGTTGTAATATGCATATTTTTTTTTGCAAGAAATTTATCTAAAGCTTTTGCTTGATTAATAGTTCTTGGAAATCCGTCAAATATATAACCTTTGACACCAGTGTTTTTATCAACTTCATTTTCTAACATACTTATAGTTAAATTATCAGGAACAAGATCTCCTTTGTCCATGAAAGATTTCGCTAATTCACCGAGCTTTGTTGAATTTTTAATGTTATATCTAAAAACATCCCCTGTTGAAATATGTAAAAGATTATATTTAATTCTTAAAAATTCGGCTTGAGTACCTTTTCCAGCTCCAGGTTTTCCAAAAAGGACAATATTAATCATATAAAAAATTATTAATTATAATACAAAGATATCTTTTTTGAATAGTGTTTAAAAATTCCAAAGATATATCCGTATTTTTGTAAAATATATATGGATTTTTTTTCTTCTAATAAAAAGTTTGGGATTTTAGGTGGGGGCCAACTGGGTAAAATGATTCTTGCTGCAACTCAAAAATGGGACATTACAACATACGTATTAGATCCAAATAAAAATGCTCCTTCAAGTTTTTGTTGTAATTTTTTTAAGCAAGGTGATTTTAAAGATTTTGAGACCGTTTATAATTTTGGAAAAAAATTAGATTTAATAACATTTGAAATTGAACATGTAAATTTAAAGGCTCTCTATAAATTAGAGGAAGAAGGGGTTTTAGTTTATCCTTCACCTAGAAATTTATCTATAATTCAAGACAAATTCTCTCAAAAAAAATTTTATCAAAAAAATAACATTCCAACTGCAAAATTTAATTTTTTTAGTAAAAAAAATGAATTGGAAAATGCCCTAAAAAACAATGTGATATCCATACCTTTTGTTTGGAAATCTACAAAATTAGGATATGATGGATATGGTGTAAAAGTTATTAAATCTAAAAAAGATTTATCTAAAATAAATAACGTTCCTTGTATTACTGAAGAACTTATAAAATATTCTAATGAACTTTCTGTAATTATTTGTAGAAATCCAAATGAGGAATCAAAAATTTACCCTGTAATTGAAATGGAATTTAATAAATTATCAAATCAAGTTGAAAATGTTATTTGCCCAGCTCAAATTTCTAACAAATCAATGATTAAAGCTGAAAAAATTGCTTTAAAAGTTTCTAAATCATTTAATCATGTTGGACTCTTAGCAATAGAAATGTTTTTAACTGAAGAAAACGAGGTTTTAGTAAATGAAGTTGCACCAAGACCCCATAACAGTGGACATTTTACAATTGAAGGATCTCTAACTAACCAATTTGAACAACATTTAAGAGGAATATTAAATCTACCCTTAGGAGAAACAAACCTAATATCACCAAGTGTTATGATAAATTTAGTTGGTCCAATTGGTATTAATGGTAAAGTTTCATATAAGAATATTAAAAAATTACTTAAATTAAAGGGAGTAAATCTTCATATTTATGGTAAAAAAGAAACTCGTCCAAATCGAAAATTAGGTCACGTCACTATTATTAATAAAAATATAATTAAAGCAAAAAAAATTGCTAAAAAAATTAAAGAAACAGTAATAATAATTTCAAAATAATATGGCACAAATAGGAATAATTATGGGAAGCAAGTCTGATATGCCAGTCTTGAATGAAGCAATAGAGATAATTAAAGAATTTAAAATTGATTATGAAGTTGATATTGTCTCTGCACATAGAACACCAGAAAAAATGATTGAATATGGTAAAAAAGCTCATGAAAGAGGGATAAAGGTAATTATTGCAGGAGCAGGAGGAGCTGCCCACCTCCCTGGAATGATTGCTGCATGTAGTCCACTACCAGTAATTGGTGTTCCAGTAAAATCAAAAAATTCAATTGATGGATGGGATTCTATTTTATCAATACTTCAAATGCCTGGAGGAGTTCCTGTAGCAACTGTAGCTCTAAACGGAGCAAAAAATGCAGGAATTCTTGCTGCACAAATTATAGGTACTTTTGATAAAAAAATTAATCAAGAAATAATTTCATATAAAAAAATAATGGAAAAAAAAGTTATTGATTCTTTTAAAAAATAATATTTTGAAATCTATTTTATTAAATAAATTTGATACCCCATATAATAGCATACCCTTCAGTAAAATCAAACCAAATGATTTTATTTTCGCTATTAAAGAAGAAATAAAAATAACTCTAATAAAAATAGATAAAATTTGTTCTCAAACAGATAAACCGTCATTTAAAAACACAATTGAACCTTTATCAAATTGTAGTGAAAAACTTAAAATCATTTCTGGAATTCTATTTAGCTTGAATAATGCTGAAACCAATTCAGAACTGCAAGAAACAACAAAATTAGTTTCACCAATACTTTCAAAATTTTATAATGATTTAAGTTTAAATAAAAAATTATTTGAGCGAGTGAAACAAATTCATTTGAAAAATAAAAAAAAATTAACTCATGAAAAACTTTACCTTATAAATAAACTATATAATAATTTTATTAGGAATGGTGTTCTTCTTAATGAAAAAAATAAAAAAAAACTGCGTTTAATTGATAAAAAACTATCATTACTTGGTCTAGAATTTGGAGAAAATTTATTGTCTGATAGCAAAATATTTCATATAAATATTACAAACAAAAAAAAATTATTAGGCCTACCTGAAACGAGTATAAATCTTGCAAAGGATAAAGCAATATCAATGAATAAAAAGGGGTGGGTTTTTACTCTTGATTTTCCGAGCTATATTCCATTTATGAAGTTTTGTGATGACCGAAAATTAAGAAAAAAAATGTCAATAGCTTTCGGTAAAAGAGGATTTCAAAAAAATAAAAATAATAATGAAAACATAATCTTTGAAATAATTAAACTAAGAAAAGTAAGAGCCAATCTATTAGGATATAAATCTCATTCTGAATTCGTTTTAGAGGATAGAATGGCAAAAACTGAAAAAAATGTAATTTCATTTCTGAACAATCTAAAGGAGATTACTTTACCTCTGGCAAAAAAAGAATGGAATTTTCTTAAGAAATTTTCTAAGAAAAATTTTAAGATAAATAAAATTCAAAAGTGGGATGTTGCATTTATTTCAGAAAAAATGAAGAAAGTTTTATTTGAAATTGATGAAACAAATATTAAGCCTTTTTTTCAACTTGATAAAGTCATAGATGGTATTTTTAAAATATCAAAAAAACTTTACGAATTAAAGTTTATAATCAATAAAAAAATTGAAACATATCACCCAAACGTAAACTGTTATGAAGTTTATAAAAAGAACAAATATTATGGATTACTTTATACAGATTTTTATCCTAGAAAAGGAAAAAGGAATGGTGCATGGATGACTTCCTTCATCCCTCAAAGAGATGGTCAAAGGCCACATGTTTCTATTGTTTGTAACTTTTCCCCTCCTTCAAAAAATGGAAATTCATTATTAAGTTTTTCAGAAGTAACTACCTTATTTCACGAATTTGGGCATGCCCTTCACGGTCTTTTAGCTAATTCAAAATACAGCTCTTTAAGTGGCACTTCAGTTCTTTGGGATTTTGTTGAACTTCCAAGTCAAATTATGGAAAATTGGTGTTATCAAGAAGATTCTTTAAAAATATTTGCAAAGCACTTTAATTCAAATAAAAAAATTTCAAAAAAAATAATCAGAAAAATTCAAAAAGCCTCGATTTTTCAAAAGGGTTTAGAAACAATAAGACAGCTCAGTTATTCATATCTGGATATGTCTTTTCATAGTGTAGTGCCAAATAAAATTAAATCTATTAAGAATCATGAAAAAGATATTTTAAAAGATCTTCAATTTACTCCAGATATTAAGGATAACTGCATAAGCACATCGTTTTCTCATATTTTTAGTGGTGGGTATTCCTCAGGTTATTACAGTTATAAATGGGCAGAAGTTCTTGATGCTGATGCTTTTGAATTATTTATTGAAAAAGGGATATTTAATAAAAAAGTTTCTAATTCCTTTTGTAAAAATATTTTGTCTAGAGGAGGAACCGAAGATCCAATGAAATTATATTTAAAATTTAGAGGTAAAAAACCTGATCCTAAAGCATTACTAAGAAGATCTGGATTAATTTTAAAATAATTATTTAATTTTTTTTTAATCTAACTAATTAAGTGTTCATAAGTATTACTTTTTAGTTAAAAACTTCTTCGTTTTATTATCAATTGAGTCATTAAAGAAAAAGTTTTTAATATAATTTTGTATAAACAAAACAATAAATGATAAACTCCTTCCTAAAATCACATCTTGGAAATATAAATCAAGATGATATTAATTTCATGTTAGATAAAATTGGGGTTGAAAGTTTAGAGGAATTATTAAATCAAACTATTCCTAATGATATCTTTTTAGATCATAAATTAAACTTACCTCAAGGTATTAATGAAAATGAATATCTTAAAAACTTAGAAAAAATTTCTGAAAAAAATATTTTGTTTCAAAATTATATTGGACTAGGTTACAATAAATCTATTACTCCAAGTGTAATAAAAAGAAATATTTTAGAAAACCCTGGATGGTATACTGCATATACCCCATATCAAGCTGAAATTGCTCAAGGTAGGCTTGAAGCCTTATTTAATTTTCAAACTGTAATAACAGATCTTACTGGGATGAAAATTGCAAATGCCTCTTTATTAGACGAAAGTACAGCTGCCGCAGAAGGTATGAGTTTACTTTTTAACATTAGATCAAGCGAGCAAAAAAAGAAAAATATATCTAAATTTTTTATTTCTAATAAAGTTTTACCTCAAACTATTGACCTTTTAAAAACAAGAGCTGAACCAATTGGAATAAATATAATTGTTGATTCTGAAAATGACTTTATTTATACCGATGAATTTTTTGGAGCTTTATTTCAATATCCTGGTAAACATGGAGAAATAATTAATCTACCTCAACATATTGAAAAGGCAGTAGCGCTTAACATTAAAACAATTGTAGCTGCAGACCTATTAAGTTTAACTTTACTTGAAGCTCCAGGTAAATTTGGAGTTGATATAGTTGTAGGCACATCTCAAAGATTTGGTATTCCTCTTGGATATGGAGGACCTCATGCTGCATTTTTTGCTACTAAGGAAGAGTACAAAAGATATATACCCGGAAGAATAATTGGTCAAACTATTGATATGGACAATAATCCAGCTTTCAGGATGGCTCTTCAAACTAGAGAACAGCACATAAAAAGAGATAGAGCAACATCAAATATTTGTACAGCACAAGTTTTATTAGCTGTAATGGCAGGTATGTACGCTGTTTTTCATGGTCCTAAAGGGTTAAAAAATATTGCTCAAGAAATCCATGATAAAGCAAAAAAATTAGATTCAATTTTAACCAACCTTGGAATTGATCAGTTAAATGAAAGTTTTTTTGATACTTTAAAAATCTCAGTTCCTTCTGAAGAAATAAGAGAAATTGCAGAAAAAAACTTAATTAATTTTTTATACATAAATGATTCAACCATTTCAATTTCCTTAAATGAAGGCGTTGATAAAAAAGAACTTAATAAAATCATTAATGTTTTTGAAGTTTTTATGAAGAAAAAAGTAAATAAAGATTCTCAAATTTCTAATTCTTCTAGACTACCTGAAAATCAATCAAGAAAATCTGATTTTTTAACTAATAAAACATTCAATTCATATCATTCAGAAACAACTCTAATGAGATATATTAAATCTCTAGAACAAAAAGACCTTTCCCTAACTCATTCAATGATTCCATTAGGTTCTTGTACTATGAAATTAAATTCAGCCAGTGAAATGCTTCCAATAAGCTCATCAAAATGGTCTGATATTCATCCTTTTGTCCCTCTTAACCAGGTCAAAGGTTACACACAAATACTAAATGAACTTTCAAATCAATTAAATATTATTACTGGATTTTCAGCTACTTCTTTACAGCCAAACTCTGGTGCTCAAGGGGAATATGCTGGCCTAATGATAATTAGGGCTTATCATGAATCAAATAATGATTTGAATAGAAAAGTATGTTTGATCCCTGCATCTGCTCATGGAACTAATCCTGCATCTGCAGTAATGGCAGGCATGAATGTTGTAGTTATAAAAACTGATGAAAATGGTAATATAGATTGGGAAGATTTAAAATTAAAAACTAAAAAGTATAAAGATCAACTCTCTGCATTAATGATTACTTATCCATCTACTCATGGCGTTTTCGAATCTAACATCAAAGAAATCACTGATTTAATTCATAAAAATGGTGGACAAGTATACATGGATGGAGCTAACATGAATGCTCAAGTGGGTATAACAAGTCCAGCAAAAATAGGAGCTGATGTTTGTCATTTAAATTTACATAAAACTTTTGCAATCCCACACGGAGGCGGTGGACCTGGGGTTGGCCCAGTTTGTGTAGCTAAACATTTATCTAAATTCTTACCCTCAAATCCAGTAATTAAAACTGGAGGTGAGAAAGGCATTAGAGCTATTTCAGCTGCACCATGGGGATCTGCACTAGCCTGTATTATTTCATATGGCTACATAAAAATGCTTGGTAGTGATGGGTTAAGAAAATCTACTGAAATTGCAATTTTAAATGCTAATTATATTAAGTCAAGACTGGAAGGCGCGTATCCAATATTATACTTAGGTGAAAATGGTAGAACTGCGCATGAATTAATTATTGATTTAAGGCCATTTAAAAAATATGGAATTGAAGTTGTTGATGTAGCTAAAAGGCTTATGGACTATGGATTTCATGCACCCACTGTATCTTTTCCTGTTTCTGGAACAATGATGATAGAACCTACTGAAAGTGAAAACATAAAAGAAATAGACCGTTTTTGTGATGCCCTAATTTCCATAAGACTTGAAGTTGAATCATGTAATAAACATGATGAAAAAAGCATTCTTAAAAATGCTCCACACACACTAATGATGGCCACTGATGACAACTGGAAATATGATTACAGCAGATTAAAAGCAATTTATCCTCTAGAATATGTTAAAGAAAATAAATTTTGGCCAAGTGTTAGAAGAGTAGATGAAGCGTTTGGAGATCGTAATTTAGTTTGTAGCTGTGCACCGGTAAAAGAATTCATAAAAGTCTAGTTATAAGTAATTTGTCATATTAATATTTTTTTTTTGTAAAAAAATTTTAAAATTGAATATCGTACACACTATTTTATTTCCTGTAAATTTACCTTATAAAAAATTACTTTTATTTTTTAAATATATTTAGTTATGGGTTTTTTAATTACCGGAACTGGAAGTTATATACCAAATAATATAAAAAAAAATAAAGATTTCGTCAACAGCTCATTTCATAATGAAGATGGATCAAAGATAATTACTCCCAATATTGAAACAATCAATAAATTTGAATCAATAACAGGTATTAAAGAAAGAAGATATGTTTCTAAAGATTTGAATACCTCTGAAATTGCTTATTTTGCGTCTGTTGAGGCTATTAAAGCCTCTAAAATAGATCCTGAAACAATCGACTACATAATTTTTGCTCACAATTTTGGAGATGTTTTAGAAGGCATAAATCAGTATGAAGCCATGCCAAGCCTTGCTGCTAAAGTCAAATCAAAGTTAAAAATAAAAAATCCTAAATGTGTTTGTTATGATATAATTTTTGGTTGTCCTGGATGGGTTGAAGGATTAATTCAAGCTAAGGCGTTTTTAGAATCTGGTATGGCCAAAAAATGCTTAGTTATAGGTGCTGAAACTTTATCAAGAGTTTTGGATCATCATGACAGGGATGCAATGATTTTTTCAGATGGAGCTGGAGCAACTATAATTGAAAAAAAAGAAAAAAAAGGAGGTATATTATCTCATAATAGTGCCACTTTTACTTCCAACGGAGAGGCTGAAATGCTTTTTATTGGAAATTCATATAATAAAAATATTAAAAATAGATTTATTAAAATGAAAGGAAGAAAAGTTTATGAATTTGCACTTAATAACGTTCCAAGTGCTATGAAAGAATGCCTGGATAATGCAAATATAGAAATAGGGAAGCTAAAAAAAATTTTCATACATCAAGCAAACAAGAAAATGGATGATGCTATAATTAAAAGGTTCTATCGTTTATTTAAACATAAAGTCCCTGAATCAGTCATGCCAATGAATATTGAATTTCATGGAAATAATTCTGTAGCTACAATTCCAACTCTATATGATCAAGTCATAAGAAAAGAAAAAAAAGATCACTACATTAAAGAAGGAGACATAATCCTTTTTGCTTCAGTTGGTGCTGGAATGAATATAAATTCAATTGTATATCAAGTATAATTGATAAAAAATATTCGATTGATCACTTAGTTTTTAAATTTAAAAAGGTTTAGCTTAACTTTGTAAAATGAAATTACTTTTTCATTTTGGCAGATATTTTTTAATGATCCAAAAAACTTTTAAAAAATTTACAAAATGGACTATGTTAAAAGAATTAATTTTTAGAGAAATTGATGATTTAATTATTAGATCAATAGGCATAATCTCATTTCTGTCTTTTTTTGTTGGTGGGGTAGTAGCAATCCAAACTGCAATCAATATTGATAACCCCCTTCTGCCCTCATATCTTATAGGTTTTACAACCCGTCAGTCAATTATTTTAGAATTTGCTCCAACTTTTATATCTGTAATTATGGCTGGTAAAGTTGGCTCATTTATTACCTCAAGTATTGGAACTATGAAAGTAACTGAACAAATTGATGCCTTAAAAGTTATGGGAGTTAACACATACAATTACTTAATTTTCCCTAAAATTATTGCCCTTACTTTATTCCCTTTTTTAATAACAATTGCAATGTTTTTGGGAATTTTTGGTGGATATGTTGCATGTGTTTCTGGAGGTTTTTCAAGCCATGCTGACTTTGTTGAAGGCCTACAACTAGATTTTATTCCATTTCATGTAACATATGCATTTATTAAATCATTTATTTTTGCATTAATTCTAGCCACTGTACCTTCTTATCATGGCTACTTCATGGAAGGAGGTGCACTTGGTGTTGGTAAAGCAAGTACAACTTCTTTTATTTGGACAAGTGTTTCTATTATAATTGCTAATTCATTAATAACTAATATTTTATTGACCTGATAATGATAAAAATTGATGGCTTAAAAAAAATGTTTAATAATTCTATCGTTTTAAATGATATCGATACAGCTTTTGAAAAAGGAAAAACAAATCTTATTATTGGCCAAAGTGGATCTGGTAAAACAGTACTTTTAAAATGTATCTTAGGACTTTTCGAAATAGAAAAAGGTAAAATCATTTTTGACAATAAAATACTTGCTTCAATGAGTAGTATAGAAAGATCAAAATTAAGACAAGATATGGGAATGGTTTTTCAGGGAAGTGCATTATTTGATTCAATGAATGTAATAGAAAATGTAATGTTTCCGATGAAAATGTTTACTGATAAATCAAATGACGAAATTAATGAAAGAGCAAATATTGCAATTAATAGAGTTAATTTAGTTAATTCAAATTCCAAGTTCCCAAGTGAATTATCAGGCGGGATGAAAAAAAGAGTTGCAATAGCAAGAGCAATTGTAATGAATCCAAAATATTTATTTTGTGATGAACCAAATTCTGGTTTGGATCCTAAAACTTCAATTTTAATTGATAACCTTATTAATGAAATTACTAAAGAATTTAATATTACAACTGTAATAAATAGTCATGATATGAACTCTGTAATGGAAATTGGAGAAAAAATTATTTTTTTAGAGGATGGTATAAAAAAATGGGAAGGAACAAATAAAGACATTTTTAACACTGAAAACGAGTCAGTAACTAAATTTGTTTATTCTTCTGAACTATTTAAAAAAGTTAGAAAGGTTTATTTAAAAAAATAATTTTTTTAAATTTTATCTATAAATTTTTTATTTACATTTTTAACAATATTTTTTAATTTTTGATCATCCCCTTTTGGATAAATTAAAAGCACGTCTTTATCCAAAACAACAATAAAGTCTTTCAATCCTTTAATTACAACTAATTTTTCTGATTTACTATACACAAGACTCCCACTCACATCTTCCATGTAAATATTTTTTTTTAAAGTAAAATTTGAGTTTTCATCTTTTTTACTCTTATCAAGAAGTGATGTCCAGGTTCCCAAGTCACTCCAGTCAAAATCTGCTATAATTGAGTAACAGTTTTTAGTTTTTTCCATAATTGCAAAATCAATTGAAATTTCGTCTAACAAAGAATAATTTTGGTTAATGAAATTTTTCTCATCTATGGTATTAAAAAAATCATAACCATTGTTTAAAATTTTAAACATTTTAGGTTGAAATCTCTCAAATTCTGACAAAATATCAAAGTTTTTCCAAACGAAAATCCCAGAGTTCCAAAGAAAGTTTTTAGATTTTAAATATTTTTTTGCATTTAATAAATCTGGCTTCTCAATAAACTTATCAACTAATAAAATTTTATTATTACTATTTTTAGTGTCTAAGCATTTTAAATATCCATAACCTGTATCAGGTCTGTTTGGACGGATACCAAAAGTAACAAGGGATGGTTTAATACTAATTAGATCAAATGCTAATTCAATATTTTTAATAAATGATTTTTCATCCTCTATCCAATGATCACTTGGTGCAACAATTACAACTGCTTCAGGATTAATTTTTTTTATTTTTAGCGAGGCATATAAAATACAAGGAGCTGTATTTTTCATTTCAGGCTCCAAAACTATTTGGGATTGATCAATATTTTTTATTTGCTCTTTGACTAGTTTTTCATATTGAAGATTAGTTAAAATAAATATGTTCTTTTCAGGGATTATTTTTTTTAAACGGTTAAAAGTTAATTGAATTAAAGTATATCCAGATCCCATAAAATCTTGAAACTGTTTTGGTTTATTGATTCTACTATATGGCCAAAACCTTGAGCCAACACCTCCAGCCATTATTATGGCAAAATTATTATAATTCATATTTTATTTAAAGCTTTAACTTGTGCATGAGGACTGAATAAAAAAGTTTTTCCAGAACTTTGTTCAATACACTCAAATCTTTTGATAATTTTTTTAATTTTTTTAAAAACTCTTCCATTATCTAAAATAAAAAAAGTATTGTCAACCAACTCGTAAATAAAAACTTTATCCTTCACTATATCAAATTTTTTTAATGCAATGGAAAGATAAAAATCAGAATCAGTACTTGCTTTGGGATTTTTTATGTAATCTTTCAATTTTTGCAATACCTGAATTGGAAAAATATCTTTTTTTAATAAGGGTTCCATTAATTTCTTAAAAGAATCTTTCCACTGAATACCATGAGGTTTAATTCTAAAACTATTTTCTTTATATGCTACAAAATGTGCTAATTCATGTATTAATGTAATTAAAAATCTATATTTATTTTGACTTTCATTAATTGTAATTAAAAAGGATCCATATTTATTTATCCTAAAATCCCCATGTTTAGATTTTCTTCTTTTAACAACCTTAATTTTGATTTTATAAATCATTAAATAATCTTGGAGAATTTTAATTGAATTATAAGGAAGATACTTTTTCAATAGCATATATCGATAAAATTAAGGATTACTTGATGAAATAGGTAAAATTTTACCATTATAAAATTTATGCCCATTCAATGCAAAATTTAAAAGATACTCAGCAAATTCTTTTGAAGATACTGGAGCTTTATAACCAGGAAATGCAAGTTCTAACATTTCAGTTTGTACTGCCCCTAAAGCTAAAACATTAAATGATGGACCAGTATTTTTATATTCCTCTGACAAAAGTTCAGTAAGAGTTATTACGGCGCCTTTACTACTGCTATATGCAGATAGGCCAGAGAATTTTGAACTCCCTTGAACTCCACCCATACTTGAAATATTTATAACATGACCATCATTATTAATAAAAGGCAAAATCAATCTTGTTATTTCAGCTAATCCAAAAACATTAACCTCATATATTTTCTTAAATTTTTCAATAGAAGATTCAGCAAAAGGTAAATTCAGCAATACTCCAGCATTATTGATCAAGATATCAATTTTTGAAAATTTACTTTTAATTGTATCAGTAATTCTTTTTAATGATTCCGCTTCAGTTATATCAATTGAATAGGAATATAAATTCTTAATACCCTTGATTTCATTAATGTTTCTGGACAAGCCAATAACTTTGTATCCTTTTCTTGCAGCTAGAATCGCAGTAGCTCTTCCTATACCTTTTCCAGCTCCAGTTATTACAATAGTTTTCATAATACTCTACTTAATCAAATATAGTTATTAATTAAATTAACCTAAAAAGAACTAAACCAAAAGTAATATAGGGTTTTCAATAAAAGATTTTAAAGTTTCTAAAAAACGAGCTCCAGTAGCACCATCTACAGTTCGATGGTCACAAGCAAGCGTTAACTTCATTTTATTTCCAATCAAAATTTTACCATTTTTTACAACTGGTTTTTCCATGATGCTTCCAACTGACAAAATTGCGGAATTTGGTTGATTAATTATTGAGGTGAACTCATGAATTCCAAACATTCCTAGATTAGAAATAGTAAATGTACTTCCATCCATTTCAGAAGGTTTTAATTTTTTGTCCCTAGCACGGATAGCAAAATCTTTTACACTTTTCCCTATTTCAGGCAGAGAAATCTGATTAGCAAATTTAAGTACAGGAACAACTAGACCATCATCAACTGCAACAGCAACTCCAATATTCACGTGAATATTATGAATAATTTTATCTTCAAGCCATTTGGAGTTAACTTCTGGATGCTTTTTTAAAGCTAATGCACATGCTTTAATAATTATATCATTGAACGAGATTTTAGTTTCTGGTAAAGAATTATATTGATTTCTAAACGAAATAACATTATCCATATCAAATTCAACTCCCAAATAATAATGTGGTGCAGTAAATTTAGAAGAAGCTAACCTTTTAGCAATTGTCTTTCGCATTTGAGAATTTTCAATTTCAATAATTGACTCGACTTCAGGGGTAATCGAATTAATATTAGGTATTTGAAAATTATAATTTTCAATATCTCTTTTAATTATTCTTCCACCGTCACCAGTTCCAGTAATTTGGGTGAGACTAATTCCCTTTTCCTTTGCTATTTTCTTAGCGAGAGGAGAAACTAAAATTCGTCTATTTGAATCAGAGCTATTACTAATAATAAGAGAATCGTTTGAAACTTTTTCTATTTTATTATCTTGAATATTTTTAATAACTTCATCTTTTTTATTTTCTAATTTTATTTGATCTTTGTCAACTTCCTCAACAACTTTTTGATTGATTATTGAAGATATGTCAGTACCTTTTTTTCCAATTATAGCAAGAAGACTATCAACTGCTGCAGATTGACCTTCATTTATTCCAATATGAAGTAAAGTACCAGAATAAAAAGATTCAAACTCCATTGTTGCTTTATCAGTTTCAATTTCTGCTAATATATCTCCTTCCTTAATTTCATCTCCAACATTTTTTAACCATGAGGAAACGGTTCCCTCTTCCATAGTATCGCTTAATCTTGGCATTTTTATTATTTCAAGATTTTTAGATTCTGATGAAGATTCAATTTTTTCATTTACATAGTTATCAACATTTTCATTATTTGGTTTACTTGTTTTTTGATTTTCTTCTTCAGAATTTTGAGAATCATTTTTTAAACCTATATGAGATGAAATGTCTTCGCCCTTATCGCCAATTATAGCCAATAACTGATCAACTGGAGCAGTTTCACCCTCATTTATTCCAATATATAAAAGAACTCCTGAGTAAAATGCTTCAAATTCCATAGTGGCTTTATCAGTTTCAATTTCTGCTAATATATCTCCCTCAGAAACTTTATCACCTACATTTTTAAACCATTTAGCAACAGTCCCTTCCTCCATAGTGTCACTCAATCGAGGCATGTTTATGATCTCAGCCATAATTAACTTAATTTATGTTTTAAAAAAGGATAGTCATTTTGTTCATAAACTGAATCATACATTACATTTTTATCAGGATAATTAGATTCTTCTGCAAATTTTTCACATTCTAAAATTTGATTTTTGACTTGTTCCTCAATTTTTTCCAAATCAAACGGTTTGCAGTATTTCTTTTTTAAAATAATTTCTTTAACCTGAAAAATTGGATCAATTTTTTTATACTCTTCAACTTCTTTTTTTGTTCGATAATGCTGAGCATCAGACATTGAGTGACCTCTGTATCTATATGTTTTCATTTCTAGGAAAGACGGACCTTTATTTGATCTCGCTCTTTTAATTGCTTTATCAATTGAAATAGCTACTAATTCAGGATTCATTCCATCAACTGGCTCACAAGGGATTTCATAACCTAATCCTAATTTCCAAATTTCTTGATGAGAGGCAGTTCTAGCTACTGATGTCCCCATAGCATAGCCATTATTCTCAACAATAAAAACGACAGGCAGTTTCCACAAAGCTGCCAGATTTAATGTCTCATGAAGAGAACCCTGCCTAACAGCACCATCACCCATAAAACACAATGTAACTGAATCTCTTCCAAAATATTTATCACCGAAGGCCATTCCAGCGCCTAATGGTATTTGTCCTCCCACAATTCCATGTCCTCCGTGAAATTTAAATTCTTTTGAAAAAATATGCATAGATCCGCCTAATCCCATTGATGTCCCAGTCTCTTTTCCATACAATTCAGCCATTACTTTCTTTGGATCTACTCCTAAACCTATAGGTTGAACATGATTTCGATATGCAGTTATCATTCGGTCTTTACCTATTTCCATTGCGTGTAGAGCCCCTGCTAATACTGCCTCCTGACCATTATAGAGATGAAGAAAACCTCTAACTTTTTGTTGAATATATACAGCTGCAAGTTTATCTTCAAACTTTCTCCAAAAAAACATGTCTCTATACCAATCTATATATGTTTCCTTAGTTATTTTTTTCATTAAAAAGAAATTTACTAAAAACAACCTAAAATTAATACTTTTATCAACAAACAAAAAAAGTGTTGAAATAATTTCAGTATGATTACGGAAAATTAAAAATTCTTATTAAAAATATGTTAATTGATAAGAATCATTATGATTTTGTTACTCTTTTGAATAAAAATTTAGTTATTCAATATTGTCATTTTCTATTAAAGAGTTTTTTTCCATGTTAAAAGAGAGTGAAAATCGTAAAGTATTTTCCAATGGATTTCTAACTTTAGATCTTGAAAATAAATATGATATATCAATTTTAGCAAAATCCAAATGAAAACCTGTTCCAATGCTATAAAATTTCCGAGAACCTTTTTGTTCATTTTCATTAAAATATCCAGTCCTTAATAAAAAAGCATTTTGGAAAGAATATTCAAAACCAATAGCCCATGTAATTTCTTTTAATTCCTCATTTATCCCACCAGGGGCATCATTAAAAGATTCTAATATTCCATTTAAAAAATTAATATCGGGTTGTTTATAGATCAAAGATTTATTATTCTCATCAATAAATGGAATAGGGGATGGCACTAAAAGTTTATTAAATTCAGCATTAAATGCTAAACTATTTTCTGAATTAAAAATCAAAGTCAGTCCGCTACCAATTTTTAAATTGGTTGGAATGAAATTCATTTGACCACCTTCATCATATTTTAGTCTAGGACCAATATTTGAAATATTAATACCTGCTCTCAAAACTGATGAATTTTCCTTGATTTTAAAAATATCACTCTTGTAAAAAGCTGAAATATCAATTCCAACTGATTTAGCTGATGAAGCATCCATATCAGTAGATATTTTTAAATCTGAATAAATAAATCTTGTTGCAACAGCCATTGAAATCTTTTTACTCAACAATAATGAATAAGAAAGATCAAAAGTTAATTCATTTGGTCTTTCAATTCCTTGATCTATAATTGTTCCGCCTATAAATTCATTGAATTGAATATCACCAAGACTAAAATATTTTAAACTTGAAGCCCATGAGCTTCTTTCTGAATTTTTTTTGAAAAAAGTGATATTTGCTAAAAAAATATCATCTACAAGTTTACTTAAATATGGAGTATAACTTATTCCTAAACCAATTTTTTCCTCTGAAAAAACGTATTTAGCTGGATTCCATTGTTGAGAGTATACATCAGCAGAGGTAGCTACTCCAATATCTCCCATTCCTGCTGCTCTGGCATCTGGAGTAATCATCAAAAAAGGTACTCCTGTAGTTATCACCCTTTCTTGAGAAAAAACATTTTGTAAAAAAATTAAAATAAAAAAATAGAAAAGTCTTTTATTTACCATTCGCTTTAATAAGGACAATTTAATTTTAATAACGTAGAATTAATTAAAATGTTATTGATTATGAATTTTTATGAATAATAAATTGATAAAATTCACGTTTTGATATAAAATGTAAGTGATGACTTATGAATTAAACATATTGTTAGAGCAATATTTTGTATATTGCAGAAAATTTTTAGGTAATTGGATTTTTAATTTAAATTATTATGAAAATTAATCATTTAATCAAAAACTATTTTTTGTTAGCTTTCGCTGTATTTTTTATTTACAGTTGTGGTAAAAATAATCAATCTAGAGGTACTGGCTGGAGTATTAATTCTAAAAAAGGTGGTTTCCAATATAATACTGATTTTGATGAACAAGAAACTGGTCCTGGTTTAGTTTTTATTGAAGGTGGAACATACACTAAAGGTCAAGTACAAGACGATGTAATGCATGATTGGAATA
Source organism: uncultured Flavobacteriaceae bacterium (assembly GCA_905381055.1). Lineage (GTDB taxonomy): Bacteria > Bacteroidota > Bacteroidia > Flavobacteriales > Flavobacteriaceae > TMED220. The sequence goes on from CAJPUR010000003.1 coordinate 111,120, forward strand.
ATTCACCAAATCAACAACATGTAATGTCTTTTTATATTGACGAAACTGAGGTTACTAACATCATGTACCTTGAATACCTTGATTGGATAAAAGCAGTATTCCCTCAAGATAACAAGGATTATAAAAAACTTTATGAAAGTGCATTACCTGACACTTTAGTTTGGAGAAATCAATTAGGTTATGTTGAAGAATTAACCACTAATTATTTGCGTCATCCTGCTTATGCTGAATACCCTGTTGTTGGAGTCAACTGGCTTCAAGCAGTTCAATTCATGGAATGGCGAACTGATAGAGTCAACGAATTTATCTTAGAAAGAGAAGCTTATGTACAAAAAGACGTTAGATACACAACTGATTTCGAAAATGGTCAAGTAGATGCTAATAGTACTTTTAATACAGAAACTTACCTTAGAAGACCAGAAACTACATATGGTGGAAAAATTGATTCAATAGCTGGTAAAAGAGGAATTAAAAATGATACTGTAAATGTCTACGCTGGAATTGACAAGGGAATACTTTTACCATCCTACAGACTCCCAACTGAATCTGAATGGGAATATGCTGCATTAGCTTTAGTTGGAGACAGAGAGTACAATGCCTACAGGGGTAAGAAGAAGTATCCATGGTCTGGAGAATATACAAGATCTGAAAAAAGAAGAACTGAAGGAGATCAATTAGCAAATTTTAAATTAGGAAAGGGTGATTATGGCGGAATAGCAGGATGGTCTGATGATGGTGCAGATATTACAATACAAGTCAAATCATATCCTCCTAACGATTTTGGAGTATATGATATGGCAGGAAATGTTGCTGAATGGGTTTTAGATGTTTATAGACCAATTGTCGATGATGAAGCAAGTGATTTCAATTATTACAGAGGTAATATATACCTAAAAGATGCAATAGGAGAGGATGGAAAAGCAAAAATTGTTGATTCTGATCAACTTGTTTACGATACTCTTCCAAATGGTAAGGTAATAATCAAAAAATTACCTGGACAAATTGAAAAAGTCCCTATAGATGAAGAAGAAACTTTCTTAAGACAAAATTTCACTGAAAGTGATAATAGGAATTATAGAGATGGTGATATTGAATCTACCAGATTTTTTTCTCGCTTTGGTGGTGAATCAGATGATGATGAGTCAAATAAAAGACCAGAATCAACAGCTATGTATGATGCCCCGACTCCTACAAGAACTAAAGATGATGATGGTGAAGTAAGATACAATAAAGATAAATCAGGTAAAAGAACTTCACTAATTACTGACGAAGTAAGAGTTTATAAGGGAGGTTCTTGGAAAGATAGAGCTTATTGGTTAGATCCTGCCCAAAGAAGATATCTACCTCAATATATCTCTACTGATCATATTGGATTTAGAGGTGCCATGTCCAGAGTTGGATCTAAAAGCAGATCTAAAAAAACAGCTAGACATAAAAGAAAAAGTTAAAAATTTCTGAATAAGAAAACAACTCGCTTTTTATATCTTTTTTATGAGTATTGAGGATATTTACAGTTTATATTTAAGCTCTTCAAAAATTTGTACTGATACTCGTAATATTTCAAAAAACTCATTATTTTTTTGTTTAAAAGGAGAAAATTACGATGGTAATATATTTGCTAAAAAAGCTTTAGAGCTTGGAGCAAGTTATGTAATAATTGACGACTCTAAATATTTTAAAGATAATTCAAATTATATCTTAGTAAAAAACTCAGTAAAAACTTTACAAGAATTAGCAATATTTCATAGATCAAAATTAAAAGCTAAGATAATTGCAATTACAGGATCCAATGGAAAAACAACATCAAAAGAACTAATTTATTCTGTATTGTCTCAAAAGTTTAAAACTTTTTCTACTGTTGGGAATTTAAATAACCATATTGGAGTACCTCTATCTATATTAAGTTTAAGTACTGAAACAGAAATTGGAATTATTGAAATGGGGGCAAATCACCTTAATGAAATAAAAATTCTTTGCGAGATTGCTAATCCACAAATAGGTTATATAACCAATTTCGGTAAAGCTCACTTAGCAGGATTTGGAAGTGAAATTTCAATAGTTAGAGGTAAATCGGAGCTATACAATTACTTAAAATTAACAAATGGTCTGGCATTTATAAATGGTAATGACAAAAAACAATTAAAATTAACTCAAAAAAATAAAAAATATATTTTTGGAAATAGTGAAAAGGCAGATCTAAATATTAAACCTATAAACATAAATTCTAATAAAATAGTTGTTAGGTACAATAATTTTGATTTTGAAACCAATATGATTGGTTCGTATAACTTTTCAAATGTATCAGTTGCAGTTGCCTTTGGTTTATTTTTCAAAATACCAAAAAAAATTATTTTGAAAGGTTTAAAAAGATATAATCCAAATAACAATAGATCAGAATGGCTGAGAAAAGGTTCTAATTTGATATTAATGGATGCCTATAATGCTAATCCTTCAAGTATGAATGCATCAATTGACGCATTTATTGAAAACACTGAAAAAAATAGAATATTAATTTTGGGAGACATGGAAGAGCTTGGAAAATATTCTAAAAGTGAACATCAAAAAATAGCAAATAAATTAGAAAAAATAGATATTGAATTTGTTATACTTGTTGGGGAAAAATTCAGCAAAGTAGAATATGGAAATGACAACTTTAAAAAATTTAATAATTCAAAAGAAGTATCTAAATTTATTAATAATAAAAAATGGAATAACAAAAATTTTTTGTTAAAAGGGTCAAGGAAGAATAAGCTAGAGAAAATAAAATTCTAAAATATTACTCATTGTTTAGTAATTTGAGTGAATTGATATTCTTTAAAAATTTTTTTGATGAATTATTAAACATAACATGTTGAACATCGATTTTTTCCAAAACATTTATCAATCTCAAATTACCCTTTAATATACTTTTATTAAAAACTGATTTAATTGATTTATGATATATACCAATTAATGGGTGAATGTTAGAGGTATCCTTTGCTATTGTGATTTTTTTATTAGCTAAATAATGTTTTTTCACTATTAGTTCTAACGTTTGGAAATTTATATAAGGAATATCACAACTTAAAATTAAATTTTGATCATTTTTCGAATGATTTAAAGCAGAAAATATTCCAGAAACAGGACCTTTGTTTTTATAAAAATCATTAATAATAGGATAGCCCAAGCTTGCATAATTTTCATTATCAGTGACTAAAAAAATATCTTTGGAAAAATTTGAAACTGCATTTACGATTAATTCTATAAATGATTTTCCATTAATTTTAACAAGGCCCTTTTCAGTTCCCATTCTTTTATTTTTACCTCCACAAAGAATATAAACCGATATAAAATTCTTAGATACCATTTTACAAATTTAAGAACTAAATACTATTGATATTTAGTATTGAATTTCATAAAAAAAAAATAAGTTTATATTTGAATTACTTAAAAAAATCAATCTATTTAGTTTATTAATATGAATACTCAAAAATTAATTTCTATAATATTAGGACCTCTTTTATTTCTAGTTTTTATATTTTTTAGTAATTCATCAATTATTCCAACTGAGGCACTATATATGATTGGTATTATTTTATGGATGGCTTTATGGTGGGCTACTGAATCTGTTCCAATTGCAATAACCTCATTGCTGCCAATAATTTTATTACCTATAACAAATGTATTAGAAATTTCAAAAGTAACAGAATCATATGGGCATAAATATATTTTCCTTTATTTAGGTGGGTTTATAATTGCTATTGCAATCGAAAAATGGAATTTACATAAAAGAATAGCATTAAATATTATAAGTTTAATTGGAACAGATATTTCTAAGATTATTCTTGGATTTATGATTGCAACAGCTTTTTTATCAATGTTTATATCAAATACAGCGACAACAGTAATGATGTTACCTATTGCAATTTCTGTAATTAATCAATTTGACTTTTCTGAAAAAAGAAAAAAAAGATTTGGAAAAGCACTAATGCTTTCTATTGCATATTCTGCATCTATTGGAGGAATTGCAACACTAATAGGTACTCCAACAAATCTTGTTTTAGCTGGTTTTATTTCTGAGACATATAATATTCAGATTACATTTTATCAATGGATAATTTTTGGTTTTCCAATTTCATTTTTTTTATTGTTTATATGTTGGACATATTTAACCAATTTTATATTTAAATTCAAAAAATCTGATACTCCCTTTGGGAAAAAAGCAATAAAAAAGCAATTATTTGAACTTGGAAAAATTAATCAAGAAGAAAAATTAGTATTAATTGTTTTTTTAATGACAGGATTATTATGGATTACAAGACCTTTTTTTATTCAACTTTTTATTCCGAATGTTGATGATACAATAATTGCAATTTTTGGGGCTATAATTTTATTTATTTTAAGAAGTAAAAGAAAAAATAGACCTCTCCTAAAATGGAAAGAAGCTGTTAAAATTCCATGGGGTATTCTACTTCTTTTTGGAGGCGGAATGGCACTTGCTAAGGGAATTGAAATTTCAAATTTAGGTCTATGGATTGCAAATCAAGCAAAACTTTTAAACGGTTTAAATTTGATTGTATTACTAATTATAATAATAACTGTTGTGAATTTCTTCACTGAAATTACTTCCAATGTAGCCACTATAGCTATGCTATTACCTATTTTAGCTCCTATTGCAATTGGGTTAAATGTGCATCCTTATATTTTCCTTGTAGGAGCTTCTATTGCTTCATCATGTGCTTTTATGCTTCCTGTAGCTACTCCTCCAAATGCAGTAGTCTTTAGTTCAGGCCTTTTAAAAATTATAGATATGATTAAAGTTGGGTTCATTTTAAATATATTTTCAATATTAATTATTTCAATAATCACTTTTTTTATCCTTCCAATTTTATGGGATTTTCAAGTCAATTCAATACCAGATATTTTTTTAATTAAATAGGAATTATTAATTGTATTTAAACTTAAGTAACTATTTTTAGATAAAATCCTTAAACAATTTTTAAAAATGAATTTAATAAATAGAGTCAATGAATTAAATTTAAAACTTCCCCCTGCACCTAAACCTGTTGGATTATATAAACCAATATTAGTTGTAGATAATTTTCTTTATGTTTCAGGCCAAGGGCCAATAAATCTTGATGGATCACTAATTACTGGTAAAGTTGGTTCTCATCTTAATAAAAATGAAGCTAAAGTAGCTGCAAGGCAAGTTGGCCTTACAATGTTGTCTACTATTATAACTAACTTCAAAAATTTTAGAAAAATTAAAAGAATTGTAAAAGTTTTTGGAATGGTAAATTCAGATAATAGTTTTACTGAACATCCATATGTAATAAATGGATTTAGTGAATTGATGGCTGAAATATTTGGTAATAAAATGGGTATAGGAGTAAGAAGCGCCGTTGGGATGACTTTACCTCAAAATATTGCAGTTGAAATAGAAGCTCAATTTGAGATTAATACTTAAATTTTATGACAAATAGAATTAAAAAAAAATGGTATGAGCTCTTAGATAGAGATCGGATAAGTACTCCTGGAATACTTGTTTCAGAAAAAAAAATAAAATCTAATATTAAGTCAATGATAGAAATCGCTGGAGACCCAATTAGACTATGGCCGCATATAAAAACTCATAAAATGTCAAAAATCATTGAACTTCAAATAAAAAATGGAATTGAAAAATTTAAATGTGCTACAATTGGTGAATTAGATATGTTAACCAAATTCAATATTAAAGAGATTCTTTTGGCAAACCAATTATCTATTGAAAAAACAGAAAAATTTATTAAAATTCAAAAAAAATACCCAAAAATTAGGATGTCTACCCTAATTGATAATAATACATCATTAAATTATTTTTCTGATCTAGCCAAAAAACATAAAACTAAAATAAATCTTTTAATAGATATTAATAATGGTATGAATAGAACAGGAATCAAAATAAGTGAAAAAGTATTTAGGTTATTTGATAAGGTTTATAAAAACGCCTATCTCAATGTGATTGGAATTCATATCTATGATGGTCACATCAGAAACTTATCTGAAAAAGAAAGAAAAACCAATAGCGACAAAGCCTTTAGGCCTATTTTGTCTTTTCAAAAGAAAATTGAAAGTAAATATAAAATTTCATTAATAATATTGGCTGGAGGATCACCTACATTTGTCGCTCATTCAAAAAGAAAAGGTGTTTTTTTAACTCCTGGAACCACACTTTTATGGGACGCTGGATATTCAAAAATATGGCCAAATTCACCTTTTAAAATTGCTGCTGTTATTGTCTCAAGAATTATAAGTAAACCAAATAAAGATTTGTTATGTTTGGACTTAGGTCATAAATCTGTAGCTTCAGAAATGCCTCTGCCAAGAGTAATTATAAAAGGTCTTGAGAATTCAAAACATATAAGTCACAGTGAAGAGCATCTTGTTATAAAATCAAAAGATTCAAATAAGTATAAGGTTGGAGACCTATTATTTTCTGTACCTTACCATATCTGTCCAACTATTATCAAATACAATAAAGTACAAGTAATTAAAAAATACAAAATTAAAAAGCTATGGAATGTTGAAGCTAGAGACTACTTATTAAATAAAATTTAAATGAAATTTATTTTTGATGCACATCTTGACCTTTCGATGAACGCTCTTGAGTGGAACAGAGATCTGACTAGGCCATTAAAAGAAATTAATTCTAGAGAAAAATTTCTAAATGATAAACCTGACAGAGGAAATGCAACAGTTTGCTTACCTGAACTAAGAAATGGTAATATTGGATTGTGCGTAGCAACCCTAATCGCCAGATACGTGAAACCAAAAAATAAATTGCATGGATGGAACTCCCCATACCAGGCATGGGCCCAAACTCAGGGACAATTATCTTGGTACAAAACAATGGAAGAAAAAGGCGAAATGATTCAAATAAAAAATCTTAGTGATTTAAATCAACATCTATCCTTATGGAAAGAAAATAAATTCAATCTACCTGTTGGATATATATTAAGCCTAGAAGGAGCTGATTCAATTTTGAGCATGGAACATCTAGAAATAATGTATGAAAATGGATTAAGAGCTATAGGGCCAGCACATTATGGTCCTGGGACATACGCTTTTGGAACTGATTCAGATGGTAAAATAGGTTTTAAAGGTAAAAAATTATTAAAAAAAATAGAAGAACTTAATCTAATCCTTGATGTTACTCACCTTTCAGATCAAAGTTTTTGGGAAAGTATTGATAATTTTAATGGTCCTATTTGGGCAAGCCATAGTAATTGCAGAGCTATTGTTCCAAATAAAAGGCAATTATCTGATAATCAATTAAGAGTCTTAATTTCAAAAGGAGCTATAATTGGAATGGCTTTGGATGCTTGGATGATGGTACCAAATTGGAAAAGAGGAATTTCCAATCCGCTCAAAAGAGAGTTGTTTCTTGAAAAAATCTTTGATCATATTGACCACATATGCCAATTAAGTGGAAATTCAGATCATGTAGGAATAGGCAGTGATCTGGATGGAGGCTTTGGAAAAGAACAATGCCCATGTGATATTAATTCAATTGCTGATCTTCAAAAAATTAACTATATCCTTGATAATAGAGGATACAATAAAAAAGACATTAATAAAATTTTAAGCCAAAATTTTATTAATTTTCTATTAAATACATTAGATTAATAATATATGTTTATACAAATGTTGTTAGTACATATTTTAAGTTTTATTTTTGATTAAACCAATACCCATTGAAATTGATCCAACTAATATTAAAAACTCTGAAAATGGAATTTTAATAATATAATATAGTAGAATTCCTAAAAGCGTGAGAAGTAATCCAATCCAATCCAAATGATTCATAAAAAATTTAACTTTTTAATAATAAATTTAAAAAAAATATTTTTTTTTAAATTGTTAATGATTTTATTTCCATCTTTAACAATGGGTCAAATTAACAATAACAAACTATTCTTTGATGCATTAAAAAAGAAAAACGGTTTATATTTTAAATCAGATAAAAGAATACTTTATACTAACATTAAAAAAATAAATTCTTTTGATGAAAAATATAAAAACACCAATTTGACTTTAAATTTTATTATCAGAAATGAACTTCATACTGCAATTTTTGTTGATCAAAAAGAAAACTATTTAAAATCAATGGATGGATCAATTTTTAATTTTCCCAAAAGTCTTAATGCAAAACAATTAACTGATCATGTAATTAAAACAATTGGCAATATGCCTTATGGCTCAGAGGAAGTTAAGAAATTAAAAAAAAAAGCAAAAAGTGTTCCGTAGTGGATTCGAACCACTGACCCCTGCCCTGTCAAGGCAGTGCTCTGAACCAACTGAGCTAACGGAACTTTTTTTAAATTTAAATAAAACATTGTAAAATATAAATTAAATTAATTAAAAATTAGCCCTGACAGGACTCGAACCTGTATCTAAAGTTTAGGAAACTTTTGTTCTATCCCTTGAACTACAGGGCTAAGTAAATCGATATTAAACAAATTCATTTTTTAGCAGTCAAAAGATTATAGATTTGATTATTTGTCCCTTTATTAAGATTAATAATTTGTAAAAAAAAATGCCCTTGGCCAAGGGCATTTTTAATTTTGTTTTTTAATCAAATTTAATGCTGAACCCTCTTTAAACCATTCTATCTGCTGATTATTGTATGAATGATTAGCAAAGACTATGTCTTTCTTGCCATTAGAGTGTATGATTTCAATAGTAATTTTTTTTGAAGGTTTAAACTTATCCAGATCAAAAAAATTAAAAGTATCATCCTCTTCGATTAAATCATAATCACTTTCATTTTCAAAAGTTAATCCTAACATCCCTTGCTTTTTTAAATTTGTTTCATGAATCCTCGCAAAGGATTTAACAAGAACAACTTTAACTCCTAAAAATCTGGGTTCCATTGCTGCATGCTCTCTTGATGAACCTTCCCCATAATTGTGATCCCCAACTACAATAGTATCAATATTTGCTTGTTTGTATTCTCTTTGAATATCAGGAACTCCACCATATTCTCCAGTTAGCTGATTTTTAATAAAATTAGATTGATCATTAAAATAATTAATCGCCCCTATTAAACAATTATTAGAGATATTATCCAAATGACCTCTATACCTTAGCCAAGGCCCAGCCATTGAAATATGATCGGTTGTACATTTACCTTTTGCTTTAATTAAAAGTTTCGCTCCAATAATATTAGATCCATCCCATTTTGGAAATGGGGTTAATAATTGAAGTCTTTCTGATTTTTTATTAACTACAACCTCTACTTTCGATCCATCTATGGAAGGTTCAATGTATCCATTATCCTCATAGTCAAATCCTTTTGGGGGTAACTCTATTCCAGATGGAGGGTCAAGTTTAACTTCATTCCCTTCCTCATTTATAAGGGTATCATTAATTGGATTAAAATCTAATCTCCCAGAAATAGCAATTGCAGCAACCATTTCTGGTGAAGTAACAAAAGCGTGTGTATTTGGGTTTCCGTCAGCCCTTTTAGAAAAATTTCTGTTAAAAGAATGAACAATTGTATTTTTTTCTTCTTTTTCAGATCCTACTCTATCCCACTGTCCGATACAAGGACCACAAGCATTAGTAAAAATTTTAGCGTCTAACTTAACAAAAGGGTCTAATAAGCCATCCCTTTCAGCGGTATATCTTACTTGCTCTGAGCCAGGATTAATTCCAAAGTCAGCTCTAGTAATTAATTTTTTTTCAACAGCTTGATCAGCTATTGAAGAAGCTCTAGATAAATCCTCATAGGAAGAATTAGTACAAGATCCAATCAAACCCCACTCAACTTTTATTGGCCACCCATTATTTTTTGCTTTATCCCTCATTTCAGAAACAGGTGTAGCCAAATCAGGAGTAAATGGACCATTTATGTGAGGGCTAAGAGTATTTAAATCTATTTCTATAACTTCATCAAAGTAAGAAAAAGGATCACTGTAAACTTCAGGATCTGCAGTAAGATGTTCTCTAATTTCGTTAGCAGCATCAGCTACATCATCTCTTCCCGTTGATCTTAAATATCTTTCCATAGAATCATCATATCCAAAAGTAGATGTAGTTGCCCCTACCTCAGCTCCCATATTGCATATAGTTCCTTTTCCAGTACAAGACATTGATTTAGCACCATCTCCAAAATATTCAATAATAGCTCCAGTCCCACCCTTTACAGTTAATATTCCAGCAACCTTCAAAATTACATCTTTTGGAGAAGCCCATCCATTTAATTCACCTGTCAGTTTAACCCCAATTAATTTAGGAAATTTCAACTCCCAAGGCATATCTGCCATGACATCTACAGCGTCAGCACCTCCAACTCCAATAGCCAACATACCTAATCCCCCAGCATTTACAGTATGAGAATCCGTACCAATCATCATTCCTCCAGGGAAAGCATAGTTTTCTAAAACAACCTGATGAATAATTCCTGCCCCCGGTTTCCAAAATCCAATCCCGTATTTATTTGAAACAGATTCAAGAAAATCAAAAACCTCTGAACTGGAAGAATTAGCAGATTTAAGATCAATTTTAGCGCCTTCCTTAGCTTGAATCAAGTGATCACAATGAACTGTTGTAGGAACAGCAACTTTTGACTTTCCAGCTTGCATAAATTGTAATAAAGCCATTTGAGCAGTAGCATCTTGACAAGCAATCCTATCAGGCCTAAAATCTACATAATCTTCTCCTCTTTTATAACTTTTTTTTAAATTGGAATCCCAAAGATGGGAATATAATATTTTCTCACTAGAAGTTAAGGGACGATTTAAGATTTTTTTCGCAGATATTACACTATTTTCAATTTTAGCATAAAAAGATTTAATCATTTTAAAATCAAAAGCCATAATCTTTTTTTATTGTTATTTTAGTAAAATTACAAAATAAACCCAATGAAATTAACATATTTGATTAAAATAAATTAATCTTTAAATAAATACAAATGAAGCATTTTACAAAAAAACAAATTAATGAGATGGACAAAATTTATAGATTAAATTTAATTAACAGTTGCACAGGCTATAAATCATCAAATTTAATTGCCACTATATCAGATGAAGGTATTAATAATGTTGCAATTTTTAGTTCAATTACTCATCTAGGAAGTAATCCAGCTATGCTAGGATTTATTTTAAGACCTAAAACTGTTCCAAGAGATACTTACAGAAATATTAAGTACAAAAAAAAATTTTCAGTTAATCACGTACACTATTCACAAATTAGAGATGCTCACCATACAAGTGCTAAATATACATCTGAAATATCTGAATTTGAAAAAACTGAATTAACCGAAGAATATAAATTTGATAAAGATTTACCATTTGTTAAAAATTCTCCTGTTCAAATAGAATGTAAATATTTAAATGAATACGAAATAAAAGAAAATGGTACTTTACTGATAGTTGCATCAATTGAAAATATATTTGTGTACGAGAATATGCTACTTGAAGACGGCATGATACAGCTTGATAAAGGTGGAGTTACAGCAATAAACGGGCTTGATTGCTATTCTTTACCAAAAAAGATAGAAAGATTTCCATACGCAAGACCCAAAAAATAAAAAATTATGAATTTTATTAATGATGAAATAATAAATTATGCAAACGATCATTCAGAATCTGAACCAATTTTATTAAAAAACCTTTACAGAGAGACTAATCTGGAGGTATTAAACCCCAGAATGATATCTAGTCCATTACAAGGAAGGCTATTAAGTTTTTTATCTAAATTAATTAATCCAAAAAATATTTTAGAAATAGGTACTTATACTGGATATTCGGCTTTATGTCTGTGCGAAGGACTAAAAAAAAATGGAGTGATTCATACTGTAGACAAAAATGAGGAGCTTTCTAAAATTCAAAAAAAATATTTTAATCGATCTATTTTTAAAAGTCAAATAATCCAACATTTTGGAAATGCTAAAAATATAATTCCAAAATTAAATATTGATTTTGATTTAATTTTCATAGATGCTGACAAAGAAAATTATATTAAATATTTTGATTTAGTAGTTCCAAAATTAAAATCTGGAGGTTTATTAATTACAGATAATGTCTTATGGAGTGGAAAGGTCCTTTCAGAGGATAACGATAATGAAACGAAAATTATAAAAAAATATAATACCCTAATAAAGAACGATACAAGACTTAAATCCTTAATGCTTCCCATAAGAGACGGTTTGACTTTAAGTTTGAAAAACTAAAACTTTCTTTTTACAGAATCAGTCATTTCATCAAATCCATCTTTAACTTCATCTAACTCCTCTTTAAATTCGTCAACTATCTTATCTGTTGGATTTTCAATGTCAGTTGAATTTTGAATCTCAGATTTTATATCATTTGTAGCTTGTTTGACCTGATTTATTCCTTTAGCTAGACCCTTAGCAATAGAAGGTATTTTGTCCGCCCCAAATAAAAGCAAAACAATAAAAAAAACAAATATTATTTCAGCACCACTTATAAAAAACATTATTTTTTTTTTATAAATATAATAAGGTTTTGACTTTTTAAAAAATCGTAAATAAAATAAGATAACTATCCTTTAATTTTTGACTTAAACTTTTCAAAATCTGAGGGAAGTTCAATTTTTGGCCAATTGTTATTAGATAAATTTATATCTGCCGTTTCCTCGTTGGGATCAATAGTTAAATTTTTAATTTCTTTCTCACTAACTAAAACTTTTTTGAATGAATCATCATTTTTTCTCCAAATTTCAGCAGGGTATTTTATAATCTTTTTTGATCCATCAACATATGTTAATTCTAAAATTACAGGCATAACTAACCCCCCAGGTTTTTCAAATTCGACCTCATAAAAATAATTTGAAGGTTTTAATTTATTAAATTCTTCATTTAAAAAATTCTCATCAATAAATTTTTTAAGTGGTAAAGATTTCTCAATTGGATTTCCGTCTTTTAAATCAGGATTAAATGATTCTTCATCCTCAGAAACCATAAAAACTAATGGTGATAATTCATTTTTAGTAATTCCATAACCATCAAAAATATCCTTAACTTTTTTACCTGGCTCTGAAGAAATATAGAATCTTTTAAAATTCTTTATTCCAATATCAACATAATCAGTTGAATAAAACCATCCTCTCCAAAACCAGTCCAAATCAACAGCAGACGCATCCTCCATTGTTCTGAAAAAATCTTCAGGTGTGGGATGTTTAAACATCCACCTTTTAGAGAACGTTTTAAAAGCAAAATCAAAAAGTTCATTACCCATTATAGTCTCTCTTAAAATATTTAAAGCCGTTGCAGGTTTTGCATAAGCATTTGGCCCCAATTGAAATACATTCTCAGGATTTGACATTATTGGAGCTATATATTTTTGATTACCAGACATGTATGGAATTATTCTGTTTGCAGGCCCTCTTCGTGACGGATATTCAGGATCAAACTCTTTTTCAGTGAGATACTGAAGAAATGTATCAATGCCTTCATCCATCCATCCCCACTGTCTCTCATCAGAATTTACTATCATAGGGAAAAAATTATGACCAATTTCATGAATTATGACACTAATCATACCATATTTAACTCTATCAGAATAGGAACCATCTTTTTCTGGTCTTCCATAATTCCAACAAATCATAGGATACTCCATCCCTTGATTTTTCGCATGAACTGATACAGCTTTAGGATAAGGATAATCAAAAGTATATTTTGAAAAGGTTTTTAATGTTTGTGCAACGACTTTAGTGGAATATTCCTCCCACAAGGGATTCCCTTCTTTTGGATATAAAGATGAGGCTACAATATTTTTACCATTTATAGGAACTATCATCATATCCCAAATAAATTTTCTAGATGAAGCAAAGGCAAAATCACGAACATTTTTTGCTATAAATTTCCATGTTTTCTTTTTATTTGAAATGTTTTTTTCCTTCATTACTACTTCCTCTTGATTAACAATTAATACTGGTTCATCTTGAGTATTCAAAGCCTTTTTATATCTGTTGAACTCGACTTTAGTCAAGACTTCTTTAGGATTTTGTAATTCTCCAGTCGCCTCCAAGATGTGATCAGCAGGAACTGTAATATTTACTTTATAATCACCAAAATTTAAAGCAAATTCACCATTACCCCAAAATTGATGATTTTGCCAACCTTCTACATCATTATAAACTGCAAGTCTAGGGAAAAACTGAGCTATAACATATGACTTATTACCATCCTCTGAAAAATATTCGTATCCAGATCTGCCCCTTTTTTTAACATGATTATTTATTGAATAATTCCATTTAATTGAAAAGATATACTTATCACCACTTTTAATTGGGGATGAAGGATGAACCAACATCATTGTATTATTGACTACTTGTTTAAGATTTTTTCCATTTGAATCCTTAACATAATCAATATTGAATCCACCATCAAATGGTTTTAATAAAAGGTCATCTACAAAACTTTCAATTTGTTTTAATTCGGAAATACTAGATGGATTTTTCTCCAAAGAAGGAGAATTATTTTTTCTAATATTTTGGTCAAGTTGAACCCACAAATATTCGAGATCATCAGGAGAGTTATTGTGATAAGTTATTATAGATTTACCATATAAAATATCATTTTCCTCATTTAATTCAATTTCCATATTATAGTCAACTTTCTGCTGATAATAATCTGGACCGGGAGCACCAGAAGCAGTCCTAAAATTATTTGGTGAAGAAAATTCTTCATATAATTGTTTGAATTTATTATCATTAAATTTACTCTCCGTATTATTGGATTCTTTAGTTTGCCCAGATAAAAAATAAGCAATAAATAAAATAATTGAAAAAAATTTAATTTTCATTTAGAATTAATTTTTTGTTAATTGAAAAAAAAGGTTTTCTTAAAGTTAATAAATAACTTTGATTTTCATTTTCAGTTTTTAAATGTACTATATTTTTTTGATCATTAATATGATTCATTAAAATTGAATTTTTAATTTTAATTTTTTTGAAATTGGATTTTATTTGATATTCAAAATAAATTATTATTACATCATTTGAAAATTCAGTTCCAATAAATGATTGATTTTGCTTAATATCATCTAAAAAAATTACAAAATTTTCTTTTAAGTGTTCTCTTAAAAAGATATCAAATTTATCTTTTTGAAACTTATAAATCTGATTTTTATCCGATTTAGATTTATATAAAGATTCTAAATCATCAATAAAAAATCTTGAAGTACATTGGAATTGATTGTCTTTTTTGGAATAAAAAACCTGTGTAGCACTTATATAATATGGATGATTAGAATTAATAATTATTAAACTATTAAATACTATAACTAAAATTTTAACTAAAATGATCAAAATTGTTTATTGTATAATTCAGCTTTTAAAATCAAATAATTTATTAGATGAAATTCTTGATTTTTACTCAACAATTTATTTTCATTAAAATCTGAATCAATAAATTTCAAAAAATCTAGAACTCTTTCACTAGGAATTTTAAGATCATCGATAAAAAAAGATTCGTCAAAAATAAATGGTAATACTTCACTAGGAATTAATTTAAAACTTTCTTCACCAATATATTTTTTGTTTAATCTATTTGAAACGAATTTAGCTAAATTCACAAAATTTAGACCATTGTAAAATTTTCCTTCTCTAATAATTTCATTATCAATTTTAGTGGATTTATCACTTAAATAATCAACTCTTTTAAACTCTTCTTCTTTAAGGTCTAAAAATTTTTCTTGATTTTCTGGACCAATTACAACTTCATCTAGAAAATTAACTTTTTCGTTTACCTCTACAACAATTCGATTATTTTTAAGATCCTCTTTAGAAATTATAACTGACTTAATTTTGTATTGTACAGATGAAAAAATTAACTCGTCACCAAGTTTAACAAAAATTTCAAATTCACCATCACCATCTGTAATAGTATTAGTTTGAGCAGAATTGTTTATAACATTTGCGGAAATAACATTGTTATTTCTATATAAAAGTTTACCCCTAAGTAAAACCCTTTCCTGTTGAGTATATGAAAAGGATAAAAAAAACAAAGAAAACAAAGAAAACAATAAACGTTTCATTTCTAGGTTAGATTTATTTTTAGAGCGGGAAACCGGGTTCGAACCGGCGACATTCAGCTTGGAAGGCTGACGCTCTACCAACTGAGCTACTCCCGCTTTAGAAAGCTAATATACTATTTCTAAAATATTTTTAGAAATAAATCAATTTACTTAAAAAAATTGTAATTTAAAGTAAATGAATAAACCCATAGAAATACGAAAAATATCTTCAAAAATGACATTGAATTTGAGAAGAGAGGTTTTAAGAAACAACTCAATTAAATCAAGCTTGTGTCAATTTGAATGGGATAATCATGATGAAAGTTTTCATTTAGGAGCATTTAATAACAAAAAAATTGTAGGTGTAATTTCAATTTTAAATACATCTAAAATAAAAGATAAAGTAAGAAGGTTAAGAGGGATGGCAGTTAAAAAAAATCATCAAAAAAATGGGATTGGATCAAAACTGATTTCAAAAGCGGAAGAAATATTATTGTCTAAAAATATTTCTTTAATTTGGTTAAAAGCTAGAGAAAAAGCGATAAACTTTTATTTAAAAAAAGGATATAAAAAAATTGGTGAACCATATGAAATTATTAATATTGGTTTGCACTTTTATTGTGAAAAAAAATTAACAAAATGAAAAGATCTGAATTTATTCAATTATTTTTTAATTCAATTTTTTTATACTCTTTTAAATATCATGAAAAATTGGAATATAATATTGATAAAGAAATTTTAATTGGCAAAGGAAAACCAAATTTAGTTGGTAATGGTTATAAATTATTATCAGAAGTTTCTAAGGCATATTTAAAAATGAAGGATGCAGCAAAAATTGATAATATAAACCTTAAAATAGTTTCAAGTTATAGAAGTTTTAACCATCAAAAAAAGATATGGAATAGAAAATTTAGTAATTTCACAAACTCTGGTTTAAGTGGACAAAAAGCAATTAATAAGATCATCGAATATTCAACAGTTCCAGGCTCTTCAAGGCATCACTGGGGTACTGAAATAGATATAATTGAAAATAACCACAATATTAAAGGTGATGTATTATTACCCAAATTATTTCATGATTCAGGACCTTTTGAGAAAATGAGAGTTTGGATGGAGGAAAATTCTGAAAAATATGGTTTTTATAAAGTATATACTAATGACAAATTCAGAAAAGGATTTTTATATGAACCTTGGCATTATAGCTATAAAAAAATTTCGATCCCTTATTACAAAAATTATTTAAAAATAGATCTTTTAGAAATATTGAAAGAGGAAAAAGACTTATTAGGTAAAAAATATTTAAACAAATTTTTTATGAAAAAATATATAGATGAAAACATTAAAGGAATTTCAAAAAAATTAAAGTAATTTTTCTTAAAATGAAACCTTTGTTAATTATTTTTTGCAAAAACCTAATTGAAGGATATGTTAAAACTCGAATTGCAAAATCTATAGGCAAAAAAAAGGCTTTACTTGTTTATAAAAAACTGATTGAAAAAACAAAAAAAGCAGTCATGTTAGTAAACTCACATAAAATTTTATATTACTCAAAATTTATAAATTTTAATGATGATTGGAGTGATTTTGTAAATGAGAAAAAAATACAAAAAGGAAATAACTTGGGAGAAAAAATTAATAATGCATTTAAAGAAGGGTTTAAATCCAAGTTTTCCCCTGTAATTATTATTGGTTCTGATTTATGGGATATTAACCACATTGATATTAATTTTGCATTTAGCTCGTTAAACAAAAATGATTATGTCATTGGCCCTTCTATAGACGGAGGGTATTATTTAATTGGTATGAATAAAATTAATTCTAAATTATTTAAGAATAAGTCTTGGAGTAAACCTAGCTTACTTAAAGAAACCATAAGTGAATTAAAAAATAAAAAATTAAAATTATTAAAAACAAAAAACGATATTGATACTATAGAAGATTTAAACTCTAATGAAACATTAAAAAAAATGTTATAAAAAATGAAATTATTCTTGTTAATATTTTTTAGTTCAATTCAATTTATAAATTTTCAATCATATGGTGAAAACTCAAGATTAATTAAAAAAAATATTCATTATGTATGGGACATTCAATTAAAAAAGTTTGTCTCTAATGAAGGAGTAGTTAACTACAAAGATTGGAAAAATGAAATTGCAAATTTAGAAAGTTATATAGATAATCTTAAAAGATTTATACCAAATCAAAAATGGACCAAAAATGAAATTTTATCATATTGGATTAATGCATATAATGCCTTAACAATTGATCTAATCATAAAAAACTATCCTGTCAAGAGTATAAAAAATATTGAAAAACCATGGGATAAAAAAATTTTTACATTAAATAAGATTAGTTATTCTTTAAATGATATTGAGCATAAGATTCTAAGAAAAATGGACGAACCTAGAATTCATTTTGCAATTAATTGTGCTTCATTTTCATGCCCTAAACTTTTAAATGAAGCCTTTACATCGAATAGATTAGAAAAGCAATTAAAAACTGTAACAAATCATTTTATCAATAATCAGGAAAAAAATAAAATCACAACTGGGGTTGCTAAAATATCAAAAATATTTAAATGGTTTTCAAGTGATTTTGGAACCAGAAAAGAATTAATTGAATTTATAAATATGTATTCAAGATTAAAAATTGACAATTCTACTAAAATTTATTTTTTACCATATGATTGGAAGTTAAATGAATAATAAATCTATTTCTATAATTATCCCAGTCCTCAATGAAGAGAAAATAATAGAATCCTTTATTGAAAAATTATTAAAGAAAAGTTTTTATAAAAATGATATTATAGTTGTTGACGGAGGCAGTAAAGATTCAACAATAAAAATTTTAAAAAAATTTTCTGAATTAAGACTGCTTAAATCTGACAAGGGTAGAGCAATTCAAATGAACTATGGAGCATTAAAAGCAAAAAAAGAAATTCTTTATTTTTTGCATTGTGATTCGATTCCTCCTAATAATTTTGACCAAATTATATATAATGAATATATAAAAGGGAGAGAAACTGGATGTTTTAGGATGATATTCAATGGGTCACACATTTTTTTGAAAGTTTCCTCTTATTTCACAAGATTTAACCATAAGATTTGTAGAGGTGGCGATCAATCATTATATATTTCAAAAAATCTATTTACATCATTAAATGGCTTCAATGAGGAATATATATATTGTGAAGACATGGAATTTATAGACAGGATTTATGACAATTCAAAGTTCAATGTGATTCAAAAAAATATAACTACATCAAATAGAAGATTTCTTGAAAACGGAACAATCAAACTTCAATTTCATTTTATCATAATTCACACATTAAGAGTTTTTGGTTATTCAGCACTAAAAATAAAGAGTTACTATGAAAAATATGTAAAATGAATATTTAAAAAATCAACTAAATCATTTTTAAAAAATTTATTTCTTTAGAATTTAAATACCTCCACCTACCTCTTGGAAGATCTTTTTTTGTTAAATGTGCAAAAACAACTCTATCACTATATCTTATTTGATAACCTAATTTATTAAAAACGTCCTTCAATAACTTATAATTTTCATTACGAGTTTTAATTCCAACTTTTCTCTTGGGTTCATCTTTAATATGGTTTATTTCATCAACATTAAAATTTTTTATTTTATCAAAAACTTTTCCAGATTTAATAATGTCTAAATGAATTTTAGATATATTTTTATCCAACTCAACTTCAATTATTTTATTGATTTTATGATTATTAGCATTTAATTTTTTTATCATAACCAAATCGTTTGTTAATAATAATAATCCAAGAGAAGTTCTATCCATTTTCACAACTGGTTGGATTTTTTGATGTTTTTTAGAATTAATTAATTCCAAAACATTTTTTTTAAATTCTCCCTTTTTGTCTGAGGAAAAATAGCCTTTTGGTTTATTTATTAATATATAGATTAAATTTTCAGAAATTATTTTCCTGTCATCACAAATAACATTATCATTTGGGCTTATTTTATATCCCATTTGAGTGATTAATTTTCCATTAACTTTAACTAATCCCATCATTATAAATTTATCCGCTTCCCTTCTTGAACAAAATCCGGAGTTAGAAATAAATTTATTTAGTCTAATCTTATCTTCGTCATTTTTTATTTTTTTCATAAATACAACATAATAAATTTTTAAAAACTATCAATTATTTGAATTTTATAGTCCTTTAAATGTTTTCTTGTTTGACTAATATTTTCAGTGAAACCTAAAAAAAAACCACCTCCTCCAGATCCGCATAATTTTAAAAAAAATAAATCATTTTCAATACCAAACTCCCAATCCTTTAAAATTTTTTTAGGAATCATTGGGATAAAGTTTCTAAGAACTACAGTTGAAAGTTTTTTAACATTTAAAAGAAGAGAAGAGAAATTTTCATTCAAAAGGCTATCCACACATTTTTCACTATTTTTAATGAAATCTTTCTTGATAATTTGCTCAAATGAATTAATATTTATTCTTTTTAAAAATAAATTGACCATTAATTGAGTATCCTTTTGAATTCCCGAATCAATAATAAAAATTGAAAAACTTTTTTTATTTTTTGAAATAGGCAAGGAAACTTTTTCAAAAGTATTTTCAGAATTAATTAAAATTGGGCAATTTAAATAACTTGTTAATGGATCAAACCCAGATGAATTACCATGAAAATGAGACTCCATTTCAATAAAAATATTTTTTAATTTATTTAAATCCTTATCTATTTCATTTTTTTTTACAAAATACTTTTTATAAAAAGCTGCAACCAAAGCACCACTGCTTCCAATTCCATAACCCTGTGGTATATTACTTTCAAAATAAAGATTGTTTTCAATATCAGTATTGATTTCCCGCCAATCAAATTCCGAATTTAATCTTTTATTTTTTTTTAAATATTCAGTAAATAATTTAATTGATTTTCCTGAAGACTTATTGAACTTAGGTTTACTAGTAATCAATGATCCAAAATAGTTTTTATAGGGAATTATTAAACCACGAGCGCCAAGTAAAACTCCATATTCTCCAAAAAGATTTATTTTAGAATAAAAATAATTTTTCATTCAATTATTTTTTTTGGTCCCTTACCCACAATATCTTCAATGTATGATTTATCTTGACAAAAAGATTTTAATTCATTATCAATAAATTTTTTCACAATCAGTTTAACTCCCTCTGGATATAGTAAATGAATATTTGCTCCAGCATCTAGTGTAAAACAAATGGGAAGTTTAGTATCTGCCCTGAATTTTAAAATTAATTCAATTACTTTTAGGGTATTGGGTTTCATTAATATAAAATAAGGGTTAGAACTAAGCATTAAACCGTGAAGAGTAAGGGCCTCTTGTTCAACAATTTTTATAAATTTTAAAATATCTCCAGATATAATTATATCTTTAATAAGACCAATATTTTCTCGTGCTTGAGCATATCTTACTTTAGCATATGAATGGTTTTTCATTAATTTATGCCCTTCTGAACTGCTGATTTTTTTTTCCCCTTTATCAATTAAAAGTATAGTATTTTGAAAATTTAAAAATATTGGGTTTATTTTTTTATCAAAATTAGTTGCATATAAATTTGAACTTTTATCAAAAAAAGGTGTTTTACCCCATAGCATAATTGGTCCATCTAAACTTCTACATGCACTTCCTGAACCAATTCTGGATAAAAAGGAAGCTTTTTTAAAAAAAAAATTCTTGGAAAGGTTATTTGTTTTTTTTTCTATTTCCAAAAGGCCCAAAGCTATTGCGCTTATTGATGATGCAGAAGAAGCTATTCCACTACTGTGAGGAAAAGAATTCTTACTTTCTATTTTAAAATGATGATTGGAAATATAAGGGATATATTTTATAATTTTTAAAAAAAAATTGTCTAGTTTTTTTTTAAATCTTGGTTTAGATTTACCATTAAAAAAAAACTCATAAGAAATTCCTTCTCTTTTATTTTTTTTTGGTGAATAAGAAACTTTAGTCTCCGTAAAACAATTAGTCAAAGTAAAACTTAAAGAAGGGTTTTTAGGTATTTGAGAATTATATTTACCCCAATATTTTATTAATGCTATATTACTTGGGGAAGACCATTTTGATGAACCTTCTATTTCTACATTCTTTTTAAAAATAAACTCACTTTCTTCCATTTAATGTAAATATAATGCTTTAAAAAAATACTAAAGTATTATTAAATTTAATATTTAGGGTTAACTCTATCAGGGAAATCTGATATTATTCCATTAACTCCAAGTGATTTCATTTTATTAATTTCTTTGAGTGAATTAACAGTCCATGTATAAATTTTTAACCCATTTTTTTTTATTTCATTTACATTTTTTGTATTTAAAGTTTTGAAGTTTGGGTTGATTGCAAAAGCATTAATTTCCTTTGCTTTTAAAATAAAATTTAATGGGTTTTCATTTGAATCTGTAAGTAAAGCAACTTTAAAATTTGTTTTTTGATCAGAAAATATTTTTAGTTCATTAAAATCAAAGCTTGATATAAAAATTTTATCCTTGTCCATTGATGAGTTAAAGGAATAATTATTTAAAAGTTTTACGGTTGGAATTGCAGTATTTTTACCTTTTAATTCAATATTCAAAATGATTCTTGAATTGATAAAATTCATCACTTCAATTAAAGTTGGAATTTTTTCTTTACCTAAAACTTTAATTTTTTTTATCGAATCGAGAGTTAATTCCTCAATAAAACCAATAGCATTAGTTAATTTTTCAAGAGTTTTATCATGAAAAACTATAAGTTCTCCAGTTGAACACCTAAAAACATCAATTTCTACACCATCTACACCTAATTCAATTGCTTTTGAAATTGATGCAATTGTATTTTCAGCCACATAACCTTTTGCTCCTCTGTGTCCAATATTTAAAATTTTAGATTCTTGACTAAATGAGAAACAAAAACAAAAAAAAACAATATAAATGGTTTGAATTCTCATTGAATCAATTTTCCTTGGGAGCAATTTCTACTACTAAACCATTTAAAGCTTCTGTTATCTTAATTTGACAACCTAGCCTACTATCTTGCTTCACATGAAAAGCTTCAGATAACATGGCATCTTCATCATAAGACTTTTCCTCTAACTTATGTTTTGATTTTATATAACATTGACAAGATGCACACATAGCAATACCTCCACAAGTTCCTTCAACATCAAATTCGTTTAATTTTAAAACCTCCATTAAATTTAAAGACATATCTGTTGGAGTAACTAAATTATAAGTTTTCCCGTCTCTATCCTTCACTAAAATTTTAATTTGATTATCCATGAAATTATAAAAAATTTAAGATCTGTATTATCTTAAATTATTTTAAACACCAACAACCTTTTCTATTTGAGGAACATATTTTTTTATTGTCATTTCTACCCCAGTCTTTAAAGTCATTTGATTAACCGAGCAGCCAGCGCATGCACCATGTAATTTAACATATACTATTTTTTCATCTTTAATAGATTCTAATGATATATCACCTCCATCAGATGCTAAAAAAGGACGTATTTCATCCAAAGCTAAAAGTACTTTTTCTTTAATTTCAGATATATTCATTTTCAATTATTTATGGCTGAACACCCTGACATTGAAGTAATCCTTACAACTTCAGTAGGCGGCAAGTTTTTATTTCTTTTAATCAACTCGTTTAACATTTTTTTAGTAACTAATTCAAAAGCAGATGAAACACTAGTTTTATCTTGTAATGAAGCTGGGCTACCAAAATCTCCTGATTCTCTAATTGATTGTTCAATAGGAATCTCTCCCAAAAAGGGAACATTCATATCTTCGGAAAGATTTTTGGCACCAGACTTTCCAAATATATAATATTTATTTTTAGGTAATTCATTAGGTGTAAAATAAGACATATTTTCAATAATACCTAAAACTGGAACCTTAATGTTTTCCTGTCTAAACATAGCTATACCTTTTTTTGCAGCATCCAAAGCAACATTTTGAGGAGTACTAACAACTACAGAACCAGTAAGTGGAAGAGACTGGACAATACTTAAATGAATATCTCCCGTTCCAGGAGGTAAATCAATCATTAAAAAATCTAAATCTCCCCATGCAGCATCAAAAATCATTTGATTTAAAGCTTTGGTTGCCATAGGACCCCTCCATATTACTGCTTGGTCAGGTTTAGTGAAAAATCCAATTGAAAGAATTTTTACTCCATAATTTTCAATGGGTTTCATTTTAGATTTGCCATCTACATTAGTTGATAAAGGCCTTGATCCCTCAACATCTAGCATTGTTGGAATAGATGGCCCATATATATCAGCATCAAGAACTCCAACCTTAAAACCCATCTTAGATAATGAAACTGATAGATTAGCCGTCAAAGTTGATTTTCCAACTCCTCCTTTTCCAGAAGAAATAGCTATTATAGATTTTATACCCTCGATTGGATTCCCCTTAATTAAATTTTCTTTTTTTAAACTTTTATATTCAAAATTGATTTTGACTTTTATTTCTGAATTGATTTGTTTATGAATTAATTGTTGAATTTGTTGATCAATTTTTTTTCTTGCTTGAAGTGTAGGGTTATTTATTATTAAATCAATTACAACCTCATCTCCAAAAACATTAATGTTTTTAATAGGATCAGCTTCAAAAAATGATTTTAATTTATCATCATTCAATAAGTTTTCTAATAATCTTAAAATGTCCTTTTTATTTATTTTCACAATTTTTTAAAAACTTTAATACAAAGATAATGGACAAAAATTAAATTATAAAGGTTTAATTTATTAGTTTTTGCGATCTATCATTGAATTTGGATCCCAAAAATGATTATTAAAATTTTGAATTTTATTTTCCTCAATTTTGATTCCCTCGTTTTCCAATAATTGTTGCATTAAATTACTACCTTGAAAATGATGTTTGCCAGTAAGTAAACCTTTTCTATTTACAACACGATGAGATGGAATATTTAGTTTATGCGAAGCATTCATTGCCCAACCCACCATTTTGGAACTTCTAGGACTACCGATAAAATTTGCAATTGCTCCATATGTTGTGACTTTACCTAATGGTATAAGCCTCACTATCTCATAAACTTTCGAATAAAAATTATGTCCTTTTTTATCTTTCACTTATTCAAATTCAAATTTAATATAGCTTATTGGTTTATTTTCTGACAGAAAAATTTTCTCATAGTGTGTTTTGATTTCAGTAGCTTCAGGAGGAGAATATTGATTCGAATAAATATCATGATGAGAAAAATGAATTTTGACTTTTTCTTTTTGGAGTAATCCAAGAGTGTAACCATGTAGAAATTCACTGTCAGTTTTTAAATGAATTAAACCAAAATCTTTAATTAAATTTTTATAAATATTTAAATAGAATTGATTAATTAACCTATGTTTGGTTCTATTAAATTTAATTTGAGGATCAGGAAAAACTATCCAAATTTCGTCAACCTCTTTTTTTAAAAAAATATTTTCAATTAAATCAATTTGAACTCTCAAAAAAACAACATTTGATAGATTATATTTTATCGCATTTTTTGCTCCATGCCATAATCTGGCACCTTTAATATCCATACCAATAAAGTTTTTATCAGGAAATTTTTTAGCAAGATTAATTGAATATTCTCCTTTCCCACATCCTAATTCTAAAACAATTGGATTATTATTTTTAAAAAATGAGAACCAGTTCCCTTTGTATTTAAACTCATTTTTTAATAATGATTCACGCGAAGGCTGAATTACATTATGTAAATCTTCATTTTCTTTAAATTTGTTAAGTTTATTTTTACTTCCCAAGAAATAATAAGATTTTAATTGATTGTAACAATTTATTAAAAAAAATTAAATCACTTTTTCAAGTGTGAAAGAAAATTCAGATCCAACTCCCAATTTACTATCAACAAAAATCTTTTCATTATGAGCTTCAATAATATGTTTAACTATTGACAGTCCTAATCCTGACCCACCTTGATCCCTTGACCTAGTTTTATCCACTCTATAAAAACGTTCGAAAATTCTATCAATATCATTTTTACTAATTCCTTTCCCATTATCAATTATCCTGATTAATAATTTTGAATTTGAAATGTTTTTTAAAATAATTTCAATAGTCCCCCCTTTTATTCCATATTTTATTGAGTTAGTTATTAAATTTGATAAAACGGTATTTACAGCTTTTTTGTCTGCAAAAACAAAATTTGAATCTAAAGTATTTAAGCCTTCTGATTCAAAAAAAATCGAAATTTTTCTTTGTTTAGATTGGAATTCTAACATTTCAACTACACTAATAATCGATTTATGAATATCAAATTTAATTGGTTCGATGCTAGTTATTCCAGATTCTATTTTTGTAATTGTATCTAAATCATTGACTATTGATTCAAGCCTTTCAATACCTTTTGAAGCTTTATTTAAAAACTTATTTTTTTCCTTTTTGTCTTTTGCAACTCCATCAATGATTGATAAAATATAACTCTGAACAGTAAATAAAGGGGTTTTTAATTCATGAGCAATATTGCCAATAAACTCCCTTCTATAATTTTCTTTTTGTTCCAAGAGTTTAATTTTGATATTACTCTCATCAGTAAATTTTTGGATATTCTTGATTAGTTCTTTAGAATCTTTTTTATAATCCTCAACATTCAATGGTATTCCGATTGAACTTACTTCTTTATATATATTTGAAATTTTAGAGTAAATATATTTTTTTATTAATAAGTTCAAAATAAAAGTGAATAAGATAACTAACAAAAAAAAATAAATAATTAATGAAAATGAAAGGAAATCTTTTAAGTTATCAAGTCCAATAAATCTTAAAAAGATATCAATATTGATGAAAAAAAATACAAAACTTGATAAAATAAAAGAGAAAATTATTGGGATTTTATATCTATCAAATATTCTTTTTAAAAACATTTTTCAATTTACAAACTTATAACCAACTCCCTTAATAGTTTTAAAATATTTTTCACCAATTTTTTCTCTTAACTTTCTAATATGTACATCAATTGTTCTATCTCCTACAACAACTTCATGTCCCCATATTGAATTCATTATTTTTTCTCTTTTAAAAATTTTTTTTGGTTTTGAAGCAAGTAAAAGTAATAACTCAAATTCTTTTTTAGGTAGAATAATTTCTTTTCCAGATAAAATTACTTTGTATTCTTCAGGATAAATTGATAAATCCCCATATTTTAATATTGAATCTTTAGGTTCAAGTTTTCTTCTTAGTAGAGATTTAATTTTTGATAGAAAAACCCTGGGTTTTATAGGCTTAGTAATATAATCGTCTGCACCAACATCAAGAGCAGCGATTTGGGAATAATCCTCAGATCTAGCAGTTAGAAAAATTATTAATGTGTTTTTATACCTACTATCTAATCTAAGCCTTTCACATGTTTCAATTCCATCCATAATGGGCATCATTAAATCTAACACAATTAAATCAGGATTAATTTTATCTGCTTTCTTTAAAGCTTTTTTACCATTTTCGGCAGTTGAAACTTTATATCCTTCACTTTGAAGGTTTACTTTTAAAATTTCTAAGATATCCGGTTCATCATCAACAATTAGAATTTTTATTTTCTCTTTTTGCATAAGCCGTTAATTAAGTAAATCTAATTATATTATTAATATTAAATGTTAACCTTACATTAAGTTATTAAATAAATTTATTTAATATTTTTATAAAAAAATGGTCTATTAATGAAATTTTGGGAAATAAATTCAGAACTAGAATTTAATGAGTTTGCAATTAAAACGTTTAAATACCAAATTAAAAAAAATTTAATTTATAGATCTTACTGTGAAATGTTAAAGATTAAAAATATTGAACATTACAGCCAAATTCCCTATTTGCCAATTCAATTTTTTAAAACTCATAAAATTAAATCATTTGTCAAAAAAGAGAAATATATTTTTCGATCAAGTTCAATTAATTCTGATTCAAAATCTGAACACTTAATTTTTGATATATTGAATTACAAAAAAAGTTTTTACAGATGCTTCAATAAATTTTACGGAGATCCAAAAAACTATATTATTATAGGTTTACTCCCATCATATCTTGAAAGAAAAGATTCTTCTTTAATTTTTATGGTAGACGGTTTAATAAAAGAAACTAAAAATAAATTTAGCGGTTTTTATAATAATGAATTTCAAAAACTACTTTCAACATTAAATAATTTAAAAAAACAAAAAAAAACTACAATTATAATTGGAGTTTCATTTGCTTTACTTGATTTAATTGAATTTAAAAAAATTAAATTAACTAATACAATAATAATGGAAACAGGAGGCATGAAAGGCAGAAGAAAAGAAATTATAAGAAAAGATCTGCATGAAAAACTAAAAAAAGGTTTAGGGGTTTCACAAATTCATTCAGAATATGGTATGACTGAACTATTATCTCAAGCTTATTCAAAAAAAAATGGAATTTTTGAATGTCCCCCCTGGATGAAAGTATCAATAAGAGACACGACAGATCCTTTAAAAATTTTATCAAAAAATTCCTCAGGTGCAATTAATATAATTGATCTTGCCAATCAAGAATCTTGTTCATTTATTGCAACTGAAGATTTAGGTAGACTAAAATCAAACAATACTTTTGAGGTTATTGGAAGATTAGATGAATCTGAAATAAGAGGATGTAACTTAATGGTATATTAACTAAAAGATTCTATTACAAAATAATTTTTTTTCCCTTTTTGAATTAAAATATATTTACCATTAATTAAATCATTAGAATTCACCTTATAGTTTATATCTACTTTAAGTTTGTTAATTGAAATTGAGTTTTCTTTTATTGCCCTTCTGACCTCTCCATTTGAATTTAAAAAGTTTGTTTTTGAAGATAAAAGACTAACCATTTCGATTCCTTGAGATATTTCTTGATTAGAAATTTTTTTTGATGGGACTCCTTCAAAAATTTCTTTAAAAATTTTTTCATCCAAATCTATTAAATCATCACGAGTGGATTTACCAAAAAGAATTTCACTCGCCTTCTTGGCATTTTCAAGATCTAATTTAGAATGAACTAAAATAGTAACTTCTTCTGCAACTCTTTTTTGAAGTTCTCTTAGATGAGGATTTTTTTTATGATCAGAAATCAACTTTTCAATTTCATCTTTATCCAGAAAAGTGAATATTTTTATATATTTTTCAGCATCAATATCAGAACAATTAAGCCAATATTGATAAAATTTATAAGTAGATGTTTTATTTTTGTCAAGCCAAATATTTCCTCCCTCTGTTTTACCAAATTTTGAACCATCACTGTTAGTAAGTAATGGACAAGTTATTGCAAATGCCTTAGAATTTATTTTCCTTCTAATTAATTCAGTACCAGTAGTAATATTACCCCATTGGTCACTCCCTCCCATTTGAATTGTACAATTATGATTTTGATATAAAAAAAGGAAATCAAAAGCCTGTAATAACTGATAAGTAAATTCCGTAAAAGACATACCCTTTTTGGAATCACCAAAAATTCTTTTTTTAACTGAATCTTTTGACATCATATAATTAACTGGTATATGTTTACCGATTTCTCTTGAAAAGTCAATCATTGAATAATTTTGAGTCCATTCTAAATTATTTAGAAGTTTAGCAGAGTTATTGGCTTTATTTTCAAAATTTAAAAATTTCATTAATTGTTTCTTAATACCAGAAATATTTTTTCCCAAAATTTCAGAATCTAATAAATTTCTTTCCTCTGACTTTCCTGATGGATCACCAATCATTCCAGTTGCACCACCTATTAAAACTATAGGAGTATAGCCATGTCTTTGAAAATGCATTAAAATTATAATTTGAACTAAACTTCCAATATGTAATGAATCTGAAGTTGGATCAAAACCAATATAGCCAGAAGTTTTTTCTTTATTTAAATGATATTCAGTCTCAGGCATAATATCATGAATCATACCTCTCCATTTAAGTTCTTCAACAAAAAGATTTTTCATAATTGAACTATATTAATACAAATATAGATTTTACTATCAAAAAGAGAAATAGAAAATCAAAAAGAGTATTTTTGAATAATGATATTAGTAACCGGAGGTACAGGTTTTTTAGGCTCTCATCTTTTACTTTATTTGGTAAAAAATAAGATAAAGCCTATTGCAACTTACAGAACAAAAAAACGAATCAATTCAGTTGAGGATTTTTTTTGCAGAAATAATTTTGATGGGCAAAAGCTTTTTAAGGAAATTAAGTGGCGAAAATGTGATATTGCTAATTACTCTGAAGTTGAAAAATCAATTAAAGGAATTACAAAAATTTTTCATTGCGCCGGTTTAATTTCTTTTTTAAAAGAAGACATAGATGACCTTATCAAGGTAAATAAAATTGGTACCCAAAATATAGTTAATTTGTCTATTTCAAAAAAAATAGAAAAAATTATTTTTATAAGCTCTATTTCCGCATTAGATAACAACCCAAATAATAAAGAAATAGATGAAGACTCAAATTGGGATATGACAAATAATCATTCTCCATATTCTTTTTCAAAATTCAATGCAGAATTAGAAATTTGGAGAGGAATGGAAGAAGGAATCCCTTCAATTATAGTAAATCCAGGAGTAATTATTGGCAAAGGAGTCAAACCAAATCCCTCTAATTATATAAATAAATTTATTAAAAACAAATTGGTTTTTTATCCACCGGGAACTATATCATTTGTTCATATTAATGATGTAGTTTCAAGTATTTTTAAATTAATGAATTCTAAAATTAGAAATAAAAGATTTATTTTAGTTTCAAATAATTGGACTTATAAAAAACTATTTAGTACAATTACAAAAAAATCAAATTTAAAAAGTTATATGGTTAAAACCGATATCAAGCTCCTTTACATTTTTAATTTTTTTGGATATTTTTGGAGTAAATTTTTTTTACAAAAAAGAGTTTTTAATTCTGAAATTATTAAAAGTATGTGCAATTCATCAATTATTAAAGGTAATAGAATAAAGTCTTATATTAATTTTGATTACAAAGACACTAACGATACTAATTATTTTTAATTTTTTTAGTATTCCTATCTTTAATAATTTTCTCAATGCTGTCTTTAGATTTTTCTAATAGTTTATCTGTCAATAAATAAATATTCATCATTACTTTAGGATTTGAAGAATAATATTTGTGACTTTTAGAAAACTGAGAACTATCGATATTATATTTTTTATAAATAAATTCATCTCCAAAAATAAAATCCAAATCCTGCTTAATAAATCCAGATCCATTAATTGATTTCATTATAGCTAGATCATATAATATTTTTGACATTTTATTTTCATTTATTAAATCATCTGGCTTTGGAACTTGATTATTGTCAAAACATGAAAAAAGAAAAAAAATAATTATGTAAATTTTTTTCATCTATTAAATTTTAATTTTTTAACATTTGGTCTTTCAACTAATGATCCATTTTGGTAAGCACACTTTCCATTCACCCATGTAGAATGAATTTTAGCTTTGAATTTTGTCCCTTCAAAAGGAGACCATCCGCACTTATATAATAAATTTTTTTTTGAAACAGTTGTTGACTTATTTAAATCTAAAATAACTAGATCTGCAAAATAATTTTCACGAAGATATCCTCTTTCTTTAATTTCAAATAAAATGGCAGGATTGTGGCACGTTTTTTCAACTATTTTTTCAAGTGTGATTTTTCCTTTTGTATAACAAGTTAATAAAGCAAGTAACCCATGTTGAACTAAAGGCCCTCCAGAGGGAGATAATAAATAATTTTGGTTTTTTTCAGTCAATAAATGTGGTGCATGATCAGTAGCAATAATATCTATTTTATCGTTATTTATAGCCTCCCATATAGCATCCTGATCTTTTTTAGATTTAATTGCAGGATTCCATTTTATCCTAGATCCTAATTTTTCATAATCACTATCAGAAAACCATAGATGATGAATACATGCTTCTGAAGTTATTTTTTTCTCAGTAAGTGGAATATCATTTTTAAATAAACCAAGTTCAATTGAGGTCGAAATATGGAAAACATGAAGTCTTGCATTTGTTTCTTGAGCTAATTTAATTGCATTTGAAGATGAAATATAACATGCCTCCGAACTTCTAATTTTTGGGTGAAATTTAACTGGTATATCATCATCGTATATACTCATGTATTTATTTAAATTTTTTTTAATTGTACTTTCATCTTCACAATGAGCTGAGATCAAAAGATCAGTATTTAAAAAAATTTTTCTTAGTATTCTATGATTATCTATTAACATATTACCTGTGGAAGAACCTAAGAATATTTTTAATCCTGCCACACTATTTTTATCCAATTTTTTTATTTCATCAAAATTATCGTTTGTTCCTCCAAACATGAAAGAATAATTAGCCCAAGACTTTTCACTAGCAATATCAAACTTTCTATTTAAATTATCTATTGATGTGGTTTGTGGAATAGTATTTGGCATCTCAATATAAGATGTAATACCCCCAGCAACAGCTGCTTTTGATTCAGTTAAAATATCACCTTTATGGTTAAGTCCCGGATCTCTGAAATGAACTTGATCATCAATTAAGCCTGGAATTATATACTTATCATTTGCATCAATTAGATCATATTTCCCATTTGGATTCAAAATTTCATTAGATATTTGTTCTATTCTTTCACCATTAATTAAAATATCTTTTTTTAAAATTTTATTTTCATTTACAATCAATCCACCCTTAATTAATTTTTTTTTCATTTCTTTCGAGTAATTCTGAGCATTATTACACCATAAATTGCCTCCCAAATTATAGAGCTATTCATTTTAGAAATACCTCTTTCCCTATTTTTAAAAACAATAGAATGCTCTTCAATTAAAAAATCTTTTATCCAGGCCTGATATTTTAATTCAATTTGAAAAGCATAACCTATGAATCTTATTTTGTCTAAAGATATTGATTTTAAAACACTCCTTCTAAAACCAACATAACCCGAAGTAGGATCTTTAATTGGCATCCCAGTTATTGTCTTTACATAAAAAGAAGCGAATTTTGATAAAAGAATTCTACTCAAAGGCCAATTGACAACATTATTACCTTTAATATATCTGGAACCTATGATAACATCTTTGTCTTTTTTTAATTTTAACAACATTTCAATCAAGTTTATGGGATTATGAGATAAATCTGCATCCATCTGAAAAATAAAGTCATATTTATTTTCTAATGCCCAATTAAATCCATCAATATATGCTTTGCCTAATCCTTGTTTTTGCTTTCTTATTTTTAAAAAAAGTCTTTCTTTATAAATTGGAATTAATTTTTTTACTCTTTTTGCAGTTTGATCTGGAGAAGAATCATCAACAACCAATATATTAAATTCACCATCTAAATTTAAAATAATTTTTATTAATTTTTCAATATTTTCTATTTCATTATAAGTTGGTATGACTACAATACTTGATCCCATAATATTAGGTAAAAATAAACAATTAATATTTTAATTTAAAAAAAGTAATAATTGATATTAGTATCTTTTAATTCAAAAATTTATATTTATGAATTATGGATGGGTGGGAAAAAAAAATTATTTCAATTCAGGACTGGGTTACAATAATTTTTCTTGCTTGTTTCTTTATTATTTCAATCTTGAAATATGTAAACTCAATTAATTTTAATTATTTAATTAATTCAAATTATTCAAAAATTTATAAAAAAAATCCCTTGAATAATTACAACATTTTAGCCTCCCTGGTTATTATTATAATTTTTAGTTTTCACTTATTTTTTATTTTTAGAAATTATGGAATTATAGATGACCAACTCAACAACTTATTTTACATAATTTTTACTATTTCATTTATCATATTAATTAGGACGCTTACATTTATCTTGTTTATTAAAATAAGTAAATATGAAAAAGTTTTAAAAAATCTCATGAATGGGAATCTCAATATTTTTTTTAGAAGTAGTCTAATTTTATTTTTATTGATGACATTTAATTTATATGCGCTAAGTTTGAATCATATATTCAATATTTTAATTTCAATTTCTATTTTTATCAACCTTTTTTATTCACAATTTTCTTTGTTTTGGAATACTTACAAAGAATTCAAACCATCTATATATCTTTTAATTTTGTATATTTGTGCATTAAAAATATCTCCTTGGATAATAATATGTTCAATAGTTTTTATTTGAGATATTGATTTTATGATTTATGAAGATTAAAACAATTCTTATCTCACAGCCTGAACCATCTAATGAAAACTCTCCTTATTCTAAATTAAAAGAAAAACATAAATTAACTATTGACTTTAGACCTTTTATCCATGTCGAAGGTCTTTCATCTAAACAAGTTAGAACTCAAAAAATAGATTTTTCAAATTTTGATTCAATAATTCTAAATAGCAGAAATTCTGTTGATCATTTTTTTAGAATTGCCAAAGAAATGAGATATAAAGTACCTGATTCAACTAAATATTTTTGTCAGTCAGAGGCAGTAGCTTTTTATCTACAAAAATATGTTGTTTATAGAAAAAGAAAAATATATGTTGGTAAAAACCATCTAAGTGATTTAGATCTAATATTCAAAAAATTTAATAATGAAAGATTTCTTTTACCATCCTCTGATATTTTAAAGAATGAAATACCTGCATACCTTGATAAACTAGGAATTAATTGGAAAAGAGTTCAATTATACAAAACTGTAATTAGCGATTTATCTGATTTAAGAGACGTTTATTATGATATTTTAGTCTTCTTCAGTCCTTCGGGAATTGATTCTTTATTTAAGAATTTTCCTGATTTCAAACAAAATAATACCAAAATAGCTGTATATGGAAATACAACTGAAGAAGCTGCTAAAAACGCAAATTTAAGAATAGATATAAAAGCCCCTACTAAAGACTATCCTTCTATGAGTATGGCTATTGAAAAATATATTAACTCATTGAAGGAATAAACTTTAAAAATTTAATATTTTTAATAACTATGAAAATTTTAAATGAAAAAGTTTTAATAGATGGTATTGATAAAATAGTTCTCAAAGCATTAGTCAAAAATGCCAGAATATCAATAATGGAACTCTCTAAATTAGTTGGAATTTCCGGTGCTGCGGTTCATCAAAGACTAAAAAAATTAGAAAAATCAAATCTTATAAAAGGATCTCAAATAAATATTAATACTAAAATTCTTGGTTACAAAACGATGGCTTTTATTGGAATTTATTTAGATAAAGCAATAATTAATAATCCTGATGCTGTTAAAAATCTAAAACTTATTCCTGAAGTAATTGAATGTCACTATACCACTGGAGACTGGAGTATCTTTATAAAAATTCTGTGTAAAGATAACCAACATTTAATGAATATTTTAAATGATAAAATTCAAGCAATTAATGGAGTTTCAAGAACAGAGACATACATTTCATTAGAACAGCAAATTGATAGACAAATAGATTTGTAAATTATCTAAAAGTCAAATTACAATATTTATAATTTTACCTTTAACTACTATTATTTTTTTTGGATTTTCTCCTTTTAAAAATTTTTTAGTTTTTTCATCTTTTAATATTATTGATTCTATTTCATTTGAGGAAAGATCATAAGAAAATTCTTTTTTAAACTTCATTTTACCATTAATTGAGATAGGATAGTTTTTAATATTTTCAATTAATAAAGAATCATCATATGAAGGAAATTTTTCTTTAGAAATTGATTTTTTATTTCCCATCAAACTCCATAGTTCTTCACTTATGTGAGGAGCAAAAGGTGAAATTAAAACTAATAAAGGTGATAATATTTTTTTCGAATTACAATTTAAAAGGGTAAGTTCATTTATACAAATCATAAATGAACTGATACATGTGTTGAAAGAAAAAGATTCTATATCATGTTTAACCTTTTTAATAGTTTTATTAAAAATCTTGAGAGAACTTTCTGACGGATTATTTTTACTGACATTAAAAACTCCACCTTTATGGTATAATTTCCAGAATTTTTTTAAAAAATTATGTACTCCAACTACTCCTTTACTGTTCCAAGGTTTCGTTTGTTCAATTGGCCCTAAAAACATCTCATACATTCTTAGAGTATCAGCTCCAAATTGATTACAAATATTATCAGGACTAATAATATTATATTTAGATTTTGACATTTTCTCTAATTCTCTTCCAACAATATATTTCTCATTTTCTAAAATGAAATTTGCATTTTTAAATTCTGGCATCCAATCTCTTGTTTTTTTTATATCCAATTCATTATTATTATTTACAAAAGAAATATCTACTCTCACTTTTTCAACATCATTTTTTTTAATTAAATTTTTTGAAATATATTTATTTGATCCCTTAATTCTATATATGAATGCTGAAAGGCCTAAAATCATTCCTTGGTTAATTAATTTTTTAGCATATTCATCTTTATTTAAATAATTTCTATCATATAAGAACTTTTGCCAAAATCTAGAATATAATAAATGTCCTGTAGCATGTTCACTACCGCCAACATATAAATCAACATCTTCCCAGTATTCTAAAGCCTTCTTTCCTACAAAAAAATCTTCATTTTTTGAATCCATATATCGATTAAAATACCAAGAACTCCCAGCCCAACCTGGCATAGTATTTAATTCTAATGGGAAAATTTTCTTATTATCAATCTTATCTTTATTTACAACACACCGGTTATTAACGTCCCAAGCCCAATTAATTGCGTTTCCCAAAGGAGGGTTACCTTCTTTTGTAGGTAAATAATTTTTTACCTCTGGAAGTTTTAGAGGTAAATCTGATAATTCTAATGAATAAGGAATATTATTTTTGAAATATATTGGGATGGGTTCACCCCAATACCTTTGTCTACTATAAATAGCATCTCTAAGTTTAAAATTTATTTTAGATTTACCACTTCCGATTTTCTCAAGTTTCTCAATTACTTTTTTTAAAGAGTCATTATAGTTTAAACCATTTAAAAAAGAAGAATTTTTTAATTTAAATGAATCTTTTTGAGTAAAAGCTTTTTCAGAAATATCAATATTATCAAAAATATCTATAATTCTAATTTTAAAAAACTTAGCAAATTCAAAATCCCTTTGATCACCACAAGGGACAGCCATAACTGCACCAGTTCCATAATCACCTATTACATAATCTGAAATCCAAATTGGCAACTTTTCGTTAGAAAAAGGATGTAAAGCATAAGAACCAGTGAAAACACCCGAAATTAATTTTACATTTGAAATTCTATCCCTATTAGACTTAAGAGAAGACTTTTTTATGTAATCCAGAGCAGTCTGAGCCGTGCTAGGTGTAATTAATTTATTAACTGACTTATACTCCGGAGCAATTGTCAAAAATGTAGCCCCAAAAATGGTGTCAGGCCTAGTTGTAAAAACTTCTATTTTAATATCACTTTTAAAAACTTTAAATTTAATTGAAGTTCCTACTGATTTACCAATCCAATTACGCTGAATTTCTTTAATTGATTCAGGCCAATTTACAGATTCTAAACCATCAATTAATCTTTGAGCATATGCACCAATTCGCATACTCCATTGTAACATTTTCTTTTTTGTAACACTAAAACCTCCTCTTTCTGAAACTCCATTAATGATTTCATCATTTGCAAGCACAGTTCCCAATTTCTCACACCAATTAACCTCTATTCTTGACAAAAATGCTAATCTATAATCTAGTAAAATTTCTTGTTTTTTTTCATCTGAAAAATTTTTCCATCTTTTTGAATCAAATTTTAAAATTTCTTCATCAGAATATGCATCTGAGTTTTCATTACCATTTTTTTCAAATTTTGAAATCAATTTTTCAATTGATTCAGCTCTTCCTTTCTTCTTATTATAATATGAATTAAATAGTAAAATAAAGATCCATTGCGTCCATTTATAATAACTACTATCTGAAGTTCTAAATTCTCTTGACCAATCAAAAGAGAAACCAATTTTATCCAATTGCTCCCTATATCTTTTAACATTTATATTAGTAGTTTCAATAGGATGTTGTCCAGTTAAAATTGCATATTGTTCAGTTGGTAGCCCAAATGAATCATAGCCCTGAGGATGAAGTACATTAAATCCTCTATGTCTCATGTAACGAGAATAAATATCACTTGCTATGTAACCCAAAGGGTGACCAATATGAAGTCCAGCCCCTGAAGGATAAGGAAACATATCAAGAACATAAAATTTAGGTAGCTTATCATTTATAACAACATTAAATGTTTTTTTATCTTTCCAAAATTTTTGCCATTTCCTCTCTATTTTAATAAAATCATACTCCACTTTTTTTCAAATTAGATTAGCTAAATTACATTTAATGAAGGAAAAGAAAAAGTTTATTACAAGCAAGAATGAAATTTAAAAGTGGTTTAGTATTTTTACAATGTTAAATAGAATAATAATTTACTTTTATGGATAAATTTCAAAAAAGAAGAGTCATTAACACATATATCTCAGTTGTTATTAGTATTTCCTTAGTATTTTTTTTAGTTGGATTCTTATTTATTTTTATTTTAAATTCAAATAAAGTTGCCAATAATTTTAAAGAGCAAATTGCATTAATTATTTTTTTTAAAGATGATGCAAATAAAATAGAAATTAAACAATTACAGAAAACTTTTTTGTTAAAAAAAGAAACTAAAGATGTTATATATATCTCTAAGGATGATGCTGCAAAAAAACTTTCTTTAGAAATTGGTGAGGATTTTATGGATTTTCTTGGATATAATCCTTTACATAATTCAATAAATATTTTTTTTAATTCAAATTATGTTAACTCAAATTTTTTAAAAAAAATAAAGGAAGATTATGAAAATAAAAAGTTTATTGATGAAATTTTATATGATGAACCATTGATAAAACTTCTTGATGTTAATTTTAATAAAATTTATCATTGGATAATAATAGTTAGTTGTATTTTTTTATTTATTGCAATATTATTGATAAATAATTCAATAAGATTATCAATTTATTCAAAAAGAATTGTAATAAAAACAATGCAACTAGTTGGAGCAACGAAAGGTTTTATAACTAGACCTTTTATAAAAAAATACATATTATTAGGTGTTTATGGATCTTCATTATCAATTGTTGGATTATCTACACTAATTTATTACTTCAATGATAGAGTTCCAGAATTGAATTTATTAAATAATCCCATTGAAATAATTTCAATATTTGCTTTAATCTTTTTACTCAGTATTTTAATAACCAGTATTAGTTCGTTTTTTGCAACAAAAAAATTTTTACAGCTTAAATCAGAAATTATTTAGATAATGAAACAAAAAAAAGATAATCAAAAAAAAATATTATTTTCTAAAATTAATTATTTATTACTTTTAGTCTCAATATTTTCAATATTTATTGGGTTTTCTTTGATGACTGGGGGTGGAAGTGACAATCCAAACGAATTTAATCCTGAAATATTTAATTTTAGAAGAATTAGATTAGCTCCTTCTTTTGTCATTTCAGGCTTTATAATTGCTATATTATCAATCATTTATAAAAAAAATGCAAAAAATTAAAAATAAAATTTTCAACGTTTTTTTTTCATCCGCTTACTAAATTTTAATAATCATTTTGGACTTAAATCAAACTAAATTACGAAACAAATTCAATAATGGTCAAATCATTTTAATTAACAAACCACTTCGAAAAACTTCATTTGAAATTGTAAAAAAAATTCGGTTTATTCTAAAGAAGTATTTGAATCTTAAAAAATTAAAAGTCGGACATGCTGGTACACTTGATCCTTTGGCCTCCGGACTTCTGATATTGTGTACAGGAAAAATGACTAAAAAAATTGAATCTATTCAAAATCAATATAAAGAATATTGCGGGATTATAACTTTAGGCTCAACTACTCCTTCATTTGATTTAGAAACTGGATTTGATAGTTTTTATGATTACTCACATGTTAATGAAAAATTAATTAAATTAATTAAAAAAAAATTTTTAGGAGATATTTATCAATTCCCGCCAGTTTTTTCAGCTTTAAAAAAAAATGGAAAAAGATTATATGAATATGCAAGAAAAGGTGAAAAAATTAAGTTGAATTCTAGGAAAATTGAAATTTTAGAATTTGATATTAAAAAAATTTCACTTCCAAATATTTATTTTAGAATCAAATGCTCTAAAGGAACATATATAAGATCAATTGCTAATGATTTTGGTAAAAATCTCAACAGTGGAGCACATTTGAGTAAACTATCAAGAACAAAAATTGGAGATTACAGTATCGATCAATCTATAAAAGTTGAGGATTTTGAAAATTTTTATTTAAAGTAGAAGTCATGATTTCTTAAAGATAAGTTGATATTTTTTATCTTTGTGTATCAAATTTTATAAATGAAATTCAAACGTATTTTATTAAAACTTAGTGGAGAGGCCCTTATGGGAGAAAGATCATATGGTATTGACCCAAATAGATTAAATATTTACGCTAAAGAAATTAAAGAAATTTTTGATTTTGGAATCGAAATTGCAATTGTAATTGGGGGAGGAAATATTTTTAGAGGTGTCTCAGGAAGCAGTGAGGGAGTTGATAGAGTGCAAGCAGACTATATGGGAATGCTTGCTACAGTTGTTAATGGACTTGCCCTTCAAAGTGCATTAGAGAATATGAAAATACCCACAAGACTCCAAAGTGCGTTAAAGATTGAAGCTGTGGCTGAGCCATATATTAAAAGAAAAGCTGTCAGACATCTTGAAAAAGGAAGAGTTGTGATTTTTAGTGCTGGAACAGGGAATCCCTTTTTTACAACTGACTCTGCTGCTGTTTTGAGAGCAATTGAAATAAATTCAGATGTAATAATTAAAGGAACTAGAGTTGACGGAGTTTATGATGAAGATCCTGAAAAAAATAAAGAAGCTGTTAAATTTGACAGTTTATCTTTTAAAGAAGTTTTAATAAAAGGGCTTAAAGTTATGG
Source organism: uncultured Flavobacteriaceae bacterium (assembly GCA_905381055.1). GTDB lineage: Bacteria > Bacteroidota > Bacteroidia > Flavobacteriales > Flavobacteriaceae > TMED220. The sequence continues at coordinate 151,993 of CAJPUR010000003.1, forward strand.
ATACTACAGCATTTACTTTGAGTCAAGAAAATAAATTACCTATAATTGTTTTTGATATAAATAAAAAAGGTAATCTAATTAGAATTGTAAAAGGTGAAAAAATTGGGACGAAGGTTTATGTTTAGAGTATGAATGAAGAATTAGAAATTATTGTTTTGAGTACAAAAGATAGTATGGAATTATCTGTTGATCATCTAAAAAAAGAATTACTTAAAATTAGAGCTGGAAAAGCTAATCCTGTTATGCTAAATTCTATTTCAGTTGATTATTATGGGACATTAACCCCTCTTAACCAAATTGCTAATATTAATTCTCCTGATGCTAGAACACTTACTATAGTTCCATGGGAAAAATCTTTTTTACCTGAAATTGAAAAAGCCATTGTTATTTCAAATATTGGTTTTAATCCTATGAATAACGGTGAATCAATCATTATTAATGTTCCACCACTTACTGAAGAAAGAAGAAAAGATTTGGCTAAACTAGCTAAATCTGAAAGTGAAAAAGCTAAAATTAGTATTAGAAATTTTCGTAAAGAAGCAAATTCAGAAATTAAAAAAAGTGAAGTGTCTGAAGATGAGCAAAATAACTATATAATAGATATTCAAAATATTACAGATTCATTTGTAAATGAAATTGATCAAATCTTTAACTCGAAAGAAAAAGAAATTTTAACTATTTAATATTTATATATTGATTTATTCTTAGGTAAAAAAAAAAAAAGATAATATTTTGAATACTTGGGATGCTATTTCTCGTATAATTTTAAAAAATCGAATATTTTTATTAACGTTTATTTTAATTACCACATTATTTTGGCTTTTTAAATCTCAAAATTTAAAATTTACATTTAAAGAAGCTAATCTTTTACCTGATTACCATGAAGAAAATATTATTTATAATGAATTTACAAGTCATTTTGGGGATGAAGGAAATTCAATTGTAATTGGAATAAAAGATTCTATTTTATCTTCCAAAGAAAAACTTTTTGCTTGGAACAATTTAACAAAAAAACTTAATTCATTCTCAGAAATTGAATATTCAATATCATTAAATGATTTAAAAATTCTTGAAAAGAATAAAGATTCAATAAGATTTGATTTTATTCCTTTAATAAACAATGATTCAATTAAAAAAATTGACCTGAATTATTTAAAAAATAAAATAAAAAATGGTCTCCCTTTTTATAAAAATTTAATTTATAATGATGAAAATGAGACTTTTAGATCAATTCTTATTATGCAAAACGACATAATAAATACAAATTCAAGAAAAGAATTTATTCTTAAAAAATTTATACCAATTGTTGAAAGCTTTGAAAAATTAAATAAAATTGATGTTAAAATTTCAGGAATGCCTTATGTAAGGACTCTAAATGCAGAAAATATTTTAAATGAAATGAAAATTTTTGTTTTAATTGCAATTTTAGTAACTGCATTTATTTTTTTTTTATTTTTTAAATCAATTACAGCTACTTTAATTTCAATATTAGTAGTTATAATTGGAGTTATATGGGCTCTAGGAACATTAGGTTTATTCCAATATGAAATCACAGTTTTAACCGCTTTAATCCCTCCATTAATTATAGTTATTGGTATTCCAAACTGTATATATCTTATAAATAAATATCAACAAGAGATTTTGAATCACGGAAATCAAATAAAGTCACTAAAAACTGTAATAGTTAAAATAGGTAAAGCAACATTAATAACAAATTTAACAACGGCAAGTGGATTTGCTACTTTTATTTTAACAAATAGTAAATTATTAAAAGAATTCGGAGTTATAGCATCATTAAATGTTATTGGAATATTCGTTATTTCACTTATTATTATACCCATCTATTTTAGTTATTTTCCAATACCCCAAAAAAAACATTTAAATCATTTAGAAAGTAAATCAATTAATTCTTTACTTAAATGGATGGAAAATAAAATAAATTATAACAAAAAAATAATTTATTCAATTTCATTTACCTTACTTTTAATTTGTTCGTATGGGATATCACAGATAAAAATCTCAGGGAATATTCTAGAAGATATGCCTCAGTCAAAAAATTTTTTCAAGGACATTATTTTTTTTAATGATTACTTTAATGGTATTGTCCCATTAGAAATTTTGATAAATACTGGAAGAAAAAATGGAGTTAAAAATTTAGCTTCAATAAAAAAAATTGATAGATTAAAATCAGTTATAAAAACAATACCCGAACTTTCAAGGCCAATTTCTATTGTAGATGTTGTCAAATATTCAAAACAAACTTTTTACAATGGAAACCCAATTTTTTTCAAAATACCATCAAGACAAGAAAATAATTTTATTTCTCAATATATAAAAAATTCAAAATCAGATTCAAAAATTTTAAATACTTATTCTGACGAATCAAATCAATATGCAAGAATTACTACATACATGAAAGATGTCAATACTCAAAGAATGTATGAGATAGAGGAAATTTTAAAGCAATCAATAAATGAAATATTCCCTCAAAAAAAATACTCTGTTAAATTAACTGGAAAATCAATTTTGTTTTTAAAAGGAACAGAGTTTTTAGTAAGAAATCTAATTTTTTCGTTATCATTAGCAATCTTTCTAATTGCAATTTTTATGGCCTTTATGTTTAAATCAATTAAAATGATTGTAATATCATTAATTCCAAATTTACTTCCTTTAATTTTTACTGCTGGCGCTATGGGGTTTTTAGGAATTTCATTGAGACCCTCTACAATTTTAGTCTTTACGATTGCATTTGGGATTTCAGTGGATGATACTATTCATTTTTTAGCAAAATATAGACAAGAATTATGGGATAATAATTTTGATATAAATAAATCAGTTTTTAAATCTTTAAATGAAACTGGAGTAAGTATGTTTTATACCTCAATTGTTTTATTTTTCGGATTTTCTGTTTTTTTAATTTCTGATTTTGGAGGAACAATAGCTTTAGGTGGTTTAGTATCCACAACACTCCTTCTGGCCATGTTAACAAATCTTTTACTACTTCCTAGTTTATTAATATCATTTAAAAAATGATATTGATTGATTGATTTTCTTTTTAATATTAGCCTATCTTTGTAAAAAAATTACTTTAATGATAAAAATCATTGATGTCTTAAAAACTAAACCTAAAGGTCAAAAAGTATCAGTACATGGATGGATTAAAACATTTAGGGGGAACAGATTTATTGCTCTAAACGATGGTTCAACTATAAATAATCTTCAATGTGTTATTGATTATGAAAATTTAAATCAAATTACTTTAAAAGGAATTACCACTGGAACATCAATAAAACTTGAAGGTGAATTAATTAAAAGTCTAGGTAAAGAACAAAATATCGAACTAAAAGTTAATAAACTTCAAATCTTAGGCAAAGCTGATACTGAAAAATATCCTATACAACCAAAAAAACATAGCCTTGAATTTTTGAGGGAAAAAGCTCACCTTAGAATTAGAACCTCAACATTTAGTGCTATTACAAGAATAAGATCTTCACTTTCATATGCAATTCATGATTTTTTTAAAAATAAAAATTTTTATTGTATTCACACTCCTATTATTACTTCGTCTGACGCTGAAGGAGCAGGTGAAATGTTTAGAGTTACTACTTTAGAAAAAGATTTTTTAAATAAAAATAAAGAATTTGATTATTCTGATGATTTTTTTGGTAAAAAAACTCACTTAACTGTTTCTGGTCAGTTAGAAGCAGAGACATATGCAATGGGTTTAGGAAATGTATATACTTTTGGCCCAACTTTTAGAGCGGAAAATTCAAATACATCAAGACATCTTGCTGAATTTTGGATGATTGAGCCTGAAATGGCTTTTTATGATCTTAATGACAATATGAAACTAGCTGAGGAATTTATCAAAAAAATTCTTTCCTATATTTTAATTAATTGTAGAGATGATTTAAATTTCCTAGATAAACGTTTTAAAGATGAAGAAAAGAAGAAACCTAAATCAGAACGCACAGAAATGAGTCTGATTGAAAAAATTAATTTTGTTATTTCTAATAAATTTATTAGAATCACTTACACTGAAGCAATTGAAATATTAAAAAATTCTAAACTTAACAAAAAAAAGAAGTTCAAGTATATAATTTCTAATTGGGGAACAGATCTTCAGAGTGAACATGAAAGATATTTGGTTGAAAAACACTTTAAATGTCCTGTTATAATTTATGACTATCCAGCAGATATAAAGGCATTTTACATGAAATTAAATGATGATAATAAAACTGTTAGAGCAATGGATATTTTATTCCCAGGAATTGGAGAAATAGTCGGTGGATCACAAAGAGAGGAAAATTATGAAAAATTAAAAGAAAGAATGACTAAAATGGAAATTGATATTAATGAATTTTATTGGTATTTAGATTTAAGAAAATTTGGTACAGTCCCGCATAGCGGATTCGGATTAGGATTTGAGAGATTAGTGTTATTTGCTACTGGAATGACTAATATAAGAGATGTAATTCCTTATCCTAGAACGCCTCAAAATGCTTCTTTCTAGAAATTATTAATTTTATAACTTTATATCATATAGCAATAGTATATGCTTAAACAACAATTACAATTAAAACTTTCTCAAAAATTATCACCTCAACAAATTCAGTTGATGAAGCTAATGCAGTTATCAACCCTTGATTTTGAGCAAAGATTACAATATGAAATTGAACAGAATCCAGCCCTTGAAAAAGGTAAAGAGATTAAAGATGAAGATGAAAATTCACTGAATAATGAATTTGATGAAAAAATGACTGATAATGAGGATATTAATATTGATAGTTATTTAACTGATGATGAGGTCCCAAACTATAAGTTAAATTCAAAAAATTACAACTCTGAAGAAGATGAAAAAACAATTCCTATATCAGGAGAAATTGGATTTCACCAACTTTTAAAAAATCAAATTGGTTCTCTAATTTTAAATAAAAAAGAAACTTTAATTGCTGAATTTATAATTGGAAGTATTGATGACAGTGGATACATAAGACGTTCAAAACAAGACCTAATCGACGATTTAGCTTTTACACAAAATATTTTTATTGAAGAAAAAGAACTATCAAATGTTCTTAAAAAAGTTCAATCTCTAGACCCCCCCGGGATTGGATCAAGTTCACTCAAAGAATGTTTATCAATTCAGCTATCTAGAAAACCTGTTTCAATTTCTCAAATTATGGCTTCAAAAATAATAAATGAGGGTTTTGATTTATTTTCAAAAAAACATTTTGATAAATTAAAAGAAAAATTTGATGTGAATGAAGATTTACTAAAAAATGGACTTAATGAAATTGAAAAACTCAATCCTAAACCAGGAGGAGCCTTGTCTGGAATAGTTCAAAATACTCATATTGTTCCTGATTTTATTTTAAAAATTGAAAATGAATCATTGATAGTTTCAATAAATAATAGAAATACTCCAGAGCTACATATATCAAATTCTTATATGGATATGATGAAAGGATATAAAGAATCTAAAAATAAAAATAAATCTCAAAAACAAGCCATTCAGTTTATTAAACAAAAACTTGATTCAGCCCAATGGTTTATTGATGCAATTAAACAAAGACATCAAACTCTTTTAAAAACTATAAATGCTATTGTTGATTTTCAAAAAGATTTTCTTTTAACTGGTGATGAAAATTATATAAAACCCATGGTTTTAAAAGATATTGCTGAAAAAATCGATATGGATATTTCCACTATTTCCAGAGTAGCTAATAGCAAATATCTTGAAACTCCCTATGGTACTAAATTACTTAAAAGTTTTTTTTCTGAATCTTTGAAAAATAATTTAGGTGAAGAAGTTTCTACACTTGAAATTAAAAATATTCTAAAACAACTTATAGACAACGAAAACAAAAAACAGCCTTTACCAGATATAGTTTTATCAAAGAATTTAAAAGAAAAAGGATATAACGTTGCTCGTAGGACAATTGCAAAATACAGAGAACAACTTGGGTTTCCAGTTGCACGTTTAAGAAAAACACTATAAAATATAAAATATAAGACCTATTTTAATAGGTCTTAATTTGTAAGAAATTTCATTTCCAATTTTATCATAATTTTTAAAAATATTTGTTAACCCGTATTCAAAAAATAAGTTCCAAGTATTATATCCAAGAGATAAAGTTATTGACTGAGAAATTGGTCTTATATTTTCAAGTGATCTTTTTCCAATACTTGATTTAATGAAATTAGAAAATCTATAACTCAATTTGTATCCAGCATAGATCCTCCAAAATGAATAATTTTCTATTGTAGATGTTCTCCAACGAAATTCTAAAGGGAAATCAACTGAATTATTATAAATATTAATTTTGGAATCCTGAAAAGAGGAATTTAAAAGAGAAAAAGTTTCATTTCCACCACTATCTTTTAGGATATTAAGATTTGATATTTGATGATTTAATGAATATCCCAAACCCAGTCCAATTGCCAAATCACCCCTAAGTCTTAAAGAAATATCTTTAAAAATTCCTAATTGGAAACCCCTGGAAAAACCATTTTGTTTAAAGCCATTTATTTTTTGATCAATTATTATATACGAAATTCCAAAATAAATTTGATCTTCCTTATACTCAAGCGATTCATCACTTATATCTTGCGAATAAATTTTTAAAAAAGAAATTAAAAAAATTATTAAGAATCTCACTTACTATTTTAATCTAAAGAAATTAATAAAAATTAATTAACCCTTTAAACTTAATCAATATTCTGAGAATACTCACCAACTCTAGTGGTATAATTTATTTTAAGTGCATTTACCTTTCTTAATTCTTGTTTTATATCACTGATTAATCCCATGTTAGTTTCGCCATCAACTTTTAATGCAGTAGTTAAAACATTTTGAAGCTCTTGCCTTTTAGAGGCTCTTTCTGCTAATACAAAAGCAGCTACCTCAGAAACTGATGCAAACTTGTCATTTAGTTGAATCCTTGGCTGATCTCCATATTTATCAACATACCTGCTTGAGGGTTTTCCTGCATAAATATACATGACTCTGTCTTTCTTATCTAACTTTTGAATTTGATCTGCAGCTGGTAATGAATTATTAACCATCAAAGTACTGTCTCTCATTACAGTAGCAACCATAAAAAAGAAAAGCAACATAAAAACAATATCAGGAAGTGACGCTGTATTTACAGGAGGTAATTCACTACTTTTTTTCTTCTTAAATTTTGACATAACTTAATTAGTTTTACTTGGTTCAGCCTCTGAAAGCTTTTGAGGATACATCAACTTTATAACTGATAATTTTGGTTTTAAATTTTCTTTTTCTGAAGGACTAGTTCGAGGATCAGAATATCTTTTATTAGCTTCAACAAAACTTAATCCAAGATTAGGATATAAAATCCTAAATTCTCTATCTCTTAATTGATTGTAAGCGGCCACCAATTCATTTTGAACAGCAATGTAAACCTTGTATGAAGTTTCCCTATCATTCTTTAAAGAAATTACTGCTTTTTCAGGATTATCAGAAGAATCTGGATCTTTATTACCTTTACAATATGAACATTCCTCTTCACCTATTCCAGCACCATTATCAAGAAATTCAATAGCGGCTTGTCTTATTTCATTTATTTCCATAGGTTTTTCTTCAACCAAAAGCTGGTTGTATTTATTAACCACAACTGTAAAAATATTCCTTTCTTTTATTATTGGTGGATCGATCAATTCGTCCATAGGAGGTAATTTTCTATTGATTCCTGAGTCAGTTTCAATTGTAGTCGTTACTAGAAAGAAAATCAATAGTAAGAATGCTATATCCGCCATAGATCCTGCATTAACTTGAGGTGAAGATCTTCTAGCCATAATTATCCCTTTACCATTTTTTTAATACTAGAAAAAATCATGGAAAATATAGCAATTGCAGCCAAAATATATCCAGTTCTAATACCTGTTTCAACCCATCTTGATGCTGATGCAGATAATATTTGATCATCTTTCATAGGAGTTTCGACTCCAGTTGACATCAAGAACGAAATAGCGACTACAACAAGTAAACTACCAATAGAAATTGAAGCCTTCTTTAATTTATTTGAATCTGAAAGAAGCCCTCTTAAAGAAAAAATTAAAGTTACAAATATTGTAATAATTACGATTGCTACTGTTAAATTAACCATTGGAGATACTGATGAATAGTCCCCTAGAGATGCATCCATTTTAATATTTTCATCTGATTTAGATATAACTAAAAAAAGAAATACTACTCCAAGTAAACCTAGTATACCCGAAATAATTTTTGTTATTTTATCGACATTCATTTTGAATTATATTTTAGTTAAATTATTTCTTTTGAGCAACAAGTATATCGATAAGTGTGATAGATGCATCTTCCATATCGTTTACTATAGCATCAATTTTAGCTACAATATAATTGTAAAAAACCTGTAAGATAATAGCAACAATTAATCCAAAAACAGTTGTTAAAAGAGCTACCTTAATACCACCTGCAACTAAAGAAGGTTGCATATCTCCAGCAGCTTCAATTTTGTCGAATGCTTGAATCATTCCTATTACAGTTCCCATAAAACCAAGCATAGGAGCTAAGGCTATGAAAAGGGATATCCAGGACACATTTTTTTCTAGTTGTCCCATTTGAACACCACCATATGCTATTACGGCTTTTTCCGCACTCTCAACCCCCTCATCAACTCGATCTAATCCTTGATAATAAATTGATGCGACAGGACCTTTTGTGTCTCTACACAAATCTTTAGCTGCATTAACGCCTCCACTTGAAAGGGCAGCTTCAACACCTTCAGTTAATTTTTTTGTGTTAGTGGTAGCTAAATTGAGAAAAATAATTCTTTCGATTGAAATGGCTAACCCAAGGATCAAACATAACATTACAATCCCCATGAAGCTTGGGCCACCTTCAATAAATCTCTTTTTAATTTCTTGAGTAAAAGAAGTAGGTTCAGCAACTGGCTCTTCTTGAACCATTTGATCCTCTTCTTGAATAATATTAGCAATATTTATAAGTGAAGAAAAATTACTGGAAAAATTTGCTTTAGCAGAAAATCCAGATAAAAAAATTGCCACCAAAGAAGCTATCAATAGTTTTTTCATTGTCGTATAGTTTTTATTTTATTTTTTTTAGAGTTTAAAGATAAAAAAAAATACTAGTTAAAATAATTTTTTTTACCAGGTATACCCTGTTTTAGTTTAAATAATTAAAGCAATATAAATAAAAAAATTTTTTATTCAATCATTTGACTACAAAAAAATAATGAATAAAAATGATCAAAAATAAAATTTAATATCTCATTTTAATAATTAATTTTGTTTATTTAAATAATGAAATCTATATACAATAGCAAATAAAAAAATGTACCTT
>CAJPUR010000004.1 GCA_905381055.1 uncultured Flavobacteriaceae bacterium
GACTAAAACATCATTTTTTGGCATAAGATGATAATTCTTCATACCATTTCAAACCAAATTTTCTTATTAAAGGTTTTTTTAAAAATTTATATAGGGGAACTTTTAAATCACTACCCATTTTACAAGCCGAAGAACATATTGCCCATTCATGATAATTTACTGCTGTTAATTTGGAAATTTTTTTTACTCTAATTGGATACAAATGACAAGAAATTGGCTTTCTCCATTTAATTTTTTTATCCATGAAAGAATTTTCAATTCCACACTTAACTATTCCATTTGAGTCATATACGGCATATACGCATTCCTTACCTTTTACAAGAGGAGTTTCCCATTCTCCATCATTACCCTTTACATAAAGACCGTTTTCTTTAATTGATTTGAGCCCTTTTTTACTCAAGAAAGGCTTGATTTTATCAAAATTTTCTTTTAAAATTTTTAATTCTTCTTTTTCAAGAGGTGCACCTGAAACACCCTTAACACAACAAAGCCCCTTGCATTTTGCCAAATCACAAATAAATTTTTTTTCTAAAATTTCCTCTGATATTAAAGTTTTTTTTATTGAAAGCATAATGTCAGAATTTATTACAATTTTTTATGAAAAATATTAAATCTTTATTAATGAATTACTAATTTTGAGAAAATTTTTTGAATGAAAATCTTTATTAAAATAATGATTACTATTTCTGCATTAATGTTAGTCTTTAATATTTCAAAAATTGATACTCAAGATTTGCTAAATGATAAAAGTATGATTGCTTTGATTGGCATAATCGCTTCTTTATCTGCAATAGTTATTTTGATAATTCTAATTATATCAAGAAAAATCCATGATAAAATTAAAAAAAATTAAATCTCATAACCTGATTTTATTAGCTCAAGTGCCCTTTTTAAAAAATCATCTTCTTTATTGATTATCTCAGTAAAAGTCTTTTCATTAAATAATTGAAGCCCAATATATGCCTTAATAGAGTTAATAATGAAATCCTTGTTATCTAAATTTACCGTAATATTATTTTCGTAGCAATAGATCTTAAATTTGTCTATAATTAAATTGGAATCCCTTAATGGTGATCTTAAAAATTCGTTTGCTGTTTGATTATTATATTTAGATCTTTGACCATCTAGGAAAGTAAAAACAAAATTATTTATAATATTTGATCTTAATAAAAAATAATTTATGTAATCTTCAGAACTAATTTCTTCAATGGGGATAAAAATATCCGGGACTATTCCTCCTCCTCCATAAACTTTTCTTCCCCCAATTGTTTTGAATTCCAAAGAATCAATAATTGGAATTGCATCTTGGTTAATCATTTCACCAGAAAAATACCTATCTCCTATCTCATCAAAATAATCCTGATTTCCATCTTTAAATGATCTTTGAATGGATCTACCTGCGGGAGTATAATACCTTGCTGTAGTTAACCTAATTACATCTCCTCCCCCCATTGGTAATTGCTGTTGAACAAGTCCCTTACCGTAAGTTCGCCTTCCAATAATAATACCTCGGTCATTATCTTGGATTGCGCCTGCAACTACTTCACTTGCTGATGCAGACTGACCATTTACTAAAACGTATAAATTTTCTTTAAGGAAATCTCCACCTTTAGTAGCAAAGATACTATCTTTTTTCCCGCTATTACTTTCAGTTATTACAATAACCTTATCTTCATTTAAAAATTCATCTAAAATTTTTTCTGCAGCAAATAAATATCCCCCTGGATTATCTCTTAAGTCAAGAATTAAATCTTTTATTTTTTCTTTTTTATATTTTGATAAAGTCATTTTTATTTCATCAAAAGTAGTTTTAGCAAATCTATTTATTTTAATATATGCAGTATTTTCAGCTATTTTATAATCAATTACACTTTTTAATGGCACCTCCCCTCTATTAAATTCAAAATCTAAAAATTCAGAGTTTGATTTTCTGTAAATTTTAAGGTTTATTAATGATTTTGACTTGCCTTTGAGTTTACTGACAACATCTAAGTTTTTTAACTTTCTTTTAAACAAGGTATCGTTATTGGCAATTAAAATTCTATCTCCAGGTAAAATCCCTGCTCTTTTGCTTGGCCCACCCTCTATAACATTTACAACTGTAACAGTATCTCCAACCATTAAAAAACTAACTCCAATTCCAACGAAATTTCCCTTCATTCTATCAGAAATCAAATCAAGTTCCTGCTTACTTATATAATTTGAATGAGGGTCTAAATTTTTAATTATATCCTGGATAGAATTACCAACTATACTGTCAACATTTATTTGATCCACATAATTATTTGATAAATAATTTATCAACAAATTAAATTTTGATAAATTATTTTTAGAGAAATATGAATTGTTTGTAAGGAAATTTTTATTACTGCCTATTAAAAATCCTAACGTAAGTGAAAGGAAAATTATTAAAATGAATAAGGAACTATTTTTTTTCATTTCCAACCCTATTTATTGAATTTTATGGAAAACTAATTCAACTCCTGCCTTTTTTAAAAAATCTAATCCTGAAGTATCTTTATACTCTTCACAATATACGACTCTTTTTATTCCTGATTGATGAATTAATTTACTACACTCCTTACAAGGAGACAAGGTAATATATAATGTTGCTCCATTTGTTGATTGAGTTGATGCAGCAACTTTCATAATTGCGTTTGCCTCAGCATGTAGGACGTACCACTTAGTATAATTATCATCATCTTCGCAAATATTTTCAAATCCTGAGGGAGTACCATTATAGCCATCTGAAATAATCATTCTGTCTTTAACAATTAATGCCCCTACCTTTCTTCTTTTACAATATGAAAGATCTCCCCAAACCTTAGCCATTTTTAAATAAGAATTATCATATTTTGACTGCTTGTTCATTCTTTACAAATATAAGATCAACGAATTTAGAAATTTAATTCTTAAAATGGAATATTTTCATAAATCATTAGAGATGACAAAAATAAAATCATTATTCCTATTGCTTTTTCAATTTTAATCAAAGAAACACTTAATACTTTATTAACTAATATCTTAAAAAAAATGACTGCTAAAACTATAATTATCTGAGCAAATTCAATTCCCAATGAAAAGTATATCAAATTATAAAGGTTTAAACTTTCAGAATCTATTTGTGAATAAAAGTTTGAAAACCCAAAACCATGAATAACTCCAAAAGTTAAAGTCAATACCAAAACAAAATATAAACTATTTACCAATTCAAAACTTTTTAATTTTTTATTTTGAAAAATTAATGGAAAACAGGTTAAGAAAATGGTTATGGGAATTAAAAATTCAATTATCGCAAAATTTAAAGGGAATTTTAAAAAATAATTTAATAATAAAGCCAAAGTATGTCCAATAGTAAAGAAGGTTACGGCATAAATTAATCTTGAAATTTTGGAATATGAAAAAGAGGAAGCCAAAGCTACTAAGAAATATAAGTGATCAAGTGCATTAAAATCCAATACATGAAACAATCCTAAACTAGTATAAAAATTGAATGAATCCATAATTAATTTAAAATTAAATCCCCCTTTCTTTTTGAATTATCTCATAGGCTTTTTGAACTTCTTGAAATTTTTCTTGTGCCCCCTTTTTTAGTGCAGGGTCGTCACTTACAATTTTATCAGGATGATATTTTTTTGCCATTTCCCTGTAAGCTTTTTTAACCTCAGAATCTGAAACATCAGGAGTAATTTCTAAAATTTTATAAGCATTATCAGCATTTTTAATAAACATAGCTTTAATACTTTCAAAATCTAAATTCCTAATACCTAAAAATATTGAGATATCCTTCAGTTTTTTTTGCTCTAAATCTGAAACAGCACCATCTGCATTTGCAACACCAAAAAGAAAGTGTATTATTTGAAGCCTTGTTTCATAAGGTGTAACTCTTTTAAAAAATCCGGTGATTTTTTCGATATCTTGGTTTTCTTTTTTTACCTCTGAATTAAACTTAGAAAAAATTTTATCAGCATAATCCTTACCGTAGTTGCCAATAAAATAATTTCTTACAAAATTTAATTCATTTTTTAAAACCTTTCCGTCAGCTTTAATAATTATTGCTGAAAGAGATAATAAATTCAATTCAAATTTTTCTTTAGCAATTTTATAATTCCCAAATCCTCCTATAGATCCTCTCCCATTTTTAAATATAACTCTGTCAAGCAAACTACCAATAAAATACCCTAAAATTGCTCCTCCAAACCTAAAATACATGTAACCCAAAATAGCTCCAATCCATTTTATCATATATTTTTATTTTTTTTTCAAATATAACTTTATATCTAAAAATAATTTAGATATATAATCATATATTCTTTTTATCTTTGTGTAAAAATTTATTATGTATCCAGAAGAATTAATTAAACCAATGAGAGAAGAACTAAATTCTGTTGGTTTTAAACAACTTACTGAAATTGGTGAAGTAGAAAAAGCCATAAAATCAGATGGTACTACATTAGTTGTAGTGAATTCTGTATGTGGGTGTGCAGCGGCAAATGCAAGACCAGGTGTAAGAATTTCTCTAAACAATACAAAAAAACCTAATAACCTGGTGACGGTATTTGCAGGAGTTGATAAAGAGGCTACTGATGCAGCTAGATCTTTAATGGTGCCTTTCCCTCCATCCTCACCAAGTATGGCGCTTTTTAAAAATGGAGAATTAGTGCATATGCTTGAAAGACATCACATTGAAGGAAGACCAGCTAACATGATAGCTGAAAACCTTATTGATGCTTTTAATGAATTTTGTTGAATTCCTTATTATCTAAAAACAACTCTAAGGTTTGTTCAAATTTTCGTCTTACATCCTTTCGTCAATTTTTTATTTACTTTTTGGTTTATTTTTAATTTTATTTCACCCACTACAGGCTATTTCCTTTAATCTTTTTGGTGTAAAGACATTAAAAAAGACTGTAGATACTCTAAACTTTTTTTTAATTTGTTTATACAAAATAATTTTATCAGATATATCATTTAACTTTCGTGAAAAAATTTTATTTAAAAAACCCATCATTTTTGTTTGCAATCATCAAAGTACTTTTGAAATTCCAATATTAATTTGGTTTTTAAGAAAGTTTGAACCAAGATTTGTAGGTAAAAAAGAACTAGGATATAATATCCCAAGCATATCCTATTACCTTAAAAATGGAGGATCAGTTTTAATTGACAGAAAACTACCAGAAGATGCTTTACAAAAAATTGATAAATTTTGTGATCAAGTAAAAAAAAATAACTGGTCCATAGTTATCTTCCCTGAAGGAACTAGGTCTAAAGATGGAACTCCCAAAAAGTTCAAAAAAAAAGGCCTTAAATTAATTTTAAAAAAAATTCCGGATGCAGAAATAATTCCAATAACTATAAATAATTCATATAAATTTAATAAATGGAATGGATTCCCTATACCTATATTTACTAGTCTACTTTTTGATTCACATGAGAGTATTCCAAATGATATAAAAAAAATAAATTATAATTTGGAATTAGTGGAAAAGAAAATAAAAAAATTTATTTTTTAACAATCATCTTCCTTTAAATTTTGGTTTCCTTTTATCAATAAAAGCATTTGTTCCCTCATTAAAATCCTCTGAATCAAAGCATTCAGAAAATAACTTAATTTCATTTTTCAAACCATTCTTATTATGATTAAATCCAAAATTTATAGCCTTTATAGCTTTAGAAATTGCGAAAGGGCTATTGGTCAAGATCTTCTTTGACATCTTTATAGCTGAATCAATTAGCTCCTCTGAACTTACAACTTTTGAAACTAACCCAATTGCCAGAGCCCTATCAGCATCGATAAAATCTGCTGTCAAAATCATTTCATTGGCAATTCCTCTTCCAACAATTTGAGCTAATCTTTGAGTCCCTCCATATCCAGGAATAATACCTAGAGAAGTTTCCGGAAGCCCCATTTTGGAATTCTTTGAAGCAATTCTAATATGACAACTAAGAGCTAGCTCTAATCCTCCTCCAAGGGCATAACCATTAATAGCAGCAATAACAGGTTTATTTAATGTCTCAATGAAATTAAAAACCTCATTTTGCCCTTTCATTGATAAATTAAATCCTTCCTTACTTTTAAAGTTAGAAAACTCCGATATATCGGCTCCAGCAACAAAAGCTTTATCCCCTTTCCCGGTAATAATAATTATTCTGGTTGAATTATCTTTTTTTAAAATCTTAAATAAATGATTTATTTCTTCTAATATCCCAATATTTAAAGAATTTAATTTTTTTATTCTATTAATATAAACTACACTAATTAAATCTCTTTGCTCATGAATTAGATATTTAAATTTCATTTTTTTTTAATTTAATTATAAAATCTGTTCCTTTATTTAAATTGGATTGGAATTCTATTTCGCCATTCAAAGATTCAATAATTTTCTTAACAATGCCTAATCCCAGTCCCATTCCCCCAGACTTAGTTGTAAATCGTGGTTCAAAAATTTTATTTTTATTTTCAACTTTTATGCCTAAACCATTATCTGAAATTATAATTTGAATTTCTTGAGATTTTTCAATTATGGAAATTTTTATTTGTGGCTCTCTATAATTTGGTATGGATTGGAATGCATTTTGAATTAGATTAGTAATAACTCTAATCCATTGATTCCTATCAATAGAATGGTTAATTGGTTGTTTTGGATGAATAAATGAGATTACATTTTTTTCAAATATATCAATTGCCAATTTTGTTATCTCAATTATATCGAGTATTTCAATTTTATTAGACGGTAGGGTTGCAAAATCTGAAAACGAATTTGCAACTCTACTCATTGTGTCAATTTGTTCAATTAATGCTTTTGAAAATACATCTAATTTCTTTTTGTTTTCCAGATCATTTGAATTAAATTCTTTTTGAAAACTTTGAATATTCAATCTCATTGGAGTAAGAGGATTTTTTATCTCATGAGCTACTTGTTTTGCCATTTCCTGCCAAGCCTGTTTCCTCTCTGATTCAGCAAGTTTTTCAAGATTTAATTCAAGAGTATCTATCATACTATTGTATGAATTAACTAAACTGTCAATCTCTTTACTTGCATTAGTTAAATATATTTTTTGATTTGACTTCATTATACCTGTTTGATCAATCTTTTGTCTAATTTTTTCTAATGGAAAAGTTATCAATCTTGACATCAAAAATGCAATCAGAATTGATATTATTATCATAGAAAAATAAATTTGATATAAGGTTAATAGAAAGGTATTTAATTCTGTAGTACTAAATGAAATATCCTCAAAATAGGGGAAATATAAAATTGAAAAAGGCTCATTTTTATTATTGTGTAATATACTATATGAGGATTGAAATTTTCCAATCTCTTCTTTATTTTGAACTACTAATCTTTTGCTATTTGATAAATTCAAATCGTAGATTATTTGTTCAGATAATTTATAATTTGAAATTGAAGTGTTATTTAATACATATGAAAAAAAAATAGGTCCCCCTTTCAGATCAAAAAGAGCATACTCAACTTTATGGATTTCTGCAATTGAACTAAAATCAGTAAATAAATTGTCTTTAATTTTTTGAAATTTATTATAAATTGAATCTCTTTTTAAAATAAAGTTAATATGGTTTTTAACTTGATTCTCTTTTCTCTCAAGTCTTCTTTCATTATAATCAGCAGACTGGTTATTGTATTGATAAAAAGTTGCTCCTAAGATCAAAAGTGAAAAAATTATAACTAAAAGGATCATAAAGAAAAAAATCCTTGATCTTAACGAAATCTTATTTTTAAAAAAATTATTATTTTCGCTCACGCCATTTTTTATAAAGTTTTACGGAAAAAATCAAAATTATTGATAAAAAAATCAAACCTAAAACTCCAAATAACCAATCGAATTTTGATTTTAATAATGCTAAGAAAACTACTGAAAATAAAATAACAGTAGCTATCTCATTCCAAACTCTCATAAAAAAAGAAGAGTACCTAAAAGAATTTCGCTGAAGTTCTAAAAATATTTTATGAGTTTTAATTTGATAAAAATATAACCCTCCCACTATGAATAATTTAATAATCATCCATTCTTGTAAAAGCAATTGAGGAAAAATATAGAGTAATATTAATCCAAAAAATGTAGCTAAAATAGCTGAAGGCCAAGTGATAATATACCATAATCTTTTAGCCATTAATTTTAATTGACTACTCAAAATCTCCTTTTCAATTTCACTTTTCTTTTGAGCTTCAATATGATAAATAAAAATCCTAGGAATATAAAAAAGGCCAGCAAACCAAGTAATTACAAAAATTAAATGAAGTGATTTTATATAATTGTAATAAACTTCCAAATCTTGATGATATATTTATTTCTTCTAAATTACAAAAAGATCCTTAAGAGTAAAGTTTAGTCATAGTTAATATACTTTAAAAGCTTTTTACGTAAATATATAAAAGTCACAATTGTAGCTATAAATTCAGCAATTGGAAAAGAAATCCAAACACCAGTAGATCCAAAGAAAATAGGCAAAATTAATACAAGAGGAATTAAAAAAAAACCTTGCCTAGTTAAAGTTAATAATAACGCTGGAAATGCCTTCCCTATTGACTGAAAATATGCTGAACCAATAAGTTGGATCCCAATAATTGGAGTGGTTAGAAAAACTAATCTTAAAGCGCTTGGAGTCTGATTTATAACTACTTTATCATCAGTAAAAACCCTTACTATTTCATCAGAAAAATAAAATATAAAAATAAAAATAATTGATGCTAATATAGTTGAATATATTATTGCTTTCTTTACTACCTCATAAACGCGAGTTCTTTTATTTGCTCCAAAATTATATCCTGCAATTGGAACAAATCCTTGAGTTATACCCAAAACGGGAAATAAAGCAAACATTAACATTCTACTAATTATTGCATAACTTGCAATTAAAGATTCACCACCCAAACTAAACAATACGTTATTAATTATCAAGATTGAAAAGCTTATTACTGCCTGCCTAGCTAAAGTGACAAACCCTAGTAACCCAATCTCTTTTACCAAATCGTATTGAAAAAATAAATCCGAAATTTTTAAAAGTAATTCTGACTTTTTAGTTAAAAAATAAATAGCTATGTATAATGCACATACAACATAAGAAATTGTGGTAGCCCAAGCTGCTCCGTACATTCCAAGTTGAAATTCATAAATCAATAAATAATCTAGAAAAAGATTGGTTATTGAAGGTATTATCATGGCATACATAGCATTTTTTGGCTTTCCTTCTGCCCTTATTATGTTATTAGACATCATACAAAATCCAAGAACAGGAACACCATATAAAACAATAGTATAATATATTTGAGCAGGTTCAAATAAAACACCTTTACCTCCAAATAAAGGAATTAAATATTCTTTAAAAGTCAACCCTAAAATCATAAAAGTAATTGTAGAAAGTAACGTTAGCGAAATTTGGTTTCCAAAAGTTTTATTAGATTTTGCCCTATCATTCTTACCCAAAGCTCTGGAAATTATTGAACCCCCTCCCATTCCAATAGACATTCCTAAAGCTGCAATAAAAAAAGAAATTGGTAAAACAACATTAATAGCAGCTATAGCATCAGCTCCAATCCACTGCCCAACAAAAATTGTGTCAATAAGAATATTTAAAGACATAACTAAAATACCCATTGATGCAGGTAATGCTTGTTTTATAAGTAGTTTTCCAATGGGTTCAATTCCTAAAGAAAAAGAATTTTTGATCATTTAATGACCATTTCAGAATTTGCCCATTCATCTATCCATCGGCTTAAAACTTTAACCCAATCAAGCCTGTCATTAATACAAGGAACAACATGAAGAGTCTCACCTCCATCTTTTTCAAAATCTTCCACAGCTTCCATTCCAATTTCCTCTAGTGTTTCCAAACAATCTGAAACAAATGCAGGGGTTACTACAGCCATTTTTTTTACTCCTTGTTTAGCAAATTCAGACAAAACTTTATCAGTGTATGGCTTTAACCAAGGATTAACAGTAGATAGAATTCTTGATTGAAAAGAAGTAGAGTATTTACCCTCTTCCAATCCTAAAAATTTTGCAACTTGACTAGTTGTCTCATAACACTGATGTCTATAACAATATTGGTGTGCTTTTGAGTTTTCCAAACAGCATTTCTTATCAATTTTACAATGTGACTTAGTGATATCAGAAATTTTAATATGCTTTTCAGGTATACCATGGTATGAGAATAATAAGTGTTCCCATTCTTTACCGTCTAATGAATCTTTAATTGAATTTCCCAGAACCTTTATGTAGTCCAAATGATTATAAAAAGATTCTATAAAAGTTAAATTTAGTTCAGGAAAAAACTTTTTTCTTATTTCTTCAGCTAAAACTAAGATAGTTTCAGTTGATGCCATTGCATACTGAGGATATAATGGAATAACCAATACTTGGTCAACCCCCAAATCAACTAGATTTGATAATCCATCTTTAATTGAGGGGTTACCATATCTCATTGCAAGGCTAATTGGGATACTGGTATTTGCTTTAACCTTGTTTAATAACCTATTAGACAAAACAATAAGAGGAGAACCTTCATCCCACCAAATTTTTTTATAAGCTTTAGCAGATTTTTTTGGGCGAGTGTTTAAAATAATTCCTTTAACAAGTAATGTCCTAAAAAATTCAGGAATTCTAATAACCCTTTCATCCATTAAAAATTCGGATAAATATTTTTTTACATCTTTAGGATTTGGACTGTCAGGAGAGCCCAAATTAACCATCAAAACTCCTTTCATCACAATTTTTTTTTAAAAAATTAAAACAATAGACTATTTTTTTTGTCTAAGATAATGACATTAAATATTTTTTTGGTGTTGTTCCATATTTCTTTTTAAAGGCTGCAATAAAATGACTTGAAGTACTGTACCCAATTTTCAATCCAACTTCATTAACATTAAAATTTCTTGAAGATAACATTCTCCTTGCTTCATTCATCTTATAGTCCAATAAATATCCATAAACGGTATCACCATAAATTTGTTTAAATCCTTCCTTAAGCTTTTTAATATTTAATCCTATTCTTTCAGATAATTCTACTAATCCAGGGGGTTCGGAAATATTATTTAGAATTATCTCTTTTGCCATTCTAATTTTTCTTACATTTTCCTCATCAACTAGAAAAGGACATTGATCAAACATACTTTCTTCATTTTTATTAAAATATAAACTCATCAATTCATATACCTTCCCTTTTAAATACAGTGACTCCATACTTTTATGAATATTTAAATTAAAGATTTGATTTAAAACAACTGACATACTTGGACTTATTACATTATTATCATAATATTTTTTTTCAATATTTTCAGAACTCAAAAAATGAATATGATCGGCATCTTTAGAAAACAAACTATGAAATTTTTTAATTGAAATAATGATACTTACTACCCAAGAATTAGGGAAAAGATTTAAATTAATTGGAAGAATTTTTTTTGGATTATATAAAAGTATAGAATTTGATTCATGAACACTAAAAGAATAATTACCCTCATTAAAAATGAAATCTGCTTGCCCTTTTAAACAAAAATGAAATTGAATAAAACTTCTATTTGTTTGTTTATTCTTTAAAATTATTTGATCTAAATTGTTTTCAAAAATTATTACTGAGAAACCGTCTTCAATTGACAACTCTAAAAAAGTTCTTAAATCGTTATTTTTCATCACAAAAAAAATTGTTATTTAGAGTTTTTCTAAATAAGTTTTAAACATTTTATATCTTATTTAGTCATATTTAATATACAAAAAACAATATTACGGTAAAAATAAAATATTTTGATATTAAAAGTACTTTTATCGTTGTTTTATTTTTAAATCGTAATATATTTTTGTAAATATTTTAAAAAAATTGTGATTTTTAAATCTAATAAAAAATTTTATTTAGTTGGCATTAGTTATAAAAATGCTGACCTAGAGACAAGAGGTAAGTTCAATCTCAACAAAACTCTATCTACTCAGTTACTTAAAAGTGGCCAAGAAAAAAATTTTGATGACTTATTCGTTTTATCTACTTGCAATAGAACTGAGGTATACGCTATCGCAAATAATTCAAATGAATTAATTGATCTTCTTTGTGAAAACTCTGTTGGTACTAAGAAAGTTTTAAAAAAATTAGGGTATGTAATGGAAAACCAAAAAGCTGTTAATCATCTTTTTAGAGTTGGTGCTGGGCTTGATAGCCAGATTTTAGGTGATTTTGAAATTATTGGTCAAATCAAACAAAGTTTTTCTTTAGCTAAAAATTTAGCAATAAAGAATTTTTTTATTGAAAGATTATTAAATCATGTAATTCAAGCTAGTAAACTGATAAAAAATAAAACTAATATTTCTTCTGGAGCTGCATCACTATCATTTGCATCCGTTCAATATATAATAAATAACGTAAAAAAAATATCTGAAAAAAAAATCCTCTTATTTGGAACAGGTAAAATTGGAAGAAACACATGCGAAAACCTTATAAAGCACACAAAAAATGATCATATTTATTTAATAAACAGAACAAAAGAAAAAGCAGAGAAGGTTGCTATGAAATTTAATGTTAAAGTTAGAGATTATGGTTCTCTTCCTTCAGAAATTTCAGATGCTGATATTCTAATTGTCGCTACAAGTTCACTTAAGCCAACTATTGAAAAAGACCTTATTTTTTCTTCAAAAAAATTGTTGATCTTAGATTTATCTATTCCTAGTAATGTTGATTCCAATGTTGAAGATTTAAAAAATATCAAACTTATTAATCTTGACGAACTTTCTCAAATTACTGATCAAACTCAAAAAAATAGATCAAAACAAGTTCCAAAAGCAGAAAGAATAATAAAAACTATTGAAAATGAATTTATGGAATGGGTTAGACATAGACAGTTTGTACCTACGATTAAGGCATTTAGAGAAAAGTTAATTTCTGAGCAAAAAGGACAAATCACCAATAAATTTAGAAAAAGAAAAAAATCTCTCAGTATTAATTGTGTATCAGATAATATTATTGAGAAATTAACGGGTCAGTTTGCATCATACATCAAAGATAATCCTGATAAAGCATATGAGACTACAAGTATGATGAAAAATATTTTTGAACTTGATATAAAAAGTGATGAATAAAAAAGTCCGAATTGGGACTAGAGATAGTGAACTTGCTATATGGCAAGCTTTAAAAGTTAAAAAAATGCTATCTAAAATAGGAATTAATTCTTCTTTATCTTTTATTAAAAGTGATGGTGACATAAATTTAACTAAACCTGTATATGAAATGGGAATTCAAGGTGTTTTTACAAAATCATTGGATTCGGCTTTATTAAATGATAAAATTGACATCGCAATCCATAGCATGAAAGATGTACCCACATCACTTGCATCTGGAATTAGCCAAGGGGCAGTTCTGAAAAGAGACTCTGAACAAGACGTGATTTTAACCAAAATCCCATTTAAAAAATTAAATGAAAATAGTTTTATAGGCACTGGAAGTCTCAGAAGAAAATCCCAATGGCTAAGTAAATTTAAAAAACATAAAATTGTTCCAATTAGAGGAAACATAAATACTAGGATAAAAAAACTTTACAAAGAAAATATAGATGGAATTATATTATCTGAAGCTGCAATTCAAAGACTAAAAATAAGTAATAAAATTATCAAAACACTTAATTGGATGATTCCAGCCCCTGCGCAAGGAGCAATTATGATTGTTTTAAAAAGTGACAATTATAAACTAAAAAGAAAAATGAATTTACTTAATGATAAAAATACTGAAATTTGTACGAAAATTGAAAGAGATTTTTTAAAAACCTTAGAAGGAGGTTGTTCAACTCCTATTGGAGCATTTGCTAAAATCGTGAATAATCAAATAATTTTTAAAGGTGGTGTTTTTAGCCTGTGTGGATCAAAAAAAATTACTGTGACTAAAAATAATATCGATATCAAATATAAAGATTTGGGTCAAAAAGTTGCAAATGAACTTTTATTGTCAGGAGGAAAGGAATTAATTGATGAATTCAAAAATGATAGAAATGCCCTATAATATTTTATCAACTAAAATTTTAAAAAATAAGCACAGAAAAGAATTTTCTGATAGAAAATTCTCTATACAAGAAAAAAATTTTATAAAAATTTCTCCTCTAAATTTTTCTTTTAACAAAACAAACAGTCCAATAATTTTTTCTAGTAAAAATGCCGTAAAGGTTGTTTTATCAAAACAAAAAATAAAAAATATTTTAATTAAAAATGATTTCTTTTGTGTAGGTGACGAAACAAAAAAATTGCTAGTTGAAAATAATCTCAATGTTATTTCCTCTTTTTCTAATGGATATGAATTAGCTGAATATTTAATTAAAAAAAAAATAAACAAAGACTACAGTTTTTTTTGTGGAAATAGAAGAATTAATTCAATTGAAAATAAACTCAAAACAAATAATTACTCTGTAAATACAATTGAAGTATATAAGACTGATTTAACTCCAAAAAAAATCTCAAAAAAATTCGATGCAATATTATTTTATAGCCCTTCCGGAGTGAAAAGTTTTTTAAGTATAAATTCAATAACCTCTGAAAGATGTTTTTGCATTGGTTCAACTACAGCATCTGAAGTAATGCCTTTCACAAAAAAAATTCATGTTCCTGAAAACCCAACTATTAAAGATCTTATATGGTCACTAAATAATTTTTACAATTAAAATTATGATAAAAAATGATTTACTCCTTAAGGCGTTAAATGGAGATCCATGTGATAGACCTCCTGTTTGGATGATGCGTCAAGCTGGAAGATATTTACCTGAATTCATGAAATTAAAGAAAAAATATGATTTTTTCACAAGATGTCAAACCCCTGAATTAGCAACTAAAATTACACTTATGCCTATAAAAGAATTAAATCCTGATGCTGCAATTATTTTCAGTGATATTTTAGTTGTTTTACAAGCAATGGGGATAAAAGTAGAAATGAAAAATAATTTCGGGCCTTACATTCCTGAACCAATAAAAACCAAAAAACAAATTGAAAAAATTATTGTTCCCAATATTGAAGAATCACTTGGATATGTATTAGAGGCAATTAAATTAACAAAAAAGGAACTTAATAGTTCCATCCCATTAATTGGATTTGCTGGAGCTCCTTGGACCTTGTTTTGTTATGCAGTTCAAGGAAGTGGATCTAAAAATTTTAATGTAGCTAAAGAATTTATTTTTAAAAACCCTGAAATAAGTCATAAGTTTTTACAAAAAATAACAAATACTACCATTGAATATTTAAAATCAAAGATTAATTCAGGAGCAGATGTCATTCAAATTTTTGATTCTTGGGGTGGTGTTTTATCCCAAAAAGATTATTATTTATTTTCATGGAATTATATTAAACAAATTATTGATTCAATTAAGGATTCGACCCATGCGATAATTTTTGCAAAAGGATGCTGGTATGCTATCAAAGAAATGTCATTATCTGGCGCCAGTGGAATTGGACTAGATTGGACTTGTTCAGCGAAATATGCAAAAAGTCAAAGTAATAATAACATTACTTTCCAAGGTAATTATGACCCTGCAAGATTATTGTCTCCTATCCCAAAAATAAAAGATGATGTGAAAAAAATGATTAAAGAATTTGGTACAAAAAATTACATTGTGAATTTGGGACATGGTATTTTACCTAATATCCCTGTTTCACATGCCAAAGCATTTATTGAAAGCGTTAAAGAATTCAATACTTAATTTTTATGATAAGTAATTTTTATAACTATTTAGAAAATCTTCAAAACACAATTACCTCAAAAATCGAAAAAATTGATGGTAAATCCAGTTTTTTAGAGGATCTTTGGGACCATCATGATAGTGGGGGAGGAAGGACTAGAGTGATTTCTAATGGAAATATTTTTGAAAAAGGTGGTGTAAATATTTCTTCAATAAGCGGGACTTTACCCAAAATAATGCAATCACAGCTTAAAACAAAAAATAAAAACTTTTCTGCTTGCGGATTAAGTATTGTTTTTCATCCTTTAAATCCAATGATACCTACTGTGCATTTTAATATAAGATACTTTGAAATGATAGATTTGTTAGGTAATAAATGTGATCAATGGTTTGGTGGTGGAATTGATTTATCTCCATATTATATATTTGAAAATGACGTAATTTTATTTCATAAAAATTGTAAAGAAATTTGTGATAAATATGGTGAAAATCTATA
Source organism: uncultured Flavobacteriaceae bacterium (assembly GCA_905381055.1). Lineage (GTDB taxonomy): Bacteria > Bacteroidota > Bacteroidia > Flavobacteriales > Flavobacteriaceae > TMED220. Next base: position 16,154 of record CAJPUR010000004.1, read on the forward strand.
TATAGAATATAAAACAAAATGCGATAAATATTTTTGGAATTCACATAGAAATGAAGCAAGGGGAGTAGGTGGTTTATTTTTTGATTACTTAAAAGACACCCCTGAAAAATCACTAAAAGAATGGAATTCATTTGTAAAAGAATTAGGAGATAACTTTTTGAAAATTTATTTGCCCATAGTTAATAAAAGAAAAGAAATGCCTTTCACAAAATATGAAAAAATGTGGCAAGAAATAAGAAGAGGGAGATATGCAGAATTTAATTTAATTCATGATAAAGGTACTTTATTTGGAATTAAAACTAAAGGAAGAATTGAAAGTATTATGATGAGTCTACCTCCAACTGTAAGATGGCAATATAACTTTTTTCCTAATTTAGGTTCAAAAGAAGAAAAATTGATATCAATCCTACAAAAACCAAAAAATTGGATTAAATAAATTTAAATATATGTACCCAATTAAAAGAAATAGAAGGCTAAGAAAAAATGATAGTATAAGAAAGCTAGTCCAAGAAAATTATTTGAATCTTAATGATTTTATTGTACCTCTTTTTGTTACTGAAGGTAAAAATAAGAAAGAAGAAATTGAATCAATGCCTGATTACTATAGATATAGTACAGATTTAATAAAAAAAGAAGTGAAAAAGCTATGGCAGATTGGATTAAAATCGGTTTTATTATTTGTAAAAGTTGATCCTTCTTTAAAGAATAATAATGGTTCAGAAGCTTTAAACCCTGATGGATTAATGCAAAGAGCTATTAAAACAATAAAAAATACTGTTCCAGAAATGATTGTAATTTCTGATGTTGCACTTGACCCTTACTCTTCTTATGGTCACGATGGAATTGTTAAAAACGGAAAAGTTTTAAATGATGAAACTATTGAAATTTTAAGCCGTATGGCTCTTTCACATGCCAAGTCTGGAGCAGACATAATTGCCCCTAGTGATATGATGGATGGAAGAATTCTAGCAATTAGAAAAATTTTAGAAAAAAATCAATTTCATGATACAGCAATCATGAGTTATAGTGCTAAATATGCTTCGTCTTATTATGCCCCTTTCAGAGATGCATTAGATTCATCTCCAGGGTTTGGAGATAAAAAAACATATCAACTTGATATTCACAATAGCAATCAAGCAATTAAACAGACCATAAATGACATAGAGGAGGGTGCTGACATAGTAATGATAAAACCTGGAATTGCATACCTAGACATAATAAGTAAATTGAGTTCTAAAATTAATACTCCAATTGCCAGCTATCAAGTAAGTGGCGAATACTCAATGATTAAAGCTGCTGCTAAATTAGGATATTTAGATTATGACAATATAATGTATGAACAACTTGTTTCATTCAAAAGGGCCGGCGCAAAATTAATTGCAAGCTATTTTGCTAAAGAATTTGCAGAAAAATTCTAGATTGTTATAAATTAATTTTTTTATGAATAAAAAAGATGAACTTTTTAGGATTAAAAATTTAAGAATTTCAATCGATAATTCTAAAATTATAGATAATATTAATTTTTCTATTCTTAAAAACCAAATTCTTGCAATTGTTGGTGAGTCTGGGAGTGGAAAAACTATTACTGCATTATCTTTACTTGGATTATTGTCAAAAAAATTTAATTGCTCTGGTTCTATTTTTTTTAATGAATTATCATTATTGGAATTAAAAGAAAAGGAATGGCTGAATATTAGAGGTAAACAAATTGGAATAGTTTTTCAAGAACCTCAATCCTCATTAAATCCATCTATGAGATGTGGAAGGCAAATCAAAGAAGTTTTAGAAATTCACACTAACAATAAAATTTCACAAAAAGAGTCAAAAAAAATAATTTTAAAACAACTTCATAGGGTTAAATTAAAAGATCCTAACAGAATTTTTAATAGTTATCCACACGAAATTAGTGGAGGTCAAAAACAAAGAGTTATGATTGCAATGGCTCTTATATGTAATCCAAAAATTCTCATAGCTGACGAACCAACAACTGCCTTGGATGTTATTGTTCAAAAAGAAATAATTGATTTAATAAAAGAACTTCAGAAATTAACATCCATGAGTGTTTTATTTATATCACATGATTTATCTCTAGTTTCAGAATTGGCAAATAAAATTATTGTTTTAAAAAATGGTAAAATTATTGAAAAAGGTGATACTAGTAAAGTCTTAAATAATCCAAAAAATAAATACACTAAAAATCTTATTAATTCAAAACCACCAATCAATTATAGATTGGAAAAATTACCAACTGTTGCTAATGGTAACTCAAGGAAATATGAAAAAATTATAATCCCTCATGAAAAAAGAATAGAAAATCAAAAAATAATTTATTCCAAAATTCCAATTTTAAAAGTAGAAGGGATCTATAAAAAATATATTGAAAAAAGATCTATTTTAACTAAAACTAAATATTTTGATGCTTTAAAAAATATTAATTTCAAATTATATCCAGGGGAAACATTAGGTATTCTTGGAAAGTCAGGTTCTGGTAAATCTACTTTGGGTAAAACTTTAAATTTTTTAGACCCCCCTACTTCAGGGAAAATTATTTATGATAATATGGTTGTAAATGCTTTAAAAAAAGATGATTTAAAAAATTTAAGAAAAAATATTCAGCTAGTTTTTCAAGATCCATATAGTGCCCTTCATCCAAAAAAAACTATTGGTAATATCTTAGTTGAAAGCATTAGTAATTATCAAAATAATAGTTTAAAAGAAAATATATTAATTGCTAAAAAATTACTTTATCAAGTAGGATTAAGCTATGATTTTTATAATAGATTTTCGTTTCAACTTTCAGGAGGTCAAAGACAGAGAGTAGTAATTGCTAGAGCCCTATCAGTGAAACCTAAAATCTTAATTTTTGATGAATCTGTAGCTGCATTAGATATTTCAATACAAGCAAAAATATTAAATTTATTAAAGGATCTTAAAACCAAATTAGAACTTTCATATATATTTATATCTCACGATATTTCAGTTGTAAAATATATATCTGATAAAATTATTGTTATGGACAAGGGTCAAATAAAAGAATATAATGAAGCTGACGATTTATATAAAAATCCTAAAAATTCTATTACAAAAAAACTTATCAGCTCAATACCTGGAATAAAATACAGAAGATTAAGGTGATGGGTCTGGAATCAAATTTTGAACTTTTTCAATTTCTTTAATAACTTCTTTATTCAAACTTATTTTAACACTATTAATATTTTCCTTTAACTGTTCCATTTTAGTAGCACCAATTATGTTTGACGTTACAAATGGCCTATCAGTTACATATGCAAGTGACAATTCAGTTAATGACATATTATTTTGTAAAGCAATTTCATAATATCTTTCAGTAGCTTTAGTTGCATTATTACTACTATATCTTTTGAAATTTGGAAACAATTCTAATCTTGAATTTTTTGGTAATTTATTTTTTCTATACTTACCTGATAATACTCCAAAAGCTAATGGTGAATATGCAAGTAAGCCTACTTTTTCTCTAATACATATTTCAGAGTTGCCAACTTCAAAAATTCTGTTTAGTAAAGAATAAGGATTTTGAATTGTAATCATTTTGGGTAAATTTTGTTTCGAAAGTTCTAAAAATCTCATTAATCCCCAAGGATTTTCGTTCGATAAACCAATTTTTCTAATTTTACCACAACTTATTAATTCTTTTAGAGATAATAAGACTTCTTCAAAATTTTCCTGCCATTTATCATTTATGTCATATTTAAATCCTCTTTCACCAAAAGTATTTGTTTTTCTTTCCGGCCAATGTAATTGGTATAAGTCAATATAATCTGTTTGTAATCTACTTAAACTTTTATTTACAGCCTCATTGATGTGTTCCTTTTTAAAACTTAAATTATCTCTTATATGTGATGTATAAGACCCTGGACCTGCAACCTTTGAAGCTAAAATAACTTTATCTCTTTTTCTGCTTTTTTTAAACCATGTACCAATAATTTTTTCTGTTTCTCCTTGAGTTTTTTCACAAGCTGGGACTGGATAAAGTTCAGCTGTATCAAAAAAATTAACCCCTTTTTCAAATGCATAATCCATTTGGAAGTGCCCCTCAGCTTCACTATTTTGTTTTCCGAAAGTCATTGTTCCTAAACATATTTTACTCACTTTGATGTCTGAATTTGGCAATATTGAATATCTCATTATAAAAAGATTTAAATTTTAATTATTAAATTTTAATTCAACACCGATTGGACAATGATCAGAGTGATAAACATCAGATAAAATATATGATTTATAAATATTTTTCTTAATTGAATTTGAAACCAAATTATAGTCAATTCTCCACCCCTTATTATTTTGCCTTGAATTTGCCCTATAACTCCACCAACTGTATGCATGAGGATTATTATTTAATAATCTAAATGAATCTGTAAATCCTAGTTCTATAAATTGATCTAGCCACATTCTTTCTTCAATTAAAAAACCAGAGACATTTTTATTTCTAATTGGATCATGTATATCAATATGTTTATGACAAATATTATAATCACCACAAATAATCAAATTTGGTAACTTTTGCTTAAGTTTATTAATATAATTTAAAAAATCATCCATAAACTTAAATTTATAATTGAGTCTCAGGTTGTTTGTCCCTGAAGGCAGATAAAGGCTTATAACTGAAAATTTTTCAAAATCTGCTCTTATAACTCTTCCTTCGAAATCAATATGATCAATTCCTGTTCCATATTCTATTTTTTTAGGTTTAGTTTTACATAATATTGCCACCCCGCTGTAACCTTTTTTCTGAGCTGAAAACCAAAAATTATGATATCCTAATAGATTAAAAATTTTAAAATCAAATTGCTCTTTATTTGCTTTGATTTCTTGAAAGCAAATAATATCAGGAGATTCACTTTTAATCCAGTTTATTAAATTTTTTTTTAATGCAGCTCTGATCCCATTTATGTTGTAAGAAATTATTTTCATTAAGAATCAAATTTTTCTAACCACTTTCTAAAATCTAATTTATTTCTAATAAATTCATTGATATTTTTAATTTTTACCCTTTCCTGAGCCATAGTATCTCTATCCCTTATAGTGACTTTTTGGTCTTTTAAAGTTTGGTGATCAATTGTAACACAAATAGGAGTACCAATTGCATCTTGCCTTCTATATCTTCTTCCAATTGCATCTTTTTCATCGTAGATAACATTGAAACTCCATTTTAAATCCTTACATATCTTATCTCCTAACTTAGATAATCCATCTTTTTTAACAAGAGGTAATATAGCAACTTTAACAGGTGTTAATATTTCAGGTAGTTTCAAAACAATTCTTGACGAGCCGTCTTCAAGTTTTTCCTCATTTAGTGAGTGTGAAAAAATTGCTAAAAACATTCTATCCAATCCAATTGATGTTTCAATTACATATGGAGTGAAATTTTCATTTGATTTTTGATCAAAAAATTTAATTTTTTTACCTGAAAATTTTTCGTGACTTTTTAAATCAAAATCTGTTCTTGAATGAATGCCCTCTAATTCCTTGAATCCAAAGGGGAAATTGAATTCAATATCAGAAGCTAAATCTGCATAATGGGCAAGCTTTTCGTGATCATGGAAACGATAATTTTCTTTATTTAACCCAAGTGATAAATGCCAATTTAATCTTCTTTCCTTCCACTTTTCATACCATTTTTTCTGAGATCCAGGCTTAACAAAAAATTGCATTTCCATTTGTTCAAACTCTCTCATTCTAAAAATAAATTGACGAGCAATAATTTCATTTCTAAAAGCTTTTCCTATTTGAGCAATTCCAAAAGGGATTTTTAATCTACTTGACTTTTGGACATTTAAAAAATTTAAAAAAATACCTTGAGCAGTTTCAGGTCTGAGATAAAGCTCCATAGAAGACTCCGATGAAGCTCCAATTTTTGTTCCAAACATAAGATTAAATTGCCTCACATCAGTCCAATTTTTAGATCCAGAAACTGGACAAGTTATTTGAAGTTCTTCAATTAATAATTTAACATCCATTAAATTATTTTTATCAAGTGACTTAGCAAGCCTTTTTAATATATTTTTGATTTTATCATTGTAAGATTTTACTCTTGGGTTTGTAGCTGTAAACTCTTTTTCATTAAATTTTTCTCCGTACCTCTTTTTAGCTTTGATTATTTCTTTTTTAATTTTTTTTTCAATTTTTGAACAATACTCTTCAATTAAAACGTCAGCTCTATACCTTTTTTTTGAATCTTTATTATCAATTAGAGGATCGTTAAACGCATCAACATGACCAGAAGCTTTCCAAGTTGTTGGATGCATAAAAATTGATGAATCTATGCCAACAATATCAGGATTAATTTGAACCATTGATTTCCACCAATAATCTTTAATGTTATTTTTTAGCAAAACACCGTTTTGTCCGTAATCATAAACAGCACTTAATCCATCATAAATATCACTTGACTGAAAAATAAAACCATATTCTTTTGCATGTGATATTATTTTTTTAAAATCTAACATTTCATAAAAATAATTTTTTTTTAGATATTTTAATCTTTGAATTAAGATTATAATTAAAAAGATATTACATAAATAAAAATAATTAGTAGCAGATTCTAAAAATATGTTTTTATTTTGTATTAATTGATAACAAGAATGAAGAAATCAATTATTTTAGTTTTTTGTTTACTATTTATTTTTTTGCTAAATAACTGTGCCAAAAGAGGAGTCCCCACAGGTGGAGAAAAGGATACCATACCTCCAATAATGATAAAAGCAACACCAAAACAAAAATCAATTTTTTTTAATAAAGAATTAATTACTTTAAATTTTGATGAATATATCAAACTTAATGAAATTGATAAACAACTAATAATTTCTCCACCTATTGAAAAAAGCTTTTATGATATAAAACCCAAAATTAGTGCTTCCAAAAAAATCGAAATCAAACTTTTAAAACCGCTAGATGAAAATACAACATACACTTTTAATTTTGGTAAAAGTATTCAAGACAATAATGAATCAAACGAACTTGCTTTTTTTTCTTATTCACTTTCAACAGGGGCAACAATTGATTCATTAGAGTTTTTTGGCAAAATTAAGGACGCTATTAACAAAGAAATTAGTCCTTCCATATCATTACAATTATATCCAATTGATTCTAGTTATAACGATTCAACTATTTTTTTAAAAAAACCATTATATGTTTCAATTTCGGACAGTATAGATTTTAAATTTGAAAACCTAAGGGCAGGTAAATATGAATTGATTGCAATTGAGGATTTTGGAGGTAATTATTTATTTGATCAAAATATTGACAAAGTTGGATTTTTAGATAAAACAATTGAAATTCCTAAAGACACTTTCGCTGAACTTGTTTTATTTAAAGAAATTACAAATTTTGGATGGGGAATACCAAAGTATATTAATGATCATCATGTTGAGTTTCCATATTACGGTGACTATATAAATGATGAAATTAGCCTTAAAAATATTGTTGATGAGGACTTTAGATTTTTAATAAATGAACACAGAACCAAAGACACATTAAATTTTTGGTATTCAAATCCTACAAAATTTGATTCACTTATTTTTAATTTAAAAATCAAAGATACCTCTAAGACTGTTATTGTTAAACCAAAAAAAATAATTAAAGACTCGCTTGTAATTAAAAATATTCAAAAAAATTTTTTAAATCTCTCCGATTCAATAATTATTGAAAGCAACTTACCCCTTTTAAACTTAAACTCAGAAAATATTAAGATCCTTGATGTTGATTCTTTGCAAGTCGATTTTAAATTAAGTATGGATGAAAATTTTGATAGGTTTTATATTAAAATAAATCCACTTCCAAACGACAATTACCGTGTGATTTTAAATCCAGATTCAGTTGAGGATCTATGGTATAATACAAATAAAAAACTAGAATTTAGTTTAAAAACTAAATCAGCTGAAGACTATGGGATTATTATAATTCAATTGCAAGGAGACATTCCTATTTCTTATTTTATTGAGTTATTAGATTTTAAAGGGAATGTCACAAGAAAAAAATCGGGGGATACTTTAAACGACAGTTATACTTTTTCAAATTTAGAGCCTGGTAAATATAGTTTACGCTTAATTAAAGATTCAAACATGAATAATAAATGGGATACTGGTGATTACCTTAAAAAGATTAATCCTGAAAAAGTAATATACCTTCCTAAGGTAATTGATTTAAGGGCTAATTGGGAGATTAATGAAATTTTCCTTATTAATTAAATTAACCTTTTGCAGTTGCCCAAATATATTCTCTATTTAATCGAGCAATATTTTCAAGAGAAATACCTTTTGGACATTCAACTTCACAAGCCCCAGTATTTGTACAATTTCCAAATCCTTCTTCATCCATTTGATTAACCATATTTAAAACTCTATCGGTTGCTTCCACTTTCCCTTGAGGTAAAAGAGCATATTGAGAAACTTTGGCTGAAACAAAAAGCATAGCAGAAGCGTTTTTACAAGTTGCAACACATGCCCCGCAACCAATACAAGTAGCAGCGTCAAATGCCGTATCAGCATTATGTTTATCAATTGGGATAGCATTAGCATCCTGAGTATTTCCAGATGTATTGATACTTATAAATCCACCTGCCTGTTGAATCCTGTCAAAAGAACTTCTATCAACAGCAAGATCTTTAATAACAGGAAAAGAATTAGCTCTAAAAGGCTCTATAGCTATTGTATCGCCATCTTTAAATTTTCGCATGTGTAATTGACAAGTGGTAATTAATTTATCAGGTCCATGCGCCTCTCCATTAATAAACATTGAACACATACCACATATACCTTCACGACAATCATGATCAAAAGCAACAGGGTCATCTCCGCTTTTTATTAATTGTTCATTTAACATATCCATCATTTCTAAAAAAGACATATCAGGAGAGACATCTTCTATAGAATAATTGACCATTCCACCTTTTGAGTCTTTGTTAGGTTGTCTCCAAATTTTTAATTTTAAATTCATCTAATATTCTTATTTATAAGATCGTGTTTTTATTTCAACCTCTTCATAATTTAATTGTTCTTTGTGTAATTTAGCTTTACTAGGATCGCCTCTATGTTCCCAAGCAGAGACGAAAGTATAATTATTATCATCTCGCATAGCCTCCCCCTCTGGTGTTTGTGATTCTTCTCTAAAGTGACCTCCACATGACTCAGTTCGATCCAAGGCATCTTTTGCAAATAACTCACCTAATTCTAAAAAATCAGCGACTCTTCCAGCTTTTGCCAATTGTTCATTAAATTCATCTGCTAAACCAGGGACTTTAACATTTTTATGAAAATCTTTTCTTAATTCTTTAATTTTATTAATTGCTGATTTTAATTCTTTTTCATTTCTTGACATTCCGCATTGATTCCACATAATTTTACCTAATTTTTTGTGATAATAATCAACAGAATTCATTCCACCATTGTTTAAAAATTTATCAATTTGGGATTTAACGTCATTCTCAGCAATTTCGAATTCCTTTGTGCTCGTGTCAATTTTTCCAGTTCTAATATCATTAGATAGATAATCACCAATAGTATAAGGTAATACGAAATATCCATCGGCAAGTCCTTGCATTAATGCCGAAGCACCAAGTCTATTCGCTCCATGATCTGAAAAATTTGCTTCGCCAATTGCATAACAACCTTTAATAGTTGTCATAAGATTATAATCAACCCAGACACCACCCATTGTATAGTGAACTGCTGGGAATATCATCATTGGTGTTTCATAAGGATTTTGGTCCACAATTTTCTCATACATTTGAAATAAATTCCCATACTTGGATTTAACAACTTCTTTACCAAGTGTCTTGACCAGTTTCATATCTTCCTCATCTAGCCCTTTAACGTGAGCTTTTTCTTTACCATATCTTAAAATAGAATCGGAAAAATCAAGATAAACAGCTTCACCAGTTTTATTAACTCCATACCCAGCATCACACCTTTCTTTTGCTGCACGTGATGCCACATCTCTGGGAACTAAATTCCCAAATGCAGGATATCTTCTTTCAAGATAGTAATCTCTATGTTCTTCAGGTAAATCTATAGGTTTTAAACTTCCATCCCTAATTGATTTAACGTCTTCAATTCTTTTTGGAACCCAAATTCTACCATCATTTCTCAAAGATTCTGACATTAAAGTTAATTTTGACTGGTGCTCTCCAGAAACAGGGATACAGGTTGGATGAATTTGAGTGAAACAAGGATTAGCAAAAAAAGCCCCTTTTTTGTGAATCTTCCATCCTGCAGAAACATTACTACCCATCGCGTTTGTAGACAAAAAGAAAACATTACCATATCCACCAGATGCAATTACCACTGCATGAGCTCCGTGCCTTTCGATTTTTCCATTTATAAGATTTCTGCTAATGATACCTCTAGCTTTACCATCAACTACTACAAGATCCATCATTTCATGACGATTATACATTTTAATTTTACCCCTAGCAATTTGACGATTCATTGCAGAATAAGCTCCCAAAAGTAATTGCTGCCCTGTTTGACCTTTAGCGTAAAAGGTTCTAGATACTAGAACTCCACCAAATGATCTATTATCAAGAAGACCACCATAGTCTCTGGCAAAAGGGACTCCTTGAGCTACACATTGATCAATTATATTAGTTGAAACTTCTGCAAGTCTATGAACGTTAGATTCTCTTGAACGATAATCTCCTCCCTTTATAGTATCGTAAAAAAGTCTATATGTTGAATCTCCATCACCTTGATAATTTTTAGCAGCGTTAATTCCACCTTGAGCAGCTATAGAATGTGCTCTTCTAGGAGAATCTTGAAAACAAAATGATTTAACATTATAACCAAGTTCTGCTAAAGTTGCTGAAGCTGATGCACCGGCAAGTCCAGTTCCAACAACAATGACATCAATTAATCTTTTGTTTGCTGGACTAACTAGGTTAATATTACTTTTATGATTTGTCCATTTGTCAGAAAGTTTACCACTTGGAACCTTACTATCAAGATTAAATTTTTGATTATTAATTTTTTTAATATTAAGCTCTTTCCCCCAATCATCTGCAATCTTGAATGCTCGAATTTTAAATTTTTTATTATTATTTTCCTGTTCAAGCGTCACAGGATTTGTTATTAAATGAAATGGAAGTGTTTTTATTAATCTTTTAGCTTTCCTTTTACCATTGACAGTCTCGTAGCCACCAAAATAATTTAATCTAATTGAGGAAGTACCGTTTGAATTTTCTCTAAACCTAATTTTTACTTTTTTAACACTCATAATAAAGTAGGTATTAACACAAATTTATGAAAATAATTGAAGGTACACAAATAAATAGGGTACACTTTTTGATATTTTAATAAATCAAGGTACATTTTTTTATTCAAGGTGCATAAATTTTTAGTTTAAATAATGAAAAAGAGCAATTAATATAAATCCTAAAGGAATAATTATAGAAAAAGAAATAGTAAAAAACTTTAAACTGATTGTATATTTATTATTAAACCCAATTGTTTGAAAAGAGGAACTAAAACCATGAAGCAAATGTAAAGAGAGAAAAATAAAAGATATATTATAAATAATAACTCTAGGTAAACTTTCAAATTTATGAACAAGTTCATCAAAATATCTATCAGGGTTTTCGGGAAGAAATTCTATATACTTATATTGCATTTCAGGAATCCAAAAATCATAAAAATGAAGGCCCAAAAATGACAAAATAACAATTCCGGAGAGAATCATATTTCTTGATATCCATGATGAGTTCGCCTTGCCTTTAAAATTATAATATTTTTGATTACGAGAACTCCTATTTTTAAATTCTAGTATAAAACCCATAATGAAATGAAAAACAACACCAAAAATTAAAACAGGTTGAAGCACAAACTGAACTAAAGGATTGTTCCCCATAAAATGTGATAAAAAATTAAACATCTCCTTACTAAAAACAGATGTCAAATTAATAGTAAAATGCTGAAGTAAGAAGATGACTAAAAAAAGTCCTGATAATGCCATTAAGTATTTTCTAACTATTGAGGATTTGATTTTTAAGCTCATTTATTTTCTTACTTATTTACAAAATTAGGTCATAACCCATTGCCATAAAAATATTTTCACTTTTTTTTTGGTAAATTATATCAAGATTTTCTTAATATTTAAACACAGTTAAAATTTGTGCAATTTTATTTAATTTTACTTTACATAAAATTTTCATAAATGAAATACACTCCTCTTTCAAAAGACTTTTATACTGAGAATAGAAAAGCTTTTATGAAAAAAATGAATAAAAATAGCGTTGCTGTATTTAATTCCAACGATATTTATCCTATAAGCGCAGATAGTACATTCCCTTTTGAGCAACACAGAGACATATTCTATTTGAGTGGGATTGATCAAGAGGAAACTATCTTATTACTTTATCCAGATTCAAAAGATATAAATTTTAGAGAAATTATTTTTATTAGAGAAACCAATCCCAAAATTCAAATTTGGGAGGGACCAAAATTTTCAAAAAAAGAAACTGTGAAATTATCAGGAATTAAATCAGTTCATTGGATAGAAAATTTTGATAAAATTTTTTCAATAATATGTTCAAAAATTGACAATATCTATTGGAATAAAAATGAACATTACAGGGCTAATTCTCCAACTCAAACTAGAGAGGACAGGTTTATTGCAAAGTATCAGTCTATGTATCCTAGTATTAAAGCCAGGAGGAGTAATCCGATTTTACAAGAATTAAGATCAGTAAAATCAGATGAAGAAATTAATCAAATTCAAAACGCTTGTAATATAACTGAAAAAGGTTTTAGAAGAATATTAAAATTTTTAAAACCAAATGTTTGGGAATATGAAATTGAAGCTGAATTTATTCACGAATTTATTAAAAATAAATCCAAAGGTTTTGCTTATTCCCCAATTATAGCCTCTGGTAAAAACTCAAATATTTTACATTATAATGAAAATAATGCTAAGTGCCATAAAGATGATTTAATATTAATTGATGTAGGAGCAGAATATGGTAATTACTCTAGTGATATGACTAGGACTTTACCAATATCTGGTAGATTTAATAAAAGACAAAAGGCCGTATATGAATCTGTTTTAAATATAAAAAAAATCGCTACTAAACTATTAAAACCTGGAATTACATTTGATGAATTCCATTTACAAGTAGGTGAAACTGTAACTAAAGAATTAATAAAATTAAACTTACTTAGTTTAAAGGATGTAAAAAATCAAAGTAAAGATAACCCATTGTATAAAAAATTTTTTATGCATGGAGTTTCTCACCACCTGGGGCTTGACACTCATGATTACGGATTAATTGAAAATCCGTTGAAAGCCAACATGGTAGTTACTGTTGAGCCTGGTATATATATTCCAAATGAAAATTTTGGTGTTAGACTTGAAGATGTAGTTTTAATTCAAGAAAAATCTGAACCATTAAATCTTATGAATTCAATACCAATTGAAGTAGATGAAATAGAAAATATAATGAACTCTTAGAAAATTAATTATACAAATCCTTGTATTCACCTCTCAATAATCTTAAATCTGAAATTAAATTCCTAATCTCATCCAGATTAGTACCGTCATAAAACCCCCTAATTCTTTTATCTGGATCAACAAGAACAAAGTTTTCTGTATGAATTATATCGTTTGAATTACTATCCTCGTCAATTTCAGCAACAAAAAATGATTTTCTAGCCAAATCATATATTTGCTTTTTATCACCTGTTAACAAATTCCATTTAAAATCATCCACACCTTTTTCCTTAGCATACTTTTTTAATTGAGGAACTGAATCTGTTTCTGGGTCTACCGAAAAAGAGATTAATAAAACATTAGGATCATTCTTTATTTTTTCTTGGACTTTTAACATGTTATTTGTCATAATTGGACATATGGAAGGGCATGTAGTGAAAAAAAAATCCGCTACATAAATTTTATTCTTGTAAAATTCTTCTGAAACTATGTCACCATTTTGATTAACTAGATTAAAATTAGAAATTCTATGAAATTTTTTTATATGCTGAAGTGAACTATCAACCAACTTAAAATTTACTTCTGCAGGTTGATATATTGGAAGAAATCTCTTAGGAGTTAAAATATTGTAAAACATTACCAAAGTAATACTTGAAATAATTCCAATAACCATTAAGAATTTACTATATTTTTTAAAAAAATTTTTAATTAGCATTTTTTTATTTCAAAATTAATAGAAAATATAATCACTATCTAAATTATATTTAAAAATTATCTGCCAGAACAAATTCTAAATTAGTATTTTTGGCATTTATTTTATCGATCAAGCTATGAGTATAATAATGATTAAAGGACTTCAACTTTTATTGAGTCTTTCAATTTTGGTAATTCTTCACGAACTCGGTCACTTTATTCCAGCAAAATTATTTAAAACTAAAGTTGAAAAATTTTATTTGTTTTTTGATGTTAAATTTTCCTTGTTTAAAAAGAAAATTGGAGAAACTGAATATGGTGTTGGATGGTTACCCTTAGGAGGATACGTAAAGATTTCTGGAATGATTGATGAGAGCATGGATACTGACCAAATGAAAAAACCACCAAAGCCCTGGGAGTTTAGATCAAAACCTGCATGGCAAAGATTAATTATTATGCTAGGAGGAGTAACAGTTAATCTTTTGCTAGGATTTCTAATTTACATGATGATATTATTCGTTTGGGGGAAAGATAATTTATACAGTGAATCCTTACCAAATGGATTAACCCCCTCAAAATTGGCAAAAGAAATAGGTTTTGAAGAAAAAGACAATATTATTACTGTTGATGGTGAAAAATTAGATAACGTATTAAATATTAACAGAAATTTATTTTTAAGAAATGTTAATCAAGTAACTGTAAAGAGAAATAACGGAGCTATTGAAACTTTGTCAATTCCAGATGATATTGGTCAAAGAATGTTTGAATCAGGAGAAATGTTACCATTAACTCCATCAATAGAATTAGTCGTTGGTGAAGTCGTAAAAAATAGTCCAGCTGAAAAATCTGGTTTAATTAAAGGTGACAAAATAATTGCTGTCAACGAAGATAACATTTCTGACTTTAATAAGTTTACAACTCTTTTAAGAACTAAAAAATTTGATTCTTTAAATTTGACTGTCTCAAGATTAGATAGATTTGATAATTCAGAAGAAATAATTTTGAAAGTTTTTCCAAATGAAAATGGAACAATAGGTTTTTACAGGCAAACTATAGATTTTAATCACCAAGAATTATCTTTAATTGAAAGTATCACTGAAGGATTCTCATACGGATATTGGACATTACACGACTATGTTGCACAATTTAAATATGTATTTACTAAAAAAGGGGCCACTCAGATGGGAGGTTTTGGAGCAATTGGAAGTTTATTCCCCTCTGAATGGGACTGGAAAGGGTTTTGGTCAAGTACTGCACTTATATCCATTATATTAGCTTTTATGAATATTCTACCCATTCCTGCCCTTGATGGAGGACATGTAATGTTTTTATTTTATGAAATAATAACTGGAAGAAAACCAAACGATAAATTCATGGAAGTTGCTCAAATAATTGGATTTGTTCTTCTTATAAGCCTTGTTCTATTTGCTAATGGCAATGATGTGTACCGCTGGCTCTTTGAATAGTATATTTAAATATACAAAATATCGTGATTTATTCATTTTTATTTGATGTAAACAGAATCGTTTTTTTATATTTGGTATCTATTTCAATTAAATTCATAGTAATGAAAAAAATAATTAACTCAATTTTTATAAGTTTATTTCTATTATTAAGCACCTCTATTTTCTCTCAAGAAGAAAAAGCAATTGTTATTGAAGATTTTATTCAAGAACATGAAACTTTAATAAGCTACAGAGGTAATGACGGTGAAATTGATTGGGAATCAAAAAATGAAATTAACAAAAAAATACGTTTTTTTATTGAAGAGAAGTATCCTAACGTACTTTCAACAAGAAATATTATGTGGGACTCTTATGAAACCTATTTAAGCCCTTATGATCGTTATCACTTTCACACTTTTATTGCTGGAGTCAAGGTAAAAGATATTTCAAGGATGAAATATGTAAATGTACGTTATCACCCTGATACCCAAAAAGTAAATAGCACCTATGCTTGGGATGAAGAAGTGCAGGACTTTATAGAGTTAGATAAAGAAGAAGAATAGTATTTTTATTTACCTATTTATAATTTATTCAAATTATTGCCCAACTCTTGGTTTATCTTTAACTTAAACCTTTACAATCCTTTTAATAAAGCATTGTTTAGCTTCACTAAGTCATATTCTTAAAAATAAATTTCTATTTTTAAAAATCATTTTTGTATATTAAATGAGCTATTTTAACTAGCAAAAACTCTAAATCTAGATTTAATTGCTATTTAGGATTAACCAAACAACAATTATGATTAGAATATTATCTATAATCCTATTCGCGTATGCGATTTCTTCTTACTCACAACAAATTTCTAAAGAAGAACTAGTTTTTCTTACCCCTGAATGGAAAGGAGATCGTTACCAAGATGGAAGGCCAAAAGTGCCTGACCCTCTTCTAGAAAGAATGAAAAAAGTTACCCTAGAAGAGGCATGGGCAGTGTTAAAAAATGAAAATTATAAATACCAATATGCTGAAAATTGGATGACAATAAATCCTGACAGTGTTCTTGTTGGAAGAGCAGTTACTGCAATTTTTGTTCCTGGAAGACCAGATATTCATAGAGTTATTGATAAGAGGGGGCATGAGCATGAAGGAAGAATTAAATCTCAAAATTCTTGGACTATAGACCTGTTAATCCCTGGAGACGTTTATGTTGTTGACCAATTTGGTGCTCATATTGATGGCCCTACAATTGGTGACAACCTTGGTAATTCAATTTATGCAAAAACTGGAAATGGGATTGTTTATAATGGAGCCATTCGAGATATTAGTGGACTTAAAGAAATTGGTTCATTTACATCTTTTTTTAAATCATATCATCCTTCACATCATTTAAATAAACCAGATGGTCAACTTAATACTACCTTAATAGGTATTAATAAACCTACTCGTATTGGAATGGCAACGGTAATTCCAGGAGATATAGTTCTTGGAAGGGACGGTGGCGTAATTTTTATTCCTCCCCATTTGGTGGAAAAAGTTGTAAAAACCTCAGAGATTGTTCGCCTGAGGGATATGTTTGGACATCTAAGGCTTAGAGAACAAAAATACACGCCCGGTGAAATTGATTCAAGATGGTCAGATAAAATCGAAAAAGATTTTTCTAATTGGCTTAATAAATACATTGATGACCTTCCAGTTCCAAAAGAACAGATACAAGAGCTTCTTAAAACCAGGACATGGTAAATTATAATAATTAACATCTAAACTCTAAAACATAAATATGAAAAGTTCCAGAAGAGATTTTTTAACAAAAGCCATGGCAACAGGGGCATTAACATCATTGCCCTTTGCAAATTATGGAAAAGAATATGAAAATTCAATTAACCTTGCCCCCAAGTTATCTTCACCATCAAATTTGAAGATAACTGACATAAAGTGTGCATATATTCGAAATGGACATGGTTTATTTGTTAAAATATATTCAAATCAAGATATTGTTGGTCACGGTGAAGGTGTCGATGCAACACCTGGGACTTATCACCTGGTTAAAATGTTTGGAAAAAGGTTAAATGGTAAAAATCCACTCAACGTTCACCGATTATTTGAAGATATTCGCAGAAGAGGATTTTTCGAAGGGGCACAATCAGGTATGTATGTATCAGTTTTAACTGCAGTTGAAACTGCACTTTGGGATTTGGCAGGAAAAGCACTTGGCCTTCCAGTATATCAATTATTAGGTGGAAAGTTTAGAGATAAAATTAGGGTTTATATGGATACTGCCCTTTATCAAAGTAACCTTCCTGAACCAGAGGAATTTGCAGAAGCAGCTAGGGAGGCTGTCGATATGGGCTATAATGCAGTAAAATTTGATCTTGACCAAGCAAAAGATCCAAATAAATATGACCATTACAACTGGACAGCCAACAATGCTGAAATTGAAAGAATGTATAACCAAATGGCTGCTGCTAGAGAGGAGGTCGGACCATATATTGATATCTGTGCGGATATGCATGGAAGATATGATGCCATTACTGGAGAAAAAGTGGCAAAGATACTTGAGCCTTTGAATATGATGTGGTTGGAAGAACCAATACCAGCTGAAAATACTGACGCTTATAAAAAGATTACCGAATCTACTACTACCCCAATTTGTGCCGGAGAAAACCACTATCTTGCACATGGATTTAGACCTTTATTAGAAAAAGGTGCAGTAGATATCATAATGCCTGATCTACAAAAAGCTGGAGGGCTTGGTGAAGGACAACGTATAGCAAATTTAGCTAACCTTTACTATGTCCCCTTTGCCCCTCATATGGTAGCTTCTTACCTTGGAGCAATGGCTGCTTGTCATGTATGCGCATCAGTACCTAATTTCATGATTTTAGAATGGCAAATTTATTTTCATAAAAATCCAATGTTTAAAGAAATTGTAACTTTTGATGGTCCGATGACAGAGAATGGCTTTATTAAACTTTCTGAAAAACCGGGAATAGGAGTTGAAATAAATGAAGAGGGAATGAGAAAATATGCTGACAAAGGTGTTCCTTTTTTTGAATAATTATTTGAGTTAAAATTTATAACTAAATCATTTCAAAAAATAAAAATATCTTGAAAAAGATTAATCTTCATTCAATTTCACTTTGCATTGCATTGCCTCTGATAATTATTGCAGTATTTGTTATAAATCATGGTCATCTTGCAATTTCAGGATTGTTATTAATCACTTTTTTTGGATTACTTGCTCTAGGTTTTAGTGGTTATGAATCTCTTAAAGGATATGTTTTCACAACTATGATTTTCGCAGGAGTTACAGCGGCACTTTTCTATCCTGAATATTTCATTCAAATTGGAGATTTTAAAGTTACAACTCTAATTATTCCATTAATTCAAATAATTATGTTTGGTATGGGAACTTCTATGAGTCTTAATGATTTTGCAAGTATTTTCAAATCTCCAAAAGGGGTAATGATAGGGGTTACTGCACAATTAGGTATAATGCCTGTAATAGGTTTCATTTTAGCAAAAATAAGTAATTTCCCACCAGAAATTGCTGCTGGAATTGTTCTTATAGGTTGTTCACCAAGTGGAGTTGCCTCCAATGTTATGGCCTATTTAGCCAAAGCCAATTTAGCATTATCCATAACAATTACATCAATAGCCACTTTAATTGCTCCTTTTATAACTCCTCTATTAATGAGTTTACTTGCAGGGGAATTTATAGAAATTGATATTTTTGCTATGATGTGGAGTATTATTAAAATGATAATTATTCCAATAGGATCTGGATTATTATTTAATAAATTACGCGGGAATGGAGTAAAATGGCTAGATAATGCATTACCAGTAGTGTCTATGCTAGCTATAGGTATTATAATTACCATCATTACCGCCTCTGGTCGAGATAGTCTTTTAGAAATAGGTGGTGTTTTAATGATTTTAGTGCTAATTCACAATATATTTGGATATTTACTTGGCTATTGGTATGCGCGAATATTTAATCTCGCAGAACAAGATGCAAGGACAATTGCACTTGAAGTTGGAATGCAAAATGGAGGTCTTGCCTCAGGAATTGCCAACTCATTAGGAAAAATTGCAACTATGGGATTAGCCTCTGCAGTTTTCAGCCCTCTCATGAATATAACTGGCTCAATATTAGCTTCGTATTGGGATAAAAGGCCTTTGGGCCAAAAAGAAAAAGATGACTAATTGTAACCGTTTTAAATTCAATTTTTAATTTGCGGTCAGAAAACTTAAAACTTTCTCACCTAAAATGCTTGTTAGCAAAAATAATATATTGTTCCCAATCAAAATCTGTTACGTCGTGTTTGCCTTCTCTCAAATGGTATCCAACCGATCCATGAAATGGAGTATTAGTTGATGGCAATTTATCAATACCAATTCCTTTTTTCCCATAAATATTATATATTAATGATGCCTCTTTCGCTGCCAAAAATTCACCCTCGGGATCTGCCCAAGAATCATCACTAGCGCTAGCAACATATACAGGTCTAGGTGCAATAAGGGCAATTAACATATGTTGATCAACCTTAAGGCTTGATTCATTTTCATTAAAATTATGAAAATTCTTAGCAAACCAGTGAGGAAAGTTAGTATTTATATCTAAAATCTTTTCGCCTATTCTTCTTCTTGAAATTGCTGCTCCACCACATCCTGAATTATTAGAAATCACCATACTAAATCGTAAATCAGTAGCTCCTGCCCATAATGCAGTTTTTCCAAGACGAGAATGCCCAAAAAGTATTACCTTTTTTGGATCAATTAATTCCTCTGTTTCTAAATAATCCATT
This sequence comes from uncultured Flavobacteriaceae bacterium, assembly GCA_905381055.1. Taxonomy (GTDB): domain Bacteria; phylum Bacteroidota; class Bacteroidia; order Flavobacteriales; family Flavobacteriaceae; genus TMED220. The sequence goes on from CAJPUR010000004.1 coordinate 36,549, forward strand.
ATCCTTGACATTCCCCATGCCCAAGCTGATATAGAACCCCATTCATTTTTGGCGGGTTTAATCTGTCCAAAATTGTATAGTAGTGAATGTATACCATCTGAGAAATCATTTTTATCTGGATCAACATTATTATAATCAATTGTAACTAATCCATATCCGGAATCAATTATTTTGTTTAAAGCCCACCTAGACTCACGGCCACCTCTTTTATTTTCTCTAGACTCTTCATGTTTTTCATCAGTCAATTCATTTTCTTTACTTCGATAAATTATAATTGAAGGGTCATTGTTTACAGAGTGATTCCCTTCAAAATTATATGCTAAAAAAACTGGAGATTTAATTTTTTTATTTGGAAGATAAATCAACAAGGTCATAATTACTGATTTTTTCCCTTTTTTAAAAATTAAGTTAACCTGCTTGCGAATGGCTTTACCCCCTAATGCGTTTTTATCAAAATCTAAGACCTCAACTTCTTGGAAATTTAGTTCACCAGGGACAATACCATAAATATTATTAGCAAAATATGAATATATTTCTTCACGCCTAAAATTTTCCCATTCTCTAGGAGTACTAATTTTTTTTCCACTATTTGAAATTAATAGCTTGGGTAATTTGTATGATATTAAATCATTTTCATTTGCTTTATTTTCTATGTTTCCTTGAGCTGAAAGCTTCAAAATAAAAATAAAACAAGTAAGACTTAAAAGTATTTTTTTAACCATAAGTTAGTTGTTGATCAATCTAAATATACAAAATTAGCATAGAGGAAGGGACCCGAACCCTTTAAATTAATAAGTAGATGTTCGAGTCCAATTTATATCCGAACCTTTTCATTTCAAAATTTAATTTAAATTCATTTATTTTACTATTTTTGGATTTCGTTTATTGAAATTTTGAGAAAAATATAAAATCATACTTTTGAGTCCTTATGCGAACGATTATGCAAATGACAAATCAAGTAGGTTATTAAAAAAGCAATATTAATCTCGGACGTATCATAAACACTACATATTCCTCCTTAGCTCAGTTGGTTAGAGCATCTGACTGTTAATCAGAGGGTCCTAGGTTCGAGCCCTAGAGGAGGAGCTAGCTTAATCGCTACACTGCACCATAAAT
>CAJPUR010000005.1 GCA_905381055.1 uncultured Flavobacteriaceae bacterium
ATATGTAATGATATCATCACCACCCTGCTGGGTATGAGTAGCAATTTGTCTATTGAAGGTTCGAAATGAACCAACATTTAAAATTCCAATAGAATTTGCTAAACTAAGTGACCCAGGGTTCTCATATGTCTCATCTATTAAAAATGAACCGTCAGTGCTACCGGTTTCCTCTCCATAAGCCCAATTATCATGGTCATAAATTGATAAATCACTAAATTGAGCATTTGGCCATCTTGCCATAACCATTTGATTATTTCCAACAAAAAGTTGTGAAATTGATTGAGTAATGCCAATATTTTTCTTTACAGCTACTCCCCCTATCGTATCATCAGTCCAAGATCCATCAATTGAGATGGTACCATCAATAATAACTTGTTCATTATTGTAATTAGAAATTAGAGTTTCATTACCAAGAGTTGAATCAATATTATCAATAATTACTGCCTCATGATAAATACCTCTTCTTATGTATATCCTATCACCTGCATTAATTTGAGAAATTGCATGAGAAATGGTTGAAAAAGGAGTGGATAAGGATGTCCCTGAATTAGAGTTAGAACCATTTTTAGCAACATAATAGTTGGTTTGAGAAAATATAAATGATGAAGTAAATAAAATGAATAGTATTATGGCTTTGAATTTATTCATTTTAATTAATTATAAGTCCACATGAAATAAATCTTAAACTCTTTTTTAGTTAAAATATAAAAATTTAAATTAAAATAATTTATTTAATTAAAATTAACATTAATAAATTCTATTATTGCTGCAGTATTATTTAAGTATAAAAACTAAATAATATGTTTTTAATTGATAATAATATCTTTTTTATTTTTTTTATTAATTAGACATTTTTTATAAAGTTTATTTTCTTGACATATAATTTTTATAAATTTAAAATATGAAAAAATCCTTCTTGATTTTATTACTAATATTGCCTCTTCTGTCGTTTATAAATGTTGGAAAAGAAAAAAAAAGTAAATTGAATTTTTCAGAAAATAAAAACCCAAATATTGTATATATTTTAGCTGACGACATGGGATACGGGGACTTATCCTCACTAAATGAAAACTCTGGGATTCAGACACCAAATATGGATAAAATAGTTAAAGAAGGTATTTATTTTTCGGATGCTCATTCCAATTCCTCCGTATGTACTCCATCAAGATATGGTATACTTACAGGGCGTTATGCGTGGAGAAGCAATTTAAAAAAAGGTGTCCTTTGGGGTTATGATGCACCCTTAATAGAAAAAGACAGAGAAACTGTTGCCTCATTTTTAAAAAATAATGGCTACGAAACTGCATGTATAGGAAAATGGCATCTTGGCTTAGGTTGGAAAGCTAAAGATAGTCTAAAACCAATTGTCAAATATGAATGGACAAAAGTTTTTAAAAAAGGAGATAATAGCAATGTAGATTATAATAAACCCGTTAGTGGTCCCAATTCATTAGGATTTGATTATTCTTATATAATCCCTGCCTCATTAGATATGACACCCTACTTATATTTGGAAAATGAGAAAGCAGTTGAAGTACCTGTAGCCTACACATCAGGAAAAAGTGAAGATTTAGACGGGCGAGGTGTATTTTGGAGAGCAGGAGAGGTAGCACCTGGGTTTAGTTTCTATAAAGTATTAGATGAATTTTCTGATAAAGCGGTTTCCTACATTGAAAATAGAAAAGAAGAAGCAACTCCATTTTTTCTTTACCTTCCACTCACAGCTCCTCACACACCTTGGCTTCCATCATCCTTATTTGAGGGAAAATCAAAGGCAGGAAAATATGGAGATTTTGTCACTCAGGTGGACCATACAGTGGGGAAAATATTGAAAGCATTAGAAAAATCAGGGAAGTCTGAAAATACCCTTATAATTGTAACTTCTGATAATGGTTCTAATTGGACACTTCAAGACAAGCAACAATTTAAGCACCGTGCTAACTATATTTTCAGAGGACAAAAAGCTGATATCTATGAAGGAGGTCATCACATACCTTATATAGCAAGATGGCCTAATAAGATAAAACCTGGTTCAAAATCAAAACAAATAATATGTACTACTGACCTTTTAGCTACTTTGTCTGGCATAATTAATAAACCTTTACCTGAAGGAGCAGGAGAAGATAGTTACAATATGTTATCTGCCTATCTAGGCAGTGATAAAGGAAAGCAAATTCGGAATTATACCATTCATCATTCTTTAGAAGGCTTCTTTTCAATAAGAAAAGGAAAATGGAAGCTTACAACCAAGCTGGGTTCAGGAGGATTTACTAAACCTGTAAATGATGATCCTAAAGAGAAGGGTATGACAGGGACTCTATATAACCTTCAAGAAGATATAAATGAAAAAACTAACTTATATAACAAGTATCCGAAAATTGTTGCAGAATTAAACAAGTTACTTGAAAAAATAAAAAACAGTAGTAATTAAAAATGGAATTAATATTTAAAGTCACCCATTTTATCAATTGATTAATTTAAATTCTGTCCTTCTATTTAACTGATGAACATCCTCAGATATATTGCAACAATTACAATTTGAATTTAAGGAATTATTAATTTCACCAAGGCCATTACCATTAATTCTCTCAGGAAATTTAATATGTTTTTTAAGATATTCCATTACAGAATCATTTCTTGAGTTGGATAGTTTTAAATTATACTTTTTTGTTCCTCGACAGTCAGCATAAGAACTTACTTCTAAATTTAAGTTAATGTTTTCATTAAGAATACTTACAATTTTATCTAACCTTTCTTTATATTTTGATAACACATTAGATTTATCAAAATCATAAAAAATTGGTAAGAAATCCTCTTCATTATAGTTTAATTTTAATTCATTTCTTTTTAAATAAACATTTATAGGGTCAGACTCTCCATACTTGCTATTTATTTTGTAACTAAAAGAATCTTTTTCAACCAAATAATTATTTGATTTATATAAAAATGTTCCGTTTTCATTAAATTTTATAGATCCATTTTTAACAGAGTCAATAATACTTACTCTTTTATTAATTAAAAGATGCAAGGGATCAAACTCTAACATATTTTTATTATCATTAACCATAACCCCATTCAGTGCAACGGTTAAAGTATCATTATTAGTAAAGAGATATTCATCCTCTACACCCGTGATTTTGGGAGAGAATTTAAAAGCATAAATGTCATCATCTCCTTTTCCATTTTCTCTATTAGAGGAAATGAAACCATAATTTTGCTCCTCACTCATAAAAAAAGAAAAATCATCTTCAGGAGAATTATATTTATCACCCAACAGAAAAACTTTCCATCTGTTTTCAATTATTAACTGAGCCAGAAATATATCAAGTTTTCCTATATTTTCTCTACCATCAGAGGTGAAAAAAAGATATTTTTCTTTATATATATATGGAAATACTTCATCTTTATCAGTATTTATATCTGGTCCAAGATTAATAGGAATTGAAAAACCTTCATTAAGTACTTTAACATAATATAAATCCATACCTCCATATCCTCCAGGACGATCACTTGAAAAATAAATTTTATTATCTGATGCAATTGATGGATGCATTGTTGAATATCCATCAATATTAAAAGGTAAGGGTATTGGAATTATCTTTTTTTTAGAATTTAACTCAATACTGTATAAATTTAATTGAACCTTATTATTACTGTCAATTTTTTGAGCACTCCTAGTAAAATATAACAAGTCATTTTTCATATCATATGTTGCAGGACCTTCTTGAAAAAAAGAATTAATTGGCTCTGGATAAGCTTCTATATTGCCAGTTGAAAAAGTTTGAGAGTTAAATGGTGTTTTAAACAAATTATATATTGGCAAATCCGATTCAATTCTTTTTCTTTTTTTTCTGGAAATTTTTCTTAAATCTAATTGTTGTTTACTGGAAAAGATTAGAGTTTTCTTTTTTGAAGAGCTTTTGTTTGAAACAATTATCCCTCCAAAATCTGAATAAATACTGTTACTTTTTAAATTAGTTAATTCATAACTTGAAGGTGAGAATCTTTTTTTAAAAACCAAACTGTCATCTTCAAACAAAGAATATTTTTCAAATGGAAGATTAAAAGCCTTATCCCTGTATTCTTTAGCTAATTTTTTAATTCTTCCAGACTCATCAATAAAAAATTCATTAGATAGAAGATTTGCGAATTTATAGTAATCTTCAACTGACACATTATTTGATTTAGTGATTTTGTCATAAACATCTTTTGATGATGCTAAATCGTTTAAGTTCTGATATGCACTTGCTAAATTTCTTTGACTTTCAATAGGTAAATCAAGTTTAATTTTTGAATAATAGCTAATTGCTTTTGAAAAATTATCATTTAAATAATAATAATCTCCCCACAAAAGATTCAATTTTTCAAGCCTACTATAATTTTGAATTTGATTTTGTCCAAAGCAAAAAGAAAAACAAAAAAGTGATATATAAAAAAATTTATTCATTTTAAAAAAATCTTGGTGATCTTAATAGACCAATTACTTTAGGTAAAATATCATATTTTAACATTATTTCATGGGTACTTAAATTCAAACTTTTATTTCTTGATGATGAAAAACCATATGAGTATCCTAAAGATAAATTTTTATTAATTGTAAATCCAGTCAAAAAACTGAAACTTCCAGCTAATGGTCCCTCAGGAATCAAATTATTCATAGAGCTCCTCATTTGTGCACCAATCCAAAAGGTCTCATTGTAAATTAAAAGAGAACTTAAGTCATAAACTAGTGAGCTCCCTTTTGTATATTTTAAAAGAACACTAGGTTTTATCATCCACTGCTCTGAAGTAGATATTAATGCACCAGTTATAAAATAATAGTGTTTCCTCGAATCAATTTCTTTATGCTCCAATATTCTTGGAATGGCAATACCAGCATAAATCTTTTGAGTGTAATAATACAATCCAAACCCAATATTTGGAAAAAAAACATTTTGATCGTCCTCAATAAATGCAGAGTCAAATGGATCATTTGTTTGAATTAAATCTCTATTCAAGTTATAATTAAATCCTCCAAACTTTAATCCTAAAGAAAGGAAATTTTCATTTCTATTTAATTTTAAATGATAAGCAAAATCAATATCAACTGATGTGCTTCTAACAGGTCCTATATTATCATTTAAAACACTAAAACCAATCCCAAGGTTTTTTGAAGTTAATGGTATATTTAATGATAATGTTTGAGTCTTTGGCGCCCCTTCAAACCCTGCCCATTGAGACCTATGAACGGTGGTTAAACTCGAGTAGTTTTTAGAACCAACATATGCTGGATTAACTGACTGATGATTGAACATGTAATGATTAAAAGATGCTTGCTGTTGAGAAAACAAAGGAGTTAAACCTATTGCTAATAAAAGGTAAATTATTTTTATATGTAACCCTTTTTTAATCATTTATCTTGTTCTTCTTTTAATATAAACATAACCCCTTACTGGTCTAACATCTGGACCAAAATCAATATAATAAAAATAAGTACCCTCAGGTAACTTATCCATTCCTGATAATGTATTACTTACACCATCCCAATCATTCTGGTAATCATTAACCTCATAAACTTTTTCTTCCCACCTGCTGTAGATTGAAATTTTATTTGAAGCATACCTGCTAAGCCCATCAATTACCCATGTATCATTTACTCCGTCTCCATCGGGTGAAAAAGCATTAGGAATAAAAAATGGACTAATAATCAATTCTGATTCTTCTGAAATAACTTGATCTGAACACAAATAACAGGCATTATCAACAATAACTCTATATTTCCAACCCTCCATATTAGGAGTTGCATTTGAGATGTATAATGTTTCTGTTTTTGTTCCTTTATACATTGAATCGTCGGAAATATTAATCCAAGAAAAATTTCTTGAAGTTAAACTAGATGCCCCTTGAGTATTTACTTGCCATTGATATTCTTTGGATCCAAAAGAGCTCGCTTTAACAAAAATTGAAAGTCTGGCGCCAATAACAATTTCAATTTTGCTGACTGGCTGTTGTATTATTTTAATTGGGCCTCCCTTTTCCCTAAAATCTTGAATTCCATTAAAGTCCTTATCTAAAGTTCCATTATATCCATTGTGATTAAGCACCAACCCCTTAGCATCAACAACAACTTGATCCCCACCTAAAATACCATCAAAATTATAATCAACATTACCTGATTCAGTTACATCTAAGCAATTATCATTATCACTATCCAAATCTAAATAATTAGGGAATCCATCTGAATCATCGTCCAATGTTAATTCTTCAGAATCTAAAATCCCATCATTATCATCATCAAGATCAATAGAATTTGGGACACCATCATTATCACAATCTATAAATGAGCTTACAGGTCTAGATATACTAGTGAAAATAAATGAGCACGGATTTAAAGGGTCAGTTTTATCTGAAGTCTCAATTGAGTTTAAAACACCATCTCCATCAATATCATCATCACAAATATCGCCTATTCCGTCATTATCGCTATCAATTTGATCAGGATTATATATTGAGATACAGTTGTCTTTTTTATCAGGTATTTGATCAGAATCCTGATCTTTTTCATTGTCCTCATTAATTATTAATACTTCTATAGGATTTAAAATAGCATAAGCATTTTCAGAAAAAACTGGATCAACAGTAAATACAATTGCTGATGCAATTGGACCATCTAAAAGAAAATCATCAACTCCAGTTACGTTAATTGATTGAGATAAGCTTCCATTTAAGGTCGTAAAAGTCAATTTCTTAATGTCTACAGATAGCTCAGTTGGGTCAGCTACTGAAATATTTATAATAACATCAGACAAAACTTCAGTATCTAAAGAAACATCAATCTTAGTTGAAGTTAGATCCTCAGAAACAGAGGATGGAGCTGAAACATTTATACCTGCCTTATCGTTATCCTCATTTACAATATCAATATCTGCGACGCTCAATGCATTCATTGCATTATACAGAGCATCTCCAGATGTAGGGTCACCGGTAACTAATGTTATTTTTTGATCACCATCAATTACTTTATCATCAACTCCAGTAATTATAATTTCATTTAATGAACTATTATTCCAGTTTTCATTTCTAATAGTAATACTACTATCTAGAAAAATTACCTCATCTGTAGCTCCAATAATTGATAATGGAATAGTGACATCGTTACCTATAGTTGGTTGAGCAAGTAATTCAAATTGAATTCTAACAGTAGATCCAAATTCATCAGTTGATGAATCATCATTTACCACTTTTACAAATATTCCTGGTGCATCATTATCCTGATTTATAAATGAAACGCCTTCAATTGAACTAATATCTAAACCACTGTAGTCAGTATCAATAGTAGTAATGGAATCTATATTTATTTTATAGTCTACAGCTCCATCAGAGATAGGAGGAATATCGTCAATTCCCACGACAGTTATAGCTTGGACTATATCCCAATTTGTTGAGTCAAATTCAACAAAACTTTGAACTGTTCCTTCCCCAACATTAGATGAACTTAGTGCTATTCTAACAACTGATGTTGGTTTTGTTGCTAATCTAATTCCAAATGCGCCAGTATCACCATTTTCACTTGTTAAATTATCAATAGATGATAATAAGATTCCAGAGACATCATTATCAACAGTTACTACTGATATACTTTGGTTAGACAAATCTTTAAATGCTGTGTTTGAGGATGCATCTATTGATGCAATTATTGAAGTGATCTGATCACCATCAACTATAAACTCATCAACATCACTTAAAAATACATCTTGCGGTACATTCCAATTATCAGGTAAAAAAGTCAACTGGGCTGTACTTCCTACCACCTCTGTTAAGTCCTGAATAGTAATATTTACATATACATTACTCTCCGGCTTTGCTGTAAGTACAACTGGAAATGATGCCGTTTGAGCTGAAGCCTCTAATAGTGATCCTACAATTGGCCCAACATTATATCCTGCTACCTCATCATCAGTTATATTTAGAATTTGAACTAAAGGTTCAAATACATCATAACAATCATTACTAAGGGCATCATTTACATCAATAGTTAGAGACACTTGTTTTGTTCCATCAGTAATATCATTGTTTACAGGGATAATATTTATTGTCCTAGTTACATTCCAATCAGAATTTGTAAAAGTAAGTCTGGTATCAGATACATTGATAATACTTGTATCTGAAGAGCTTATGTCAATAACAACATTTTCAGCTCCTGGAGATTGATCAAGAACTACAGTAAATGTAGTTGTCGCAGAGTTCTCATCAAATGAAAGTAATGGCATAGCTACTGATATTTCTGCAGGAGTAACAAAGGCCTGAACAGCAAGCCTAGTTATACTTTGTCTATAATTAGAATTATTTGGATCTGAAAGATTTGCAGCTTCTACATAATAAGTAACTCCATCAACTAAAGGTGTGTTTGAGGCTAAAACATCTGTTCCAGTTGCAGAACCAAACCAAACCTTGTTATATGGTAATCCTCCACCATCTAAACTTGTTGTTACATCCAAATCGTTTATTGTATATATATTTCCACAAAAAGATTGACTTGCTGATCCCGTTGGAGCTAAAATCTCGTCTGTTACACAGATAGAATTATCATCTAAGCGGACTCTTTGATCATTGTTAAGTCCCCCAGTTGATGCCGTGAAGCCCCAATAAGTAATATCAGAATTTAAAAAATTACTACCCCGAAGATCTACAACTTTGGAATTAGAATAAGTAGTTCCATCAGAGTGAGTAAATAGATAAGCAAATACATTTGATTCAGGATTCCAACTAATAACTACATTGTGCCACTGACCATTTTCTAAGTTTTTAGTATCTACTTCATCTGTAGCTCTATTCCACTGGCCAACAGGAGCACTATCATGGTTAGAATATCCGTCTTGAACAAATGATATGTGATCTGAAGATCCTTTATCCCAAGTATTCCCAGTAAATGTATCAAATTCGATAGCGTAAGAAGGAGATATTCTTGCAGGCCTTCCTTCACTATTTCCGTATCCTAAACCACCTCCTATAGTTCCTTCACCAGTTGATAGATTTTGGATTACAAATGCAATCCCATCTGCTCCACCTCCATTTTTACTTCCTAAATATAAATCTATATCCAATGTAAATTCAACTCTAAGATCTAGTTTGTTTTGAAACCATGTAGCACCATTTTTATTATTCTGAGCAGGAGTTATTTGAAATTCGCCAGAATTTTGATAATTTGAAGAACCTACATTAACAAAATTTCCACTTACAAAAGGTCTTCCTGTACAACTTTCTAAATTAATATCCCTTACAAGAATATTTATTGTGGTGTCAGGATCATCATCAAAGCAATCAGCACTTAAGAGGTCATTTACAGAAAAAAGAAGTGGAACAATAACATCTCCATCTCTAATATTATCAGTAACTCCCTCAAAAATTAAATTTTGGGGAATGTTCCAATTTTGTGGAGTAAAAGTTAGTGTTGATGAGGATAGTAAATTTAACTCTGAAACATCAGGATTAGTAATATCAAAAACAACATCAGCAGTTGGTGTTGAACTCAAAGTAATTGGAATTTCAGTAGTTAAAGAAGCACCCTCAGAAATTGTATATGTTGTAGTTGAAACCACATATGACCCAGAATCAATTGTAATTTCTGCTGGATCAGAAAAAATGGGACAAATAAGTCCTGGTTTAGTAATAACAACCCTATAATTTCTTCCGGTAATATCTATTGTGGGCGAAACAACATTTAACTGACTTGTATTAACACCATTATAATTAGCATCATCTACCAAATCATTCCAATTTGCAAGAGATGGTGTTGCTGGTAAAAAAGCAGCATATTGCCATTGATACAGATATGTTGTGTTTGTAGCATTTGTAGTAACTGAAAACAATCCATCACTTCCTAAACAAACTGTTGAAGCTTGTGGTTGACTTGTTATTATTGGTGGATCTATTACCTCCTGAAAATCTTTTTCTCCGCTTGAATCAGCATCTAATGGAGATGTATAACCACCAGTTGGAGAAGTAGTTTGAACAAGTCCAAAAGAATTAACTGTAACAGGGCTAGTTCCTAAAATACCATCAGCATCAGGATCCAAAAATCCAGCTTCTAAAGTATCTGAACAACCGTCATTATCACTATCTAAATCAAATGAATCAAAGTAAATTCCCTCATTATCTGAATCAACATCAAAAGTCGATAATTCAAAATTCCCGTTAAAAGTTGAATTTGATGAATTATTATTGAGATTATGAGTGAAAACAAAACCGTCAATACTATTTGCTCTGAACGAAAAAGGAAAGACCCCTGAAGGAGTTGGATTGAATTTAAATCTTATCTCGTTAAGTGTAACAGAAGTAACTCCAGATGAGTAAACCCCATCATAGTTTGTGTCGATTAAAAGTTTATTACTTGGATCTTGAAGAGTTATTGTTTTATTAGCGTCATTAACTTTGATTATAAATGTTTCACCACCAGTTGGAATAATGGAATGGGCAATACCAGTATTGTATGAAAAAGATAAATTCAAAGGATGTTTTGATGCGGCAGTGTATACCAGACTTTGATCCGATCCAGAATTTACAACAGAAGTAAAATTACCACTAGCCTGACCAGTAAATGTATTTGCTGCCCCTGAAGAAACTTGATCTAGAGTTGATGTTATTATTGATGAATCTGTTGATGAGTCATCGGTAAATACAACAACTGGATTATTTATATTTAGAAGGTTTAATCTTGCCAGACCCCTCGATTCGGCGTCATTGGATATACCGTCATTATCTATATCTAAATCAATGTTATCAATAATTCCATCATTATCGAAATCAGCGGGACACCTACTTATGTTTACCCTAGGGGAATCAAGTATTTCTAATGGCTCACCCGTACAGTCAAAATAGGCTCTTAATTTATAAAATCCAGGGTTAGATGGGTTATAATTTAATATATTTTCACTTCCAGTTATTTTGGAAAAACCTGATCCCCCATCATACCACCACTCAAAAGAACTGTATCTTGACATATCACCAGCTTGAAGGGATACATTAGGTATACAAAACCCAAGATTTTCAAAATTTAAAACAGCAGTAGGTGCTTCAGGGGGGGTTGAAAATCCTGAATAAAAACCTCCAGATGTAGCAACACCGTCTCTATTCCAATATGAGACATATAACTCTTTATCACTATTTATGGAGACATTTCCTTCCAAATTTGAAACAATATAAGTCTGATATAAGGCATTTCCAGTTACACTATATGGTTGTAGATTTGATACTAAATTTGCTATGGGTTGATTATTATTATTTTTATCACTTATAGTAATTGTAGCTCCAACCTCACTTACAATATTTAACCTACCAATAAATGTATATGTTCCTATTTTATCAATTTCAGGGATATTATTAACATTTCCAATACTGGAGCATTTTAATGGAGGTACAAAAAACATCGATTGATTTGCTGCCCCTCCTCCAGCTATACCTTGATATGCATACACTGGGGCATCAGCTTGTACATACATGTTATTATTATTGGTGTATTTATCACCTTCAATTAAAAGATATTGTCCTGCATTTAAAAAACTTAGACCAGTATCGGGATTAACTTCAGGAGTTGAACTATCATTAATATATATCTTAGTATTATCGGTATGTGCTACTATTAAAACATTTTCCCAACCATTCTGACCTTGGCCTCTTACAAAAATATATTCTTTACCCACTTTTTCTAATCCAACCAATTGATCTATACCAAGATCTCTAGCTCCACTGCTTAGAGGCTCATTAGATCCAGCCATTGATCCTGAATTTACAACAACTGGTTTATCTGAAGTAACTAGTGCTCCAATTAAACCGTCTCCATTCGCTTTTCTATTTGGATGTATACTTTGAGGATCCTCAGTACTACCTTGCCAAGCATGAAGTGCAACTATATAACTTTCTCCTCTGTTCAAAGTTATTATTATATCATTTAAATAGGTCCCATCATTTCCAAGTGTGGCCTCATCAAAGTCTGCTATATCCACATCCTTATCAATATTACCAATATTTACCTGAGTATTATCTTGAGTTGCCATAACAGTCATAAAATTTAACTGTGTACGATCAGAATTATATGTTGCAAAATGACCTAACCTAAAAGTATTTGACAAACCAGAAGTTCCTTTACTTACAAGTGCTCCTCCGTGAATAGAATTTATTGCCCTTGCACCTACATATATGGGTTCTGATGCATCTATTATAAATCCTTTATTTTGATGAATTATACTTGTAGTTGTTGCAGTATCAAAAACATCTGAATAAATAAATAACTGAGATGATTCTAAAGGATCATTAAACCAAGGTTGACTTACTTCAGGTCTGACAGTATAAACATATGGATTTGAATTAGAGACTTCCCCACTTATCGTCGATCCCCCTATTTCCTTAATATTAAATGTAACAGATGTGGTACTTGGAGTAGATATATATAAATACTCTCCTTTCCATGGTCCACTTGATGATCCCCCTTGCCAACCAGAAAAGGCAATTGGAGGTAAATAGTGAGTCTTACTCAGTTGGGAATAACTCTCAATAAAAAAAATTAAAAATATTATAAGAAATAAGAATTTCTTCATAAAGACTGTTAAGCTAGATTAAAGTTATGTTCTTTTTTTTAAAGTGCAGTATTAACATAGTAATTATTTTTATTTGTATTTAATCTTTAAATTGCATCAAAAAAATAAATGAGAACAAAATTTCAATTTCAAATCAAATTATTTTTTTTAATAATTATTTGTTTGCTTAGTAGTTGTAAAAAAGATGTAGAAAGTTTTGAGGAGGGACCAGAAATTGAAAGCTCAATTGTAGATCCTGACAATATAGCTAAAGGATATATTGATACAAAAGGTAATACTATAGTTGATGAACCCAAATTACCTGCTAAATTATTAATGATTGAAAAAGATTCAACACTTTATGAAGGACCAATTGGAATTGAAATTAGAGGTTCATCCTCTCAGATGTTTCCTAAAAAATCATATGGTTTTGAATCATGGGATGAGGAAAATAATGATGTTGATGTTAGTTTAGCTGGTTTTCCAAAAGAGGAGGATTGGATTTTTTATGGCCCATACAGTGATAAATCATTGCTAAGAAATATTTTAATTTGTGAACTTTCAAATGATATAGGTTTATATGCTTCTCGAACTAAGCTAATTGAACTTTATATTAATAACCAATACAAAGGAGTTTATGTTTTAATGGAAAAAATGAAACGTGACAAAAATAGAATCAACATAAGTAAAAATAAAAGTGGGGACATTTCAGGAGGTTATATTATAAAAATTGACAAAAGTACTGGAAATGGGACATCCTCAAATTCCTATAGTTCTTATAATTCATTTATGTCTGAATACAATACTTTTGGGACAAAGGACCTTTCTAAAGGAGCAAAAACACATTTTTTATATGATTATCCAAAAGCAGAAGACATTGATGATAATCAAAAGAATTATATTAAAAATTATATTTCTGAATTCGAAAATGCTCTAATTTCTGAGAATTTTAAAGATATAAATTCAGGTTATCAAAAATGGATTGACATAGATAGTTTTGTTGATTTTTTTATTCTCAATGAGATATCAAAAAATGTAGATGGATATAGATTAAGCACATACATGAATAAAGATAAAGGGGGTAAATTAAAAATGGGACCGATCTGGGACTTTAATTTAGGGTTTGGTAATGCTGACTACTGTAAAGGTGGATCTTCAGAAGGATGGGCCTATAAATTTAACAGTGAATGTCCTGGTGATCTTTGGCAAGTTCCCTTTTGGTGGAATAGGCTTATGGAGGATCCTTTTTGGAAAGAACAAATCAAAAAAAGATGGACAGAATTAAGATCTAATAAATTTTCGAACAAAACAATATTAGATAAAATTTCAAATTACTTCAATATTTTAAATGTAAATAATGCACATCAGGACAATTTCAATCAATGGAAAATACTTGGTAAATATGTATGGCCAAATAATTATATTGGAACTAGTTACGTGGACGAAATTGATTATCTGCAAAGCTGGACTTCCAGTAGAATGAATTGGATGGATGGGCAAATAAATTCATTTTAAACAGAAATATTTAAAATTCTGTATTTCCTAAACAAAAGGTCAAAAAAATAATTAATATATTTACTCATATCGATTTTTAAAATAATCATTAAAACTTGAATACTAACTTGTAAAATGAATTGTTCTAAATTAAAAATACTATTTATTTTAATTATTTTTTGTTATTGTAATTCAGGAGCAGGTGGTGAAGACCCATCAATTGAATCAAATGATATTTCAATTCCCAATTTAACTTATCCAAAAAATAATGAAGCCTGCCAAGATGGAATTGTTGTAAATGAATCTCAAAGTACAATTTCCTTTCTTTGGCAACCATCAATAAATGCAACCAGTTACAAAATCACAGTAAAAAATTTAAATACCCAAGAACAACAGGAATATAATTCGACAATAACCTCGAAAGAAATTACATTAAACAGTTTTGAGCCTTATTCTTGGTTTGTAACCGCCACTGGTGGGACTAGTGGTTCTGCTAATAGTGATACATGGAAATTTTATTTATCAGGCGCAGAAGTTGTGAATTATGCACCTTTCCCTCCTGAAATTCTAAAGCCAAGATCAGCATCAACTATAACTGTTATAGACGGTTTAATTTCAGTAAAATGGAATTGCACGGATGTTGATGATGATATAGTTGAATATGAAATTTTTATGGATACAGTTGATGCCTCAACCTCAATTAAAAAAATTGATCACCTTTCAACAACAACTGAAACTACAATTAGTGCAAAAAATAACACAACTTACTATTGGAAAATAGTTGCAAAAGACTCTGAGGGAAATAAAAGTAGCTCAGGTGTTTACTCATTTATAACTTCATAAAAAATAATCCTATTAATAATGAGTAAAGTTTTTAGAATTTCTATAATAGCAGCCTTAGCTGGTTTCCTTTTCGGATTTGATACAGTTGTTATCTCTGGAGCAGATCAACAACTTCAAACACTTTGGAATACCTCAGACATCTTTCACGGAACATTTATTATGTCAATGGCACTTTGGGGAACTGTTTTTGGAGCAATCTTTGCAAGTTATCCTTCAGACTATTTTGGTAGAAAAAATACGCTTGTAATTATTGGTTTTTTATATTTAATTTCCGCTATAGGGTCAGGTCTAGCAACAAATCCTTATCTATTTTCTTTTTTTAGATTTATTGGTGGAATTGGAGTTGGAGTGTCAACAGTCGCTGCACCTACTTATGTTTCCGAGATTGCCCCTTCAAATCAAAGAGGAAAAATGGTGGCTTTATATCAGTTCAATATTGTTTTGGGAATCTTAATGGCATTTGTATCCAATTACTTTTTTAGAAATTTTGGAAATGAACCTTGGAGATGGATGGTAGGAATTGAAGCTCTTCCATCTATTTTATACCTTATCGGTGTTTGGACTATTCCTCAGAGTCCAAGATGGCTGATAATTAAAAAAAATAAAATTAAAGAGGCACAAATAATTTTTTTTGAAATCACTAAATCTGACATGCCTAAAACAATGTTTAATAAATTGATTTCAGAACAAAATGATGTACACAATCAAAATTTATTTATTAAAAAATTTTCACTACCCATTTTACTTGCATTTTTATTTGCATTATTTAATCAACTATCTGGCATCAATGCTTTTTTATATTATGCACCAAGAATATTTGAATCAGCTGGATTAGAATCCAGTTCTGCTCTTTTAGGGACTATTGGTATAGGGATAGCTAATTTAATTTTTACATTACTTGGCCTCTACTTAATTGACAAAGCTGGAAGAAAATTGCTGATGTATATCGGTTCAATAGGCTATATTGTTTCATTAACCTTAGTTTCACTAGCTTTTATTAATTCATGGGAAGGACTTAGTGTACCTTTATTTCTGTTTATTTTTATTGCATCCCATGCCATAGGTCAAGGAGCGGTAATATGGGTGTTTATTTCTGAAATATTTCCAAACAAATTACGTGCAAAAGGACAATCACTCGGTAGTTCAGTCCATTGGATTTTAGCAGCAATAATAACTTTGGTAATGCCAACAGCTCTTTCATATTTTAATAACCCAGGTTATGTATTTATATTTTTTGCATTTATGATGGTATTACAATTACTTTTTGTGGCTTTTATGATGCCTGAGACAAAAGGAATTTCATTAGAAGATTTAAGTGAAAAATTGTCCTCATGAAGACAATAATTCAAGCTGTCTGTTTTGGAGAAGTCCTTTGGGATAATTTTGGCAAAGAAAAAAAAATTGGAGGAGCACCTTTAAATCTATCAATTAGAATGAATTCATTAGGAATTAATACATCAATAATCAGTCAAGTTGGTAATGATTCACTTGGTGATAAATTAAAATTTTTAATTAAAAGAACAAGAACAACAACACAGCTAATCTCAACGACTGATAATTTTCCTACTAGTGAGGTTAAAGTAATGGTTAATAAAAAAGGTGAGGCAAAATATGATATAACTTATCCTTGCGCATGGGATAAAATAAAAGTTATTAAGCTATATCAAGATGCAGTAAAAAAATCAAATATGTTGATATTTGGCAGTTTGGCTTCTAGAGATGAAGTCTCAAGAAAAACATTATTCAATTTAATTAATTTAAGTAAATTCAATGTGTTCGATGTAAATTTAAGGCCTCCTCACTTCTCATATACAACATTAATTAACTTAATGAAAAAGTCAGATTTTATAAAATTTAATGAAGAAGAACTTGAAATAATTTCAAAAAAATTAGGATCAAATTTTAATTCAATTAATGATAACATTATGTATATCTCTAAAAAAACAAAAACCAAAATGATATGTGTAAGTAAAGGTGAAAATGGTGCAATACTTTTTATAAATAATAAATATTATAATCAAAATGGTTTTAAAGTAAAAGTTATAGACACTGTTGGCTCGGGTGATTCTTTTTTAGCAACTATTTTAGAGGGACTAATCTCAAAAAAGCCATATGACCTTATTTTAAAAAAAGCTTGCGCAATTGGTGCAATAGTTGCATCAAAAAAAGGAGCCAATCCTATTATTAAAGATGATGAAATTAAAAAATTGTATGCAAATTAATTTATTCTTCTGTAGACTTGGATTTAAAAGAAACTAACTCATTATTTTTAAATTCAATTATCACATTAATTGGTCTACAACAAACTTCACAATCCTCTATATAATCATTTATTCCGTTTGTTTCTTCAATTAAAAAAGATATTTTTTCCCAACAATACGGACAGTAAAAAAAATGTTCAAACATCTATATAATATACTTTAATCAAATCTTGCAACATTAACTTCATTAGGAATTGTAAAATTATTTTCAATTGACTGATAAAGCCAGTGAGATAATAATGGAGCTGTTAAAATACCTCTAGAACCAAGTCCATTAAAAATATAGACATTTTTAAATTCATTGTGTTGACCTATTATTTGTTTTCTATCGTAAACTGAGGATCTAATATTTGATTTATGATCAATTATTTCATATGGGCAAGAAATAATTTTATTCAAATTACTCACCAACCATTCTTTAGATTTTTTTGATGGTTTGTTATTGTAAAATGAATTGATGTAATTTGAACCAACCCAATAATTATTATCCCCAATTGGAACAATAAAAATTGATCCTTTAAAAATTTGATTTTCATTTAATAAAGGGGATTTAATTATAATTATTTCACCTTTTGATCCTTTAATTGGTAAGTAATTAAAATATGGATTTTCTATAACTTTAAAGCCTTCACAAAATATAATATTTTTAAACAATGTGTCATTATATGTAATTTTATCTTTTTCAATTTTCAATTTATCAAAATTAAATTTTGTTATTCTAAGAAATTTTTTTCCAATTTTTTTTTTAAAACCCTCAATTATTTTTTTTGTATCAATTCTACCTAAGTTTTTGACTTTACCAAAACCTTTTTTTGTTGAAATAAATTTATTTGATTTAGAAAAAAATTTAGGTGACAAATAGTTATTTAATGGATACTTATCTGATGCTGATATCCATTGATTAAATTCAGATTCCTTTGAAAAAATTCTATTAATTTGATTAGAATAATTAACTCTACTATTAATTCTTCTTTCTAAACGTCTATAAAAAGTTTTAGAATATTTTAAAAATTCATGACCTTTCCATATGATTGAATACCTTTTTAAAATAGTAGGATTATATATTCCTGAAGAAATATGAGATGCACCTAATCTATTATCATCATAAATTAAAAAATCTTTTTTATTCCTTAGAAGCTGTTCAGCATAAGTTAACCCTGCAATACCAAATCCTACAATGAGTGAATGAATCATTTACTATTTATAAATATTTAAACAAAAAAAAACGCTACTTTAAGTAGCGTTTTTTTGTTGTATTATTTTGTTAAATTAGTTATTCCACATATCAAGCTCATAGTCAAGAATAACGTTTTTTATTCTTTCTGACTCTAATAATTGTTTTAAAGCATCTTCCTTAATATAATTTTTAACTTCTCTATCCTCATATACATTTTCCTCTTTATATATCATGGCACTAAAACGTCTTGAATTTAACATGTTATCATAACTAATTGGTTTAGAAGAATTTCTTGTATTAAAAACTTTAGCATCATTTAATACTTTTCTTGCATCAGGATACCAAATCCAACACAACGGAATTAATTCACCATCATCTTGTCCAACCTCCTTTGCGACTGGAGTGATTGCAAGTAATCTATACTTTAATTCTCCAAGTCTTTTATTAAAATACCATGTTCCTTTGATCCAATATTCTTCAATTTCAGCAGCAGTAATTTTTGGTTGATCTACAAATTGGTCATCTAAAATTCCTTCAGCAATAAAACCTTCAATCTCTTTAATATCGTATGGAATTGTTAATGCGACACCTTGTTCATTTAGTTGATTTGTTCCACCTTCAGATATAACAATACCCCTTAGTCTAGTCAAAACATCTTGGTATGTATACTTCTCTTTAAAATAATCATCTCTATAAACTTCTTTAATATTTCTGTTCTTTAAATTTTTGACCAATACATCAAAAAGTGACCTCCTTTCAGATCCTAGTTTTAATGTGTCTGTAGGATAATAATATGGGAAATTTACTCGTTCATCTAAGTCAATTCTTTCCCAAACAGTTTTAGACCAGAGAATATCCCTATCATCAACATAACCATAAGCAAGAGGTTCTTCATCATTAGAGGCAATTTGTTTTTCATTTAACTGTCCAACATCCTGAGGAACACGTGCGTTTAAGAGGTTCGCCTGAGAGAACAAAACCTGGCTGGAAAATGTAGCAGAAATAAGTAATAAAAAAAATTTATTTTTCATTAGATTAAAATGAGTTAATTTGTTAATTCAACAATTACTGGGGCTACTTTAGCAAAATTATATTTAGGATTTTTTGGATTCCTAACCCTAATATCAAATATTTTAACATCCATACCAGCTTTAGCTCTGTTAATTGCACTTATTGCTTTTTGGTCAAATCTTCCTCCCGTAACCTGGATCGTAGGTTGACCAGGAATTTTAACTTTAAACGCAACAGTATTTACTGTTAAATCAAAATCAAAATCTACAAATTTTGCTCCAATCCTAGATTTAGCTAAGCTACTTTTTGGAATTTTGACATTACCGTCCTCACCCCTAACTGTTCCAACAGGGTTAGGTAAATTTTTAATTCTATAAACTGTGGATGTTGAAACTTTTTTACCATCAGGAAGAGTCCCAGTAGCTAATATCTTAACGGTCTTACCAGTACCAGGATTCATAACATATTTTGACCCTCTAGCCCTTTTAAGACCAGGAGCAGAAGCTCTTACTTTATTGTCCGCAATTCCAGGAATTGAAATAGTCATTGGATTTTCAACACCTCGATAAACTACATTCATCTTATCAGCTGAAATTACAGCAGAGTTTGGTTTTGCTATAACAGCGAATGATTGATTGACAGGTATTTTAGACTCTACACCATCATTCTTAAAAATTAAATCTCCTTCAATCAAATGATCGCCTGGACTACCAGCAGAAATATCTAGCTTAATACCTCCAGCAATCAGTTCATAATCAGATTCAATAAGCTTTCTTCCATCAATTTTTAAATCAACACTATTTGGTTTTTGAGCACCTCCTTTACGTCCTAAAATAACACTTCCATCAAATTTTTCGCCCTGGTAGTAAGCACCCTTTTCAGTTTTTAAAAGACTTATATAATTGGATTCTGTTACACCTGACTCCAATTCTAATTCTTTCCCCAATAATGTAGTTAATACGTCGGCTTCAGTTAATCTAATATCATTTTGCATCATTGTAAATTTGGCAAGAGAAGATATTAGTGGAAATCCTTCGTAGCTATAATTTAACCATTTAACTTCTTTTCCTTCTCTATCTTCTACCACCCAATCGGGCCCCTTACCTATATCAAATCTATTTTCAACTTGTTCAATATATTGAGGATATTGACTACCAAAAACCTGAATAACAGTGGCTTTGTAATCGATTATTTTCTGAATAAATTCTTCAGATGCATTTTGGGCGGCTTCATCACCTTCTCTAAACCAAATCATGTCAAGTTCCTCGCCTTTGTCCATTACTTCAAACTTTCTAAGTTCAGGATCTTCAAACTCAACTCTTTGCCTCTCTGTAATTTGGTCTTTTACATCTTGAATATAATCATGGAACTCATTAGATTTTAATCTTATTTGCTTAGCAGTTTGGTCATGTCCTACCCATTTGCCTTCTTTATCTTTGGAATTAGTCTCAATTTTAGAATAATAGATCTCATTACTTTCATTAACTCTGGTCTTAGCATCTGAAATTTTATGAAACATTTGACCAAAACCAACTAAAACTTCTTTACTGACATTTAATGCAAGCATTGTAATAAACACAAGGTACATTAAAGCAATTAATTTGTTA
The DNA here is from genome assembly GCA_905381055.1 of uncultured Flavobacteriaceae bacterium. Classification (GTDB taxonomy): domain Bacteria; phylum Bacteroidota; class Bacteroidia; order Flavobacteriales; family Flavobacteriaceae; genus TMED220. Next base: position 20,945 of record CAJPUR010000005.1, read on the forward strand.
CGCGGTGTCTCTTTAGCTCCAGCCATCTATAATTAGTTTTTGTTCATTGCAGTTAGCATGCCTTTATAAACTTCATTCAAAGAAGCTAAATTAGAAGACAAAGACTCCATCTGTACTTTTAACTGTTCTGCATTCTCTGCTACCTGTTTGTTGTAGGTACTATGGGCATTTGCATCATTAGTTTGTGATTTATATAAAGCATTTAAAGCTTCCAGTTGTTTTGTAGCATTTGTTAGTTGCTCAGAATAACTTTGAGAAGAACTTACAGCCTCAGCTGCAGGTGACAAAGCTTCTGCAGAAGCTTCAAGATTTTTTATACTTCTGGTAAGCCCATTTACAAGTGATACGTCTAATTTTGCTTCTTTAAGTATCGAATCTATTTTACTAGATAATCCCTCCTCACTTCCATTAGACGAAGAATGACCTCCCTCTCCTGAAATATGCGCTTCATATTCAGCCTGCTCCTCACGAACATCATCTAACATTAATCCACCAATTAGAAATATTATGGCTTCTGTACCCAAACCTAATCCTAAAACCACTCCTCCAGTTAAAGGACCAATTTCAAGGTGTAATATTTTGAATAGAGCACCTATAATCACTACAGCTCCCCCAATTTGAAAAAGCATGTGCATCATTACTTTTCTTATAAACCTACCTTTAAGTTGTTTTGCATTCATTTTTTTATTTTTTTGATCTTATATTATAAAGATAAAATATTTATTTAATTTTTACTTTTTCTGAACCAAGATAATCTTGAACTGTTCTAAAACCAATATAACTTCTTGAGGTATCAGCATACTCAAAATCTCTTGTACTTACGCGGAGAAAATATGCAACATCTTTCCATGAACCACCTCTAGTAACTTTTCTGTTTTCGGATCTTTTAGACATGTTAGGGTTTAAAGTAGACACATAATCATAAGAACCTTCATCGTATGATGAACCTGTCCACTCAGAAACATTTCCAGCCATATTATACAAATTGAAATCATTAGGAAGATATGACTTGGCTTCAACGGTATACATTGCTTGATCAGATGCATAATCACCTCTCAAAGGTTTAAAATTAGCTAAAAAACATCCTCTATCGTTTAGGAGATAAGGTGATCCCCAAGGATAAATTCCTGAGGGTATACCACCTCTTGCAGCATACTCCCATTCAGCTTCAGTTGGTAAACGAAATGAATTAACAAGAGGATCATTTTTTTCTCTTTGATAAATATTTTTATACTGAGTTCTCCAATTACAAAAAGCAACTGCTTGTTTCCAAGAAATTCCAACTACTGGATAATCTTGATATGCAGGATGAGAAAAATAATCATTATGCATGGGTTCATTATAAGAGTAGTTGAAATCTTTAATCCATACAGTTGTATCAGGATATATTTCAACTTCCTCATTTTTAATAAATGGCAATCTATCTCTATTATTTGGATTTCTTTTCCTATCAAGTGCTGCAGCTTCAGCATCAAACCATGAATACTTATAAATAAGTCTATTTACATCAATTTTCATTTCGCCATTGTGCCAAATTTCAGGGGGTAAATATAAACTATCCATAACTTCAATATATTCAAATCCCTCGTAATCTTCAGGAGACCATTCAATATCTTGATCCATATCTAATGGCCTTCTAAAATATGGATCTTCATTCAGATCATAATAATTTTCACGCATGTATTTAGTAAATTCAGAGATGTCTGATGTGTCAGCATCCTTGAAAGCATATTCAGAAATACTATTTTCAGATTCTTCGCCAAGATTGGCTTCAAAACTCTTCCTTGCTAACAAAGCAGAAGCTATTGAGTCTCTAACCCAATAAATAAATTGTCTATATTCACTGTTAGTTATTTCAGTTTCATCCATATAAAAAGATCTAACAGTAACAGTTTTAGGAGCAGCAGATTGAGTTTGAGCAACATCATCATCAGATTTACCCATAATATATGCACCTCCTTCAACTAGTGTCATCCCAAAGGGCTTCTCCGGGAACCATTTCTTTTGTTTTACTCCGATCAATTCACCACGTTTATTACCACAACTGGAGATAAATAGAGCTAATAAAAAAATAATAAAAAGTCTGTTCATAAATAAGGTTTCTTACTAAATAAATCCCATTTACTAGGGCAAAACTACTAATTTTAATATACTTTTCTAATTAAATTTCAATTTTTAAGATTATTTCTTAATTAATTTACTATAAACATCATACTCTTTTAGTTGCATTTAGCCATCTTTCGGGTAATATATCATTACATGCATTAATATAATCTTTGTGCGTGCATGATAATAACGAATTAGTTTTAGTTTTATTATCTAAATAATTTTCAACTTCAATTTCAACCCACCACCTTTCACTTTTATTACTTTTATGAAAAATTAATTCTCGATCTGACAATGGAACAATAAATTTTTTAAAATTTTCACCTTTTAAGACTGGGTATTCATTAAATCTACAATTAAAACCTTCTATAAAATACCAAATAATTTGGGCCAATAACTTATGAAAAATTATTGAATTGGGTAATTCAAAAAAACCAATTACATTTAGCCTATCACTAATACCTGCATATCTTGATAAACTACAAATTGTTCTACTGTCAAACCCATTAGGATAATTGTTAACTGAATTCTCTGAGGAAATTTGTGATAAAGACTTTAAATCAAAAGTTACAATATCTGAATCTCTTAAATATGGTTCAGCAATCTTATTATCATCCAAAATAGCCCCTAATCTTACAGATTCAAAAAACAACCTTTCCATCAAATCTAATTCCTCTTGAGAAACTAGATATGTTTGATAACCCAAATTTGTATAACTATTTAAATTACTAGGTTTTTCCATTATAATAGAGCTCATGTAGGAACGTCCAGAAATTAATTTTTCGTTCTTAGTAAAATCAAACATGTTGTCAACTGAAGTTATATTTATCCATAGGTTACTATTTTCAAAAGACTTGTAAATTGGATAGGTTAAGTCATGACTTCCTCCAATTAAAACTGGAATAATATTAATTTTACGAAGGAACTGGCATACCTCTTTTAAAATAAAATAGGTGTCTTCTACAGAATCACCACTTGGAATATCACCCAAATCTGAAATTTTGTAGTTCCAATTTCCAGGATATAATTTATAAAATTCCTTTCTAAATTCAGAAATTTTGTATTTACTGATGTTAAAAAATGAATTTCTTAATTCACTAACTCCAATAATACCAATTCTAACTTCATCTAGATCAGGAAATCCATTAACTCGTGAATGAACTAAAATACTTTTACCTATTACTTGATTTGGTAAAACTATAGTTGAATTAACTATTGATTCATCAACTGGTAATAGAGTTTCCTCAAGCATTAGTTGTTTTTTTTGGCTTTAGATTTTTTATTTTGCTCAATAATTTTTTCAACCTCCTCTAATTTTAATTTAGAAGGATCTATGTCTTTAGATAATTGAATTTTGATTTTGCCATTTAAAATGACTGACCTACCCCACCTTGCTTTTTCGACTCTTATTCCTTTGTTAACCCAATTATGAATTATCTTATCTTTTTCTTTTTGAATCTTTTCTTCAATTAACCTTTTTACATCTTCAAATAACAAATTTTCAAAATCAAAACTTTTGTTAACATTAATAAACATATTATTCCATTTTATAAACGGCCCAAATCTGCCTTTCCCTTTGGTGACAGGTAAATTATCAAAAGTAAATATTGGGGCGTCTGATTTTTCTTTTTCTGAAATCAACTTAATTGAAGTTTTATAATCAACTTCAGAGGGGTTTATATCTTTCGGCAAAGATACAAATTTTTTGCCATATTTTAGATAAGGCCCAAATCTTCCATTATTAACAGTTATGGCCTCATTATTATAATTACCTAACTCTTTTGGGAGTTTAAATAATTCCATTACTTGATCAAAAGATATAGTTTCTAATTTTTGATTAGAAGTCAAACTTGCAAAAACAGGCTTCTGGTCATCTCCCACATTTCCAATTTGAGCAAGAGGCCCAAATCTTCCTAACCTAACCTTAACTTCTCTCCCTGAAATTGGATCTTTTCCAAGTATCCTTTCACCAGACTCACGTCCGGCATTTTCTTGAACGAAATTTACAATTTTATTAAAGTCTTTGTAAAAATCTTCAATCATATTAGTCCAATTCTGATGTCCTTCAGCAATTTGATCAAAATTTTTTTCTACTTCAGCAGTAAAATTATAATCCAAAATGTTTTTAAAATTATTAACTAAAAAATCATTGACAATTAATCCAATGTCAGTTGGGACAAGTTTACCCTTATTTGATCCTGTTATTTCAATTAATCTTTCTTCAATAATCTGATTATCCTCTAAAGAAATTTTATTGTAACTCCTTTCAAAACCATCGAAATCCCCTTTTGAAACATACCCTCTATTTTGAACAGTAGATATTGTAGGAGCGTAAGTAGAAGGTCTGCCAATGCCTAAATCTTCAAGTTTTTTTACTAGCGAGGCTTCAGTATACCTGTATGGTGGTCTTGAAAATTTTTCAGTTGAAATTATTTTGTTTAATTTTATTTCATCCCCTACCTTAACATCAGGTATAATTCCTTCAGATTCCTCTTCAATGTTATCAACTCCCTCAATATAAATTTTTAAAAACCCATCAAAAATTAAAACTTCTCCTTTTGCAGAAAAAATATTTTCATCATCACCTGAATTGATTTTTAAATTAGTTCTTTCAATTTGAGAGTCACTCATTTGAGATGACACAGTCCTTCTCCAAATCAATTCGTAAAGGCGCTTTTGATCATAATCACCATCTACACTTAACTTTGAAAAATCAGTTGGTCTAATTGCCTCGTGAGCTTCTTGAGCACCTTTACTTTTAGATTTATAATTTCTTGGGTTTACATATTTTTCACCATATTTATTTTTTATTAATTCTAAAATTGATAACTGAGCTTCCTTAGAAATATTAACACTATCTGTTCTCATATAAGTTATAAGACCAGATTCATATAATCTTTGAGCAATATTCATCGTCTTACTTACAGAGAAATAAAGTTTCCTAGATGCCTCCTGTTGAAGGGTTGACGTAATAAAAGGTGCAGTAGGTGATTTCTTTACAGGATTGATGTTTTTTTCAGAAATTATAAATTTTGATTGTTTATTTTTTTGTAAAAAAGATTTTACTTCATTAGAATTTAAAAAACTTTTTAATGATTGGGCCTTTATTATTTTACCGTTAGATGATTCAAAATCAGCTTTAGTTTGGTAAACTGATGTAGGAGAAAATTTAAGAATTTCTCTTTCTCTTTCAGAAATTAATCTAACTGAAACTGATTGAACTCTTCCAGCTGAAAGTCCACCTTTAACTTTTTTCCATAATATTGGGGATAATTGATACCCAACCAATCTATCCAAAACTCTTCTGGCTTGCTGAGCATCAACAATATTTTGATTAATTTCTCTAGGCTTTTCAAGTGCTTTTAAAATAGCATTTTTTGTGATCTCATGAAAAACAATTCTCTTAGTTTTATCTTTATCTAATTTCAAAGTTTGGAAAAGATGCCATGCAATAGCTTCTCCCTCTCTATCCTCATCACTTGCCAACCAAACTTGATCAGATTTTTTCACTAAAGATTTCAACTCGGATACTATTTTCTTTTTATCATCTGAAACAATATATTTCGGACTAAAGTTTTTATCAATGCTAACTCCTAACTCATTTGAAGGAAGATCTGAAATATGACCAAAACTTGATGCAACTTTAAATTCTTTACCTAAAAACTTTTCTATAGTTTTGGCTTTAGCAGGAGACTCAACGATAACTAAATTTTTAGACATAAATTATATTTAATGGTCACAAAAGTAAAATGTTTTTTTAATTAGCTCAAATTTTTTCAATAAAGTCTATGCGAAGTCCATGATTTGCTTAAAATAAAATTTAGTGTTAAATTCAAATTTTAAAAATTAAAAATGAAAAGAAGAAACGCTATTAAAAACTTATTTTTAACATCAGGATTATTAACTCCTATTGCTCCAATTAATTCAATTTTTAATAATTTTTCTGGATTATTATTTGAAAAAGACGATATTAATCTAATTGGTGATATTTCGCAAACAATTCTTATTTCTGATAAAAAATATTTTCCTACAATTGAATCCAGATCAGAATTTATATTGAACATAATAAATGATTGTTATACTGAAAATGAAGTATTAAAATATAAATTAGGTCTTAAACAATTTAAATTATTTTTAAGTAATGAAAATACTAAATCATTCTTGAAGCTTAATAAGAAGAAAAAAAATAGCATTATAAAATCATTAATTGGGGATGATAAAGAAATTGGTTTTTTTTTAAAAACAATTAAAAATCTATCTCTTCGCCATTTTATGACTTCTGAAGAGTTCATGAAAAAATATTTAAAATATGAATTTATGCCTAACAGGTATCTTGGTAACGTAAAAGTTAAAAATTGATGAAAGAAAATAATTTTGATGCTATTGTAATTGGAGCTGGAATGTCAGGTGGATGGGCAGCTAAAGAATTTTGTGAAAATGGATTTAAAACACTTCTATTAGAAAGAGGTAGAAATGTTGAACACTTAGTTGATTATCCTACAACTAATATGAGACCTTGGGAATTTAAGTACAGAGGTAGACTTACTGCCAAGGAAAAAAAAGAAAACCCAATAGCAGACAGCTGTTATGCTTATTATGAAGGGTCAAAACATTTTTTTGCAAAAGATTCAGAGCAAGAATATGTTCAAAAAAAACCATTCGACTGGATTAGAGGATATCAGGTTGGAGGAAAATCAATAATGTGGGCTAGACAAGTTCAAAGATGGAGTAATTTAGATTTTGAAGGACCAGTAAGAGATGGTTTTGCTGTAGATTGGCCAATTCGATACAATGACCTTGAAAAATGGTACTCATATGTTGAAAAATTTGTTGGTGTAAGTGGAAACAAAGACGGATTAGATATCTTACCTGACGGTGAGTTTCTAAAACCATGGGAATCAAATTGTGTTGAAGATTATTTTAAAGAAATTATCAAAAAAAATTATAGCGATAGACATCTTATTTATAGTAGATGTGCCCACATAACTGAAAGTAAACCAATTTTCATTAAACAGGGAAGAGGATTGTGTGTTAGCAGAAGGATTTGTGAAAGAGGGTGCCCTTTAGGTGGATATTTTAATGCAAACTCCACACTTATCCCATGGGCAAATAAAACTGGTAATCTTTCATTAAAAGTTAATTCAGTAGTACACTCATTAATTTATGATGAAAAGCTAAAAAAAGCTATAGGCGTTAGGGTTATTGACTCGATAACAAATATTACCAAGGAATATTACGCAAAAGTTATTTTCCTGAATGCTTCAACCTTAAATTCAAATTTAATTTTATTGAATTCTAAATCTAAAAGATTTCCTAATGGTTTAGGAAATGACAATGGATTACTCGGAAAGTATATTGCATTTCATAACTACAGAGCGACTATAAGTGCAATTCACGAAGGTCACAAAGAGTATACTACTGAAGGAGGTAAACCAACCTCATCATATTTTCCCAGATTTAGGAATGTTTACAAGCAAGAAACAAATTTTCTAAGAGGTTATGCCGCTGGTTTTGGAGCAGGAAAGATGAGAGATATTAATACTGAGGGAATTGGTGAAGATTTAATGAATAATATTTTAGCTACAAAAGAAAACGGCTTATGGAGAGTAAATTCCCACATGATGGGAGAAACAATCCCTAAAGAGTCTAACAGTGTTTTTTTAGACAAAGATAAAGTCGATAAATACGGAATTCCTCAGCTTAATATAGATGTGGGTTATGATGAAAATGACGAAAAAATGATTAATGATTTCTTCGAACAATTAAGTGAAATGTTTACAAAGGCAGGGTTTAAAAATATAAAAACACGAGATAATAGTAAAAGAAAACCTGGAAATGATATTCATGAAATGGGAGGCGTAAGAATGGGTAAAGATCCCAAGACTTCTCTATTAAATAAATGGAATCAATTACACCTTTGCAAAAATGTTTTTGTAACTGATGGTGCTTGTATGACCTCTACCTCTACCCAAAACCCTTCTTTGACCTTTATGGCAATTACAGCAAGAGCTGCAAATTATGCAATATCTGAAATGAAAAAAATGAATATTTAATTTGCATTAATTTGATAATAAAATTTTTACTTTAAAATTTAATAATGAAAAAAATACTATACATTTTATTTTTAACTTTTTTAATTTCTCAAAATGAAATTATCGCTCAAAAAAATCAAAACTCAATTCCGCTTCCTGAACATCCAAGACCTGATTTCAAACGTGAAAACTGGAAAAATTTAAATGGCGAATGGGAATTTAAATTTGATAAGAAAAATGAAGGATTAAAAAAAGAATGGTTTAAAGGTAAAACTCAATTTAATGAAAAAATTATTGTTCCATTCCCCTGGGGTTCGAAATTATCTGCTATACAAGACAAAGCTCATATTGGTTGGTATAAAAAGTCTATAATAGTTAATAAAGGATGGGAAAATAAAAAAACATTTATTGTAATAGGTGCATCTGATTGGGAAACTACTGTCTGGATTGATGGTGTTTTATTAGGTAGCCATAAAGGAGGATATGTACCTTTTTCTTTTGATATTACTCCTCACTTAAAATATGGCTCACTCCAGGAAATAATTATTAGAGTAAATGATAATGCAGGAGATCCTGATAAATTTAACAATGGCTATGCTTTGTACGGAAAACAAGGTTATGGAAATGCTAGAGGAATATGGCAGACAGTTTACTTGGAAGCAAGAGGAGAAGATTTTTTAGATGCTATTCATTTCACTCCTGATATAGATAATAGTAAAGTAAGGGTCACTGGGTATTTAGATGATTACGCAAGTAAAGAGATACCCTTTTCAATTAAAATAAAAACTGGTAAAAAAATATTGAAACACAATTTATTTTTTAAACCTGGTGAAATTAAAAATAGTTTTGATATTGAAATTCCTGAAATGCGCCTTTGGGACCTAGATGATCCGTTTTTATATCAAGTTGAAGCAAAATTAGGGGATGATTTAGTTCATTCTTATTTTGGAATGAGAAAAATTTCGGTAATGAATTTGCCTGGAACAGAATTCCCATATGTTGCTTTAAACAATAAACCAATTTATTTACAAATTGCCCTAGATCAATCATACCATCCAGAAGGTTTTTATACTTTCCCAAGTGATAATTTCATGAAAGAAGAAATATTAAGGAGTAAATCAATTGGTTTAAACGGAATTAGAGTTCATATTAAAGTAGAAATCCCAAGAAAATTATATTGGGCAGACAAATTAGGACTACTTGTGGTTGAGGATCTTCCAAATTCTTGGGGTGAACCAGACAAATTCATGAGAGAAGAATCTGAATATACTTTAAAAGAAATGATAAAAAGAGATTATAATCACCCTTCGATTTTTTCATGGGTTTTATTTAATGAGCAATGGGGACTAAAAACTAAAAATAAAATTTTGCCTGAAACATATAATTGGGTGACTTCAATGTACTATTTAGCTAAATCTCTTGATTCTACAAGACTTGTTGAAGATAATTCTCTTTGCTGTGAAGGTCTTCATACTGCAACCGATATTAACTCATGGCATGTTTACTTGCCTGGATATGAATGGGAAAACTATTTAAAAGATCAAACAGAAAAAAATTATAAAGGAAGTTCACATTTGTATTATGATGGGTTTAAACAAGGTAATCAACCTTTTTTAAATTCTGAATCTGGAAATGTATGGGGGTATAAAGGGAGTACAGGTGATATCGATTGGAGCTATGATTACCATAGAATGATAAATAGTTTCAGGAAATTCCCTGAAGTTGCTGGTTGGCTTTACACTGAACATCATGATGTAATTAATGAGTGGAATGGTTATTGGAAATTTGATAGATCCAAAAAAAATGATGGGCTAAACAAAATATTTAATGGAATGAATTTAAATGATTTCCATTCTAAAATTTATATATCCACAGGCGTTGAGATTTGCAAATCTGTTCAAGGTGGTGATGAAGTTGAAATACCAATATACATTTCCTCAATGACTGATAAAGATTATGGAGATGAACTTTACTTAGAATATGAACTAACACATTTAAACAATATTGGCCAATCAAAAGTCATTTTATCTGAAGAAGTTATAATTAATTATAAACCTTGGATTAATAAAAATCTTGATCCAATTCAAATTAAATTACCTGACCAAAGTGGTCTTACTAAATTAACTTTAAAATTAAAAACAAAAAATAATGTTACTCTACATAAAAACTTTATGCACTTTGAAGTTAATTCATTAAAAAAAATAAAAGGAATAAAAGCAATAACTGTTCCTGCTAACAAAATTTCAAATTCGAAATGGTCCAAAAAATCATGGGAAGTTCTAAATGGAAAAAAAATAAACGGAACTGGAAGTGGATTTTTTGAATATAAAATTCAAATGCCTAATGATTTAAATATCTCAAATTTAAAAGAGGCCTATTTCATAATTGAAGCATCAGCTAAGCAATTATTTGATAAAGACAAAAAAGGTCTAGATTATGTTGATGCTGGAATGGATTGGATGAAAGGATCTATTGTAAGCCCAAGTAAAAACCCTAACTCTTATCCAATGACTGATGAAAATTTATTCCCCTCTAAAATAAATATTTCAGTTAATGATGTAAATGTCAAATCAGTTACATTATCTGATGATCCTGCTGATCACAGAGGGATTTTATCATGGCATAATCAAATAAAATCTAAAAACCCTACTTTGAGTGAAGCTGGTTCATACGGATATTTAGTAAAAATACCCATTGATAATCAAAAATTAATTGATTCAAAAAAAAATGGTGAATTAAAAATCAAAATCAACACCAATGATGATGGAGGTCTTGCAATTTATGGGAAATCCTTTGGCAGATTTCCATTTGACCCAAGCCTAGTTTTAATTAGTAATTAAATTATGCAATTCAAATTAATTTTAATTAAAATTTTTTCTTGCTAATTCTAAAGCATGACATTATGGCATATTTAAATTAAATTCATTAATTTTACATATAGTAATTTTTAATTACCAGTATTAATAAATTTTTGTACTAATGAAAATTTCTGAAATAACTTCTTCAAATAAAAATCCTTATGCTTTTAATGGAGAAGCTATAACACATAATTTTGGTGAAGAATCGAAAAGAAATATTACCAAATCTTCTAAAATAAAAAAGCTTTATATAGAAAGCTATGGATGTCAAATGAATTTTTCTGATTCTGAGATTGTAGTATCAATTTTACTAAAAGAAGGATATAAAACAGTGAAATCACCAAATGAAGCTAACTTAATTCTACTTAATACCTGCTCGATCCGAGAAAAAGCAGAGCTCACAATAAGAAAAAGACTTGAAAAATTTAATTCACTAAAAAAATATAATTCTCATTTCAAAGTTGGTGTACTTGGTTGTATGGCAGAAAGATTAAAAGATAAATTTTTAATTGAAGAAAAAATAGTTGATTTAGTAGTAGGGCCTGATGCATATAAAGACTTACCAAATTTATTGAGAGAAATTGAAGTTGGAAAAGATGCTGTTAATGTAATTTTATCTAAAGATGAAACTTATGGTGATATTTCTCCAGTTAGAATTAATTCAAATAAAGTAAGTGCTTTAGTATCAATTACAAGAGGATGTGATAATATGTGTACTTTTTGTGTTGTCCCATTTACCAGAGGAAGAGAAAGAAGTAGAGATCCAAAAAGTATTTTAAATGAAATAAATCAGCTATATAACCAGGGATATAAAGAAATTACTCTATTAGGACAAAATGTTGATAGTTATCTATGGTATGGAGGAGGTTTGAAAAAAGATTTTAAAAAAGCACCTGAAATTAATAAAAAAACTGCTTTGAATTTTGCTTACCTACTTGAAATGATTGCCAAAGATAAACCACAAATGAGGATAAGGTTTTCAACTTCAAACCCACAAGATATGACTATTGATGTAATTAAAATTATGTCAAAATATCCTAATATTTGTAAATCAATTCATTTACCTGTTCAATCTGGAAGTAACAGAATTTTAAAAAAAATGAATAGACTTCACACAAGAAAAGAATATTTTAATTTAATTGATAAAATCAGAAAAATTATTCCTGATTGTGGCATATCTTGTGACATTATAACAGGTTTCCCAACTGAAACTGAAAAGGATCATAGTTTAACTCTGTCATTAATGGATTATATCAAATATGATTATGGATATATGTTTTCTTATTCTGAAAGACCAGGAACTCTTGCTGCAAAAAAAATGATTGATGATGTTCCATTAAAAGTCAAAAAAAGAAGACTGACTGAAATTATTTCCAAACAACAAGAACATAGCTACTACAGAATTAAAAAAAATGTTGGTAAAATATTGACCGTCTTAATCGAAAAATCATCAAAAAAATCAGAAGATTTTTGGTCTGGAAGATCTTCTCAAAATACAGTGGTTGTATTTCCAAAAAGTAAATTTAAAATTGGAGATTTTGTTAAGGTAAAAATTATTAATTGTACTAGTGCGACATTAATAGGAGAGGGATTAGGTATATCCAAAACAGTCTAATGAAAAATTATGGATAATATTCAAACAATTAAACAAAGATTTGGAATTATTGGAATTGATGAGGGCTTAAATAGAGCCTTGGAGAAAGCTCTTAGAGTAGCATCTACAAATATTTCAGTTTTGGTTACTGGTGAAAGTGGAGTTGGGAAAGAAAATGTTCCAAAAATAATTCATCAATATTCCAATAGAAAACATTCCAAGTACATTGCTGTTAACTGTGGAGCTATTCCTGAGGGAACTATAGACAGTGAACTGTTTGGTCATGAAAAAGGAGCTTTTACTGGAGCAACATCTACAAGAAGTGGATATTTTGAAGTTGCTGATGGTGGAACAATTTTTTTAGACGAAGTCGGAGAATTACCTTTACCAACTCAAGTAAGATTATTAAGAATATTAGAAAATGGTGAATTCTTAAAAGTTGGTTCGTCTAAAGTCCAAAAAACTGATGTCAGAATTGTTGCAGCCACAAATATTCAAATGATTGACGCTATTCAGAAAGGCAAATTTAGAGAAGATTTATATTACAGGTTAAGTACAGTAGAAATTAACCTTCCTCCTCTTAGAGAAAGGAAAGAAGATATTCCACTTCTATTTAGAAAATTTGCCTCTGATTTTGGTTTAAAATACAGAATGCCACCTCTTTCTTTAGATGAAAGTGCTAAAATGGCTCTAATAAAATATAATTGGAATGGAAATATTAGGCAGTTAAGAAATGTCGCTGAACAAATTTCAGTACTTGAAAAAGAAAGAAAGTTAAATTCCAAAATTCTTAAAAACTATCTTCCCGATTTCGATTATCAATTACCCGCACTAATAAAAAAAACAAATACTGATAATAGTTTTTCATCTGAAAGAGAAATTCTATACAAAGTACTTTTCGATATGAAAAATGACATAAATGATTTAAAAAAATTAACCTTGGATATTCTTAATGAAAGTTCAACTGAATTAGTTCAAAAGAAAAATAAAAATTTAATCAATAAAATATATCAAAATGATAAAGATATTTCAAAAAAACTCGATAATTCAATTGAGCCTATTTCAATTGAAAAAACCTCAAGTCAAAGTGAAATTTTAAATAAATCAAATGATCCTGAATTTGACTACGCAGACTCAGTAATTGAGGAAGAACCTCTGTCTTTGCTTGAAAAAGAAATTGAAATGATAAAAAGTGCTCTTGAAAGAGCAAAAGGAAAACGTAAGGTGGCAGCACAAGAATTAGGTATTTCTGAAAGGACTCTTTATCGAAAAATTAAACAATTTGATTTAAATTTAGATGATGAAAATTAAATTTTTAAGTTTGATTCTGGTATTTTTTGTCGTGATTAGTTGTGGTGTATATTCTTTCACTGGAGCTTCAATACCCGCTGGAGTAGAAACTTTTCAAGTAGATTATTTTGAAAACCAAGCTGGAAACAGACCTGGTTCTATTGTTGAACCTGGTTTAGATAGAGAGTTTACCCTTGCACTTCAAGATCTTTTAATTAATCAAACAAACCTAAACCTGGTTAAAAATGGAGGTGACATGATTTACGGTGGTCAAATAGTTGAATATAGAGTTTCACCGATGTCAGCTACTTCTCAAAATACTGCATCACAAAATAGGTTATCCATTAAAGTCCTAGTTAATCATATAAATGTAAAGAAAGAAGAAGATTCATTTGAAAGAACCTTTTCTTTTTATTTTGACTTCCCAGCAGATGTTCAAGTTTTTGAAATTAAAGAAACTGCTCACAAAGAAATTTTTGAAAGAATTACTCAAGATATTTTTAATGCATCCTTAGCTAAGTGGTAACATGAATAAAAAGCAATATAGCTCAATAATTGAAAATTGTGATACTGAAAATCAAGAACACTTGATTGAAATAGAAAAATTGATTTATAAGTATCCTTATTGCCAAAATATTTATGCCCATTACTTAAAGTTTTTAAAAAATCAAAGTAAATATAATTATGAAGAGATTTTAAAAAAAACAGCAATTATTACTTTTGACAGAAAACAGTTATACAATTGGCTCAATGATAACAAAAATAAAAACAATGAAAATAAATTTTCTAGTTTATATAAAACATCTAAAGAAAATGAAATCAAAAAAAGTTTTAATGAATGGATAAGTTTGACAAAAGAAAAATCAAAAATTGATTTAAATGATTCCAACAACTCAAAAATAATTGATAATTTTTTAGAAAAAAATCCAAAAATGCCAAGAATTAGTGACTCAAATAGTAGTAATAAAAATATTCAAAATTACATTTTCAATGAGAACGAATTTATGACTGAAACACTTGCGAAATTGTATGTTAAACAAGGTAAATATGATAATGCATTAATTGCATATAAAATATTAAGTTTGAATTATCCAGAAAAAAATAGTTTATTTGCAAACCAAATTAAGCTTATAAAAAAATTAAAAAAACAAAGTAAAATTTAAAATCTTGAACACTTTTTCAATTTTTATCGCACTAATTATCTTAGTTTGTATTCTTCTTGTTATTGTTATTATGGTTCAAAATCCCAAGGGAGGTGGATTATCTTCATCATTTGGTGGTGGAGTTCAGCAAATGGGAGGAGTAAAAAATACTACAGATTTTTTAGATAAAAGCACATGGGTTTTAGGATCACTTCTTCTTATTTTAATTCTTCTTTCTAACTTTTCTTTAGATTCTAGAAATAATACCATTAATAATGAATCAAAACTAATTGACGGAATTGAGCAATCAATTGAAGAAACTCCCTCTGAACTATTAATAGATGAAATTCCTGAAATAATTGAAAATGAAATTCCTGAAACAATTGAACTTGAAGAAATAAATAATTGACTTTTAAGCTTAAATGCCAGCTTGTCAGTCAATAAAATCATTTTTTACTTTTATTACTGACAATATATCGATTGGCATAATTTGTGAAAACAATATAAAAAATTAAATAAAATGAGTAAACTTAATATAAAACCCCTAGCAGATAGAATCTTAGTTGAACCTGCTGCTGCTGAAACTAAAACATCATCAGGTATTATTATCCCTGATTCTGCAAAAGAAAAGCCTCAAAAAGGTAAAGTTGTTGCTGTTGGACCAGGAACTAAAGAAAACCCCGTTACCTTAAAAGTAGGTGACAATGTGCTTTATGGAAAATATTCTGGTACTGAACTTCAACATGAAGGAGGTGACTACTTAATAATGAAAGAAAACGATATTCTTGCAATAATTTAAAACTAAATAAAATGGCAAAAAAAATAATATTTGATCTAGAGGCTAGAGATGGTGTCAAAAAAGGCGTAGACTCACTAGCTAACGCAGTTAAAGTAACACTTGGTCCTAAGGGAAGAAATGTTATAATTGGGAAATCTTTTGGTGCGCCTCAAGTAACAAAAGACGGAGTAACTGTTGCAAAAGAAATTGAATTAGAAGACCCATTAGAAAACATGGGTGCTCAAATGGTTAAGGAAGTTGCTTCTAAAACAAATGACTTGGCTGGAGATGGAACTACAACTGCTACTATCCTTGCTCAAGCAATTGTTAAAGAGGGATTAAAAAATGTTGCTGCTGGTGCTAACCCCTTAGATTTAAAAAGAGGAATTGATAAAGCTGTTTCTTCAGTTGTTAATGAGCTCGAAAAGCAATCAGTTGAAGTTGGGAATTCCTCAGAAAAAATAAATCAAGTTGCTAGTATTTCAGCAAACAATGATGAAAATATTGGTTCTCTTATTACAGAAGCATTTGAAAAAGTTGGAAAAGAAGGAGTTATAACTGTTGAAGAAGCTAAAGGGACTGACACGTATGTTGATGTAGTTGAAGGTATGCAATTCGATAGAGGATATATATCACCTTACTTTGTTACTGATTCAGAAAAGATGGAGGCAGACTTAGAAACACCATATATACTTCTTTATGATAAGAAAATTTCTGCTATGAAAGATTTACTTCCAGTTCTTGAGCCAGTTGCCCAAACTGGAAAACCACTTATGGTAATTGCTGAAGATGTCGATGGTGAAGCCTTAGCCACTCTTGTAGTAAATAAATTGAGAGGTTCGCTAAAAATTGCTGCAGTTAAAGCACCAGGATTTGGAGATAGAAGAAAAGCGATGTTAGAAGACATTGCAATTTTAACTGGAGGAACAGTTATTTCTGAAGAAAGAGGTTTTACTCTAGAAAACACTACAATTGAGATGCTTGGCACAAGTGAAAAAGTAACTATTGATAAGGATAATACTACTGTTGTAAATGGATCTGGTGACTCAAAAAAAATTGAAGACAGAGTTAACCAAATCAAATCTCAGATTGAATCTACAACCTCAGATTATGATAAAGAAAAATTACAAGAACGTTTAGCTAAACTATCAGGTGGAGTTGCAGTTTTATATGTTGGGGCTCCTTCTGAGGTTGAAATGAAAGAGAAAAAAGACAGAGTGGACGATGCACTACATGCTACTAGAGCTGCAGTTGAAGAAGGAATTGTTGCTGGAGGTGGTGTAGCCCTTTTGAATGCTCAATCTAGCCTAGAAAAAATCAAAACTGATAACCCTGATGAACTTACTGGAATTCAAATTATCAATAAAGCCCTTGAATCTCCTTTAAGAACAATCGTTGAAAATTCTGGTAGTGAAGGATCAGTAGTTGTATCTAAAGTTAGTGAGGGGAACAAGAATTTTGGTTATAATGCTAAAAATGGATCATACGTCGATATGCTTAAAGAAGGTATAATTGATCCTAAAAAGGTTACAAGGGTAGCCCTTGAAAATGCTGCCTCAGTAGCAGGTATGATACTTACCACTGAATGTGGATTAATTGATATCAAAGAAGAAGCTCCTGCAGCACCAGCAATGCCTCCAATGGGAGGTGGTGGAATGCCAGGGATGATGTAAATCAACAAAAAAACTGCTTAGTGACTAAGCAGTTTTTTTTTGTCTTCACTTCGGTAAAGACAACAATCCGGTAATTTTTTGTATATACTGTCAGGTGCAAACTGCAGCCTAGTATCATGTCCAGATGCAGCTATTTCTTTGTGAATATTTTCAATTGAAGCTTTTTTATCATTATAAATAATTGAAATTTTATTAGATGGAACATTCCAGTCAACGTGTTTAACCCCTTTTATTTTAAAAACAGTTTTTTCAATTCTATTTTTACACATATAACAGTTACCTTCAACCACAAAAGATGATTTAATAATTTCTTTTTTTTGGCCATAAAAATTATAAATTTGAATAACTATCAAAAAAAAAGCAAATTTGTATTTCATAACTGTTTTTTTAAATTATATCTTAAGCCTGCATAAATAATTTCCCCCATTATTGGAGCATAAATTAGAGTAGAATCAAAATCTGAACCAAATGGATCTTTTGATCCAATAATAGGATTCTTTTGAGTATAACCTCCTAAATTTTCAATACCTGAATATAACTCAAATTTTTCAGAAAAAACTTTTGTAAGTTGAAAATTAAATATTAAATATTCTTCAGAAAAAGATTCATTAACATTCAATATATTTTTAGGTATTCTTTGTTTTCCAACTCCCTGAATTGTTAAATCAAATCTCCAATCATCTAATTCTTTGTCGTTTTTATTTTTTATATAACTTAAATTCAGAAAAAATCTATTTTCAGGAGTCAAAGGCTTTTGTAGTCTCCCAGAATTATAGTCAGTTAAAGTCTTTTGATTTTTAAAAGCTATTTTTAAATCAAGTTTTTTAAACAAATTATAATCTATTTCTAATTGAAAACTATTAGAATAACTTTTTCCTTGCAAATTATAAAAATAAATTGTTTTAGGATTTTCCCAATCAACAATTACCTGATTTATAAAATCAGTTTTATAATAATCAATTGAAAATTGACCCTGATTTTTAAAAAATGTAAATCCCTGAATAAAACTAAATCCATAATTATATGCCTTCTCTGGCATTAATCCATAAACACTACCGTTTTTTTTATCTATTTGAATTAACCTATTAGAACTGAATAATTTTTGGTTTTCAGCAAAAATATTTTTTGCTCTCCTTCCTGAACCAATTGAAAATTTTAATGATGATTTATCACTTAATGAATACCTTAAATGAAATCTTGGAGTTAAAAAAGTACCAAACCTATTATGATTATCTATTCTTAAACCTGAAATTAGACTGATTTTTTCAACTCCCTCAAAGGCATATTCAATAAATGCTCCATAAGAATTATCCTCCCTTTCAAAAGAAAATAAATCTACATCTTCATCATATTTATCGTTTGAAAATGTAATTCCTAATTTTATTTTATTTAAAGTATTACCTAAAATAGTATTATAGAGTATCGATCCAAAGAGGCTTTGATGATTTAAATTATATTGTCTTAATCCAAAAATTGAATTTTGATCATGATGGTTTTTTGATAATTGCAGCCCAAAATTATTATATGGTGTATCGGGAAATACATATCCCAGTTTATAAGAAACATCAAATCGCTTAGTTTCAATCCTACTCCCCCATATAGTACTTGATTTATAGTCTCTGTTATAATTATAATTAATATTTCCTGAAATTTTATTTTCTCTTACTCCTTGAATATTTAAAAAACTTATCCAACCCTTTTCCAGATCTAAATATTGCCATCTATTAATAAAATTTAATTGATTATTTAAAGGAGCATCTAAAAAATCATCTTGATTATCATCCATTCTCATTTTTCTTTCATTTCCGTGAAAAAATAAACTTGAAAACAATTTTTGGTTTATTTTTTTTGTAAAATGAAAATTAAATTCTTTTTTCCCGCTTATATTTGAATAAAGATTTACAAAAAATGGAGGTTCATTATATGGCTTTTTCAATTCAAAATTTATTTGACCCGCTATACTTTGAAATCCATTGATGACACTCCCCATTCCCTTTGTTATTTGCATACTTTCTATCCACGTGCCAGGAAAGAATGCTAATCCATAGGTTTGACCTCCTCCACGTAAAACAGGAATATTTTCTTGTGACATCAAAATATATGGTCCCTTTAGGCCTAACATACTTATCTGCTTATTACCTGATATTGCATCAGAAAAATTTACATCTATAGATGGATTTGTTTCAAAACTTTCAGATAAATTGCAACAAGCTGCTTTCAGTAATTCCTCCGAACTTACATTAATTATATTTTGGCTTTTTAAAAAAGATTTACTTGAGGTTTTTTTTCTCTTTGAAATTATTATTTCATCTAATTTATTTAAAGAGTCTAAACCAATTGAATCCCTTTCAAATTTTAACTCTTGAAAAGAATATAATTTAGTTGAAATTATTGCTATTACAATATATAATATTTGCTTAATCAAAAAGTGCTTTAAAGTTTGACTTAAATGTTAAATAAAAGTTTAAAAATAATAAGTTTTAAGAAATTCACAATTGCCTAATTTCTTAAATTTACCTGATAAATCAAATTTCATAGTTTTTTTTTTTTTTTACAAAAAATTTAAAATATATATTTAGAATAAATATGAAAAAAATTCAATCCGCACTTATATCAGTTTTTGACAAAGATGGGCTAAAACCAATCATAAAAAAACTTAATGAACTAAAGGTTACAATATATTCAACTGGAGGAACAGAAAAATTTATAAAAAGCCTAGGATATGAAGTTATTGCAATAGAGAGTATAACCTCGTATCCATCTATTCTGGGTGGAAGAGTTAAAACTCTTCACCCTAAAATATTTGGAGGAATTCTAAACAGAAAAAATAATCCCTCAGACAAAAGTGAATTAGAAACTTATAAAATACCTAATATTGATTTAGTTATTGTTGATTTATATCCTTTTGAAAAAACTGTACTTTCTAAAGCCAAAAATGATGAAATCATAGAAAAAATTGATATTGGAGGAATCTCACTCATACGGGCAGCTGCAAAAAACTATAAATATGTAACTTGTATTTCAAATAAAATAGATTACGATTTATTTTTGAAACTTATCAATAAAAATAATGGACAAACATCACTCAAACAAAGAAAAATGTTTGCTTCAAAAGCTTTTGATAATAGTTCAAATTATGATACTTCAATATTTAAATATATAAATCCTAATTCTGGGTCATTAAAAATAAGTTTTAGTGAATCAAAAAAATTAAGATATGGAGAAAACCCTCATCAAATGGGAACGTTTTATGGAGATTTAGCAAATTTAATAGATCAAATTCATGGCAAAGAACTTTCATATAATAATTTATTAGATATTGATTCGGCGGTTAACTTAATGTCAGAATTTAATGATGAAAAACCATCTTTTGGGATTTTTAAACATAATAATGCTTGTGGATTTGCAACTAGGGATACTCTAAAAAAAGCTTATATCGATGCACTTTCTAGTGACCCTATTTCTGCATTTGGTGGGGTTTTAATTAGTAATAGCTGTATTGAAAGTGATACTGCAACAGAAATTAATTCACTTTTTTGTGAAATAGTTATTGCTCCATCATTTACCGAAAATGCATTAAAACTTTTAAAAAGTAAGAAAAATAGAATTTTATTAATTTTAAAAAAGAATAATCTAAAAAATATTCAAATAAAAACCTGTTTAAATGGAGTTCTTGCTCAAGATAAAGATTTAAAAACTGATACTAAAAAAGATTTTAATTTTGTAACTTCATTAAAACCGACAGAAATTCAAATTCAAGATTTACTTTTTGCTTCCAAAGTATGTAAACATACCAAGTCTAACACTATTGTTTTAGTAAAAAACATGCAACTAATTTCATCTGGTACTGGACAAACTTCAAGGGTAGATGCTCTTAATCATGCAATTGAAAAGGGGTTGAAATTTAATTTTAAATTAAAAAATTCTGTAATGGCTAGTGATGCATTTTTTCCCTTTCCAGATTGTGTAGAAATTGCTAATAATCAAGGAATTAAGAGTATTATTCAACCAGGTGGGTCTTTAAAGGATCAACTTTCAATTGATTATTGTAATAAAAATAAAATGTCAATGGTATTTACAGGAATTAGACATTTTAAGCATTAAATTTACTACTTTTACATTCTATTATTTAAATCTTTTCTAAAATTATGGGATTTTTTGACTTCTTAACTGAAGAAATTGCGATCGATTTAGGAACTGCAAATACTCTTATAATCCATAAGGATAAAGTTGTTGTAGACAGCCCTTCAATAGTTGCAATTGATAGAATTACTAAAAAAGTTATTGCTATTGGCCATGAGGCAAATCTAATGCAGGGGAAAACTCATGAAAACATTAAAACCATAAGACCTTTAAAAGATGGTGTAATTGCAGATTTTAATGCCTCTGAACAGATGATAAATAAACTAATTAAGAGTATACCCTCCTTGAAAAGTAAATTCTTTAGTCCCTCATTAAGAATGGTAATTTGTATTCCATCTGGTATAACCGAAGTTGAAATGAGAGCAGTAAAAGAATCTGCAGAAAGAGTTAATGGAAAAGAAGTTTATTTAATTCATGAGCCAATGGCTGCTGCGATTGGGATAGGAATTGATATACGTCAACCTAAGGGTAATATGATAGTTGATATTGGTGGAGGTACAACTGAAATTGCAGTTATTGCTTTATCTGGAATTGTTTGTGATAAATCAATTAAAATTGCTGGAGATGTTTTTACTAATGACATAATATATTACATGAGAAATAAACATAATTTATATGTTGGTGATAGAACAGCTGAAAAAATTAAAATAAGTATTGGTTCGGCTGTTGAAGAATTAGATAATCCACCTGTTGAAATGTCAGTTCAAGGTAGAGACTTATTGACGGGAAAACCTAAACAAGCTATGGTTTCCCATTCTGAAATTTCCAAAGCACTTGATAAATCTATACTGCGAATTGAAGACGCCATAATGGAAGCTCTTTCACAAACTCCTCCTGAACTAGCTGCTGATATATACAATACTGGAATTTATCTTGCTGGCGGAGGATCTATGCTAAGAGGCTTAGATCAAAGGCTGTCATTGAAAACAGATTTACCTGTTTATATTGCTGAAGATCCTCTTCAAGCTGTTGTTAGAGGTACAGGAATAGCATTAAAAAATATCGAGCTATATAAAACCGTTCTGAAAAAATAAATGATATATGCGTCGCATTATCAATTTAATACTCCAATTTAAAAATTTATTTTTTTACTTATTTCTGCTTTTTATAGCAATTCTCTTTTCATATAATAAAAGTAATTACAATAAATCAAAAATTGATGAAATAGGTCTAACTATTTCTGGAACAATATATAAGTCATTATTTTTTTTTAACTCTTATATTGACTTAAAAAAAAATAATTTAAACTTAATTAATGAAAATAAAAGATTACAATCATTAATTTATAATCAAAATATTAAAAATGATTATGATTACAATAAATCTTTTTCAAAATACGAAATAAGAGATGCTAGTGTAATAAAAAACAGTTTTAATAAAACCAGGAATTTACTTATTTTAAATAAAGGAGAAGAAAATGGCATAAAAAAAGACATGTCAGTTATATCCTCTAATGGAATTATCGGAATTATTAATCAAACTTCAAAAAAGTTCTCAAGTGTCATTTCCATTCTTAGTAGAGATATTAAAATTAATGCTAAATTAAAAAACTCAAATATTTTCGGAACACTTGAATGGTTGGATTTTGATTTTCAATCAATAAATTTATCTGATATTTCTGTTTCAAATAAAATTAATATTGGCGATACTATTGTTACTGGAGGTATGTCATACTACTTCCCTGAAAACATATCAATTGGAACTATTAAGAGTTACAAAAAATCAAAATTAGATGGTTTTTACGAAATAAAAGTTAACCTTATTACTAACATGTCAAATATTAGTAATGTTTATGTTTTGGAGAATAAAAATCGTCATGAAATTATATATCTAGAAAATTTAAGTAACTAATGATTAAAGATTATTCTAAAATATTTATAAAAATTTTACTTTTAATATTTCTTCAATTGATTTTTTTTAACAATATAAATTTATTTGAATTCATTAATCCTTCAATATATATATTGTTTTTTGTACTCTACAGATTTGACCTTAATCAAATTAGTTTTTTAATGATTTCATTTTTAATTGGAATTACACTTGATTTTTTTTCAAATACAGCTGGTGCAAACACGATTGCTTCAATAAGTATAAGTTTTATTCGACCTGCAATTATTAAATTTTCATTAGGAGAGGTTTTTGAATTTAACTCAATTTTAAATAAAAATATTAAACAAGTAAATAAACTATTTTTTATTTTTTTAATTGTTTTTATTCATCAATTTATTTTTTTTATGTTTGAATATTTTAATTTTATAATGATGTTATCTATTTTAAAAAATTCAATTTTAAATTCCTTTTTTACAATCATTATTCTCTTTGGTTTTATAAATTTATTTGAGTCCAGGTTATGATTAGAATTTTTTTTCTTAGATTTTTCATTATTATCACTTTTTTAATTTTCATTTTTAGATTAATTAATTTACAATTACTTAACCCAAATTATGAAACTATTTCAAACATTAATGCAATAATTGAAATATCAGATTATCCTGAAAGAGGATTAATCTATGATAGAAACAATAAAATAATAGTAGGTAATCAGCCTGTTTATGATTTAATGACCGTACCAGAAAACATTAAAACTTTTGACACAACTAGTCTGGCAAATTTACTTGGGATTTCAGAAAAAATTTTAAAAAATAAAATTACACAAGCTAAAAATTTTTCAAAAAGATTACCCTCAATTATTTTAGATCAAATTCCAAAAGAAGAATATGCTGTAGTTCAAGAACATATGTGGAAATTTGAAGGTTTTTTTATTCAAAGAAGATCAATAAGAGATTATAAAGTAAATTCTGGAGCAAATTTCCTTGGATACATTAGCGAAGTAAATAAAATTGATCTAAGAAAAAATAAAGAATATGAATTAGGTGAACTAATAGGAAGACAAGGGATTGAAAAATCTTATGAAAACATTTTAAAAGGTAAAAAGGGAAAAAAGTTTTTACAAAAAGACCGTTTTAATAGAATTATTGGTTCTTATAATGAAAAAAAATTTGATATCCCCAAACAAAATGCTTCAAATTTAATTTTAACAATCGACTCAGAACTTCAAACATATGGTGAATTACTTATGAAAAATAAAAGAGGCGGAATAGTTGCAATTGAACCATCATCTGGTGAAGTTCTTGCACTTATTACATCTCCATCATATGACCCTATGTTACTTGTTGGAAATGATAGGTCGATTAATTATGGGGCTCTTTCTAAAGATACAATTTCAAAGCCATTATTTGATAGAGGACTTCAAGCACAATACTCTCCTGGATCCCCCTTTAAAGTAATTAATGCACTTGTGGCATTACAAGAAAAAGTTATTGAACCAAAACTGACTTTTAAATGTAATAAAGGTCATTATTATGCAAAAAATGCTTTTATGAAATGTCATTGCGAATTTGACACAAATAATGATCTTAACACAGCAATTTATAATTCATGCAATACATATTTTGCCAAAACTTTTACTAAAATAATAAATAAATTTTCAGATTCTAAAAAAGGGGTAGATCAATGGAAAAATCACATTGAAAGTTTTGGGCTAGGAGATTATTTAGGATATGACTTACCAATAGGGAAGAAAGGATTTGTTCCAAATTCTGACTATTATAGTAAATTTTATAAAAATAATAGTTGGGGTGCATCTACTATTATTTCGAATTCTATTGGACAGGGTGAGATACTTACAACTCCAATTCAGCTTGCAAATATTGCTTCAACTATAGCAAATAGAGGGTTTTATTATACTCCTCATTTCTTAAAATCTAGCAATTCTCCTGGATTAAACAAAGTATACGAGAAAAAAAATACTAGTATAGATTCAATTCATTTTGAAACTATTATTGAAGGAATGTTTCAAGTTGTGGAAAAAGGAACAGCTAAAATAGCAAAAATTAAAGGTATAGAAGTTTGTGGAAAAACTGGAACTGCAGAAAACTTTACAAAAATTAATAATATAAAAACACAACTAACTGATCACTCAATATTTATGGCCTTCGCTCCAAAAAAAAATCCAAAGATAGCTATTGCGGTTTTCATTGAAAATGGATATTGGGGAAGTAGATGGGCTGCACCTATTTCAAGCCTATTAATAGAGAAATATCTCGAAAAAGAAGTTAAAAGAAAATGGCTCGAAAAAAAAATGATTAATGGATCATTACAAAATGAATATATAAAGCCTTATTTAAATAAATCATTTAAAATAAATGAATAAAAAAATTTTTCTTTTTGATTGGATTTCATTTTCATTAATGATAATGCTAATTATAATTGGATTAGTTAATATCTATTCAAGTACTTTCAATACAAATTCAAGTTTTTTTGATTTTACTATTCCAGTTGGAAAGCAATTTATTTTCTTAAATATTTGTGTCTTTTTTTCATTAATAATTTTACTAATTAATTCAAAGTCATTTGGAAAATACTCAAGTATTATTTACTTAATTTCAATATTTCTCTTAATAGGAGTTTTATTTTTTGGAAAAAATATTTCAGGAGCAACCTCTTGGTTCTCAATCGGAGGTTTAAGTTTTCAACCCTCAGAATTTGCTAAATTAACTACCTCACTGGCCGTAGCTAAAATTTTGAGTGAAATTCAAACTAATATAAAAAAAATGAAATTTTTATTTCAATTAAGTCTTGTAATCATTATTCCAGCAGTTTTAATTATTTTGCAGCCTGACCCTGGAACAGCTTTAATTTTTTCTGGATTTTTCTTTGTCCTTTTTAGAGAGGGTTTAAGCTATTATTACTTATTGATTTTTTCAATTGGCTTGATAGTATTTATTTTGACATTGTTGCTAGATATAATGGTTATAATTTCTATGATTTTTATTCTCACTTCTTTGTTATATTTAGTTGCAAGAAAATTAAATAAAAAAACATCTATTAATCCATATCTAGCTTCCATATCTATTTCTATTTTTTTTGCTTTTTCATCTATTTATTTATTTAATAATATTTTTGAGCAAAGACATCGAGATAGATTTAATATAATATTAGGGAAAGAAGTTGATTCAAAAGGAATTGGTTACAATATTAATCAATCGATTATAGCAATCGGTTCAGGGGGTTTTGATGGTAAAGGATTTCTTCAAGGTACCCAAACAAAAGGTAATTTTGTACCTGAACAACACACAGATTTTATTTTCAGTACAATTGGAGAAGAATGGGGTTTTTCAGGAAGTGTAACAGTAATTTTTATTTTTACCCTATTAATACTTAGAATTACTCAAAGAGCAGAAAAACAAAAAAACAAATTTTCTAGAATTTACTCATACTCATTAGCTAGCATTTTGTCTGTTCATTTTTTTATAAATATTGGAATGTCACTTGGATTAATCCCTTCAATTGGAATTCCTCTTCCCTTTATAAGTTATGGAGGTTCAAGTCTACTAAACTTTACTTGTATGATGTTTATTTATTTTAATTTAGATACAAATAGATTAAATTAATTTCTCTCATCTAATAAATCCCTTATGCTATTACCAAATGTCATAAAAGCAAGCACTAAAGACATTATAGCCAAACCAGGAAAAATAGCCAAATATGCCTTCCCCAAAAGAATATATCTAAAATGTTCTTTGATCATAGAACCCCAACTAGGGATAGGAGGTTGAGTTCCAATTCCAAGAAAACTCAATCCACTTTCAATTAAAATTGCACTTGCAAAATTTGCTGATGAAATAACTATTAAAGAAGGAATTATCATAGGTAAAATATGAAAAACTATGATTCTTAAATTAGTAAACCCTAAACTTATACTTGCTTTAATGTATGGTTTTTCCCTAATGGAAATAACTTGACCTCTAACAATTCTAGCAACTTCAACCCACATTGTCATACCAACAGCAATGAAAACTTGCCAAAAACCTTTACCTAAAGCCAAAGAAATAGCAATTACCATTAAAAGTGTTGGGATAGACCAAATAACATTTATTATCCACATAATTATTTTATCTAATATACCCCCATAATATCCTGAAATAAGTCCAAAAAAAACCCCAAAAATCAATGAAATTAATACTGCAACAAATCCTATAGAAAATGAGACTCTTGAACCAATAATTATTCTACTTAATAGGTCTCTTCCGTATTTATCAGTTCCCAACCAAAAAGTTTTATTTTCTATATATTTTTTTTCAATCTCTAAATAAGTAATCCCTTCCTCAAACTTTTCAATTGGAACTTTTTGATAAATATCTTTTTGAGTTCCATATGGTTGAAAAAATAAAATTTCATTATTCCACTTTAATTTATTAATTAAAATTTGATCTCCAGTTTTTTCCTTTCCCAAGAATACTTTTGAAATTAAACTTTGACTATCATTTTCACTTGGTATGTTTAGGGTTTTAACCTTAAAAAGAGGAGGTTTAGAATGAATTGTCAATTGCATCAAATTTGAATTAACACTTTTGTCTGGTGTAATTAAATATGCGAAAATTGAAATAAAAAAAATAAAAACTATATAACAAAAACTTATAAATCCAATTGGATTATAATAAAGTTTTTTAAAAAAATTATCTAAAGCCAAAACAAGATCATCTTAGTACTGTAATATTATCAAAGTTATTTGAAAGAAAAATGTCTGACAGAACATTTACAACCTCTGGTAAATATAAATCATTTAATAAATTTTCTTTCCATCTATTTCGCTTTTCTCTTAATTCATTATCATTCTCAATTAAAATTTTATCATTAGCAACCCAATCAAAAATCAAGTTTGACTCAAATTTATCAAGAACTTCGAATTTCTTAGAGTAATCAACTCTATCATCTCTGTCACTAATAAATTTATTGTAGTTTAAAGAATAATTAAATTGGTTTTGCTGAGTTTTAATCCATTTTGCTTGTTCCTTCACAAGATTTAGATATTTATTTTCATTAATCCTTTTTTCACTTTTTTCTAACATTAAGTTATAATCAATTTGATTAGTCCATGGAATATACCTTGCAGAACTTATTTTGTCCCATGGAAGAGGATTTTCTTGGTCTTTTTCACCTATATCAATAAATGAATATCTATCAGGAAAAATTATATCACTCTTAACACCTTCTAATTGAGTCGAACCACCATCAATTCTGTAAAATTTATCAGTGGTAACTTTTAAAGCCCCAAGATTTCCATATGTATTACTTGAAATTAAAGTATTTAAATCAACAAGATTTTGAACTGTACCCTTACCATAAGTCTGTTTACTTCCAATTATTATTGCTCTTTTGTAATCTTGAAGAGCAGCAGCCAATATTTCAGAGGCAGAAGCTGAAAGCTCGTTTACTAAAATAACCAATGGCCCATCCCATATAATGGATGGGTCTTTATCCTCTAGGATTTGTTTTTTACCCCCTGTACTTTTAACTTGAACCACAGGCCCTTTTTCAATGAAAAATCCAGTAATATCAACAACTGTTTGCAGTGAACCTCCCCCATTATTTCTCAGATCAATAATTAATCCATTAATGTTCTCTTCCTTCAATTCCAATATCAATTTTTTTATGTCATTTGCTGCATTCCTTTTTTTATAGTTTTTAAAATCAACATAGAATTTGGGTAAATTAATTAAACCAAATTTCAATCCATTCTTTAAAATTAAACTCGATTTTGCATATGAATCCTCAAGTTCGACAATATCTCTTGTAACAATAATATCCTCAATATTTCCATCAACATGTTTTATGTTTAAAATGACTTTTGTTCCTTTTGGTCCTTTAATCAATTTAACAACGTCATCCAATCTCATTCCAGTTACTTCGACTGGAATTTTATTTGGTTCAGAAACCTTTAAAATTACATCACCAACTTCAAGCAATTTATCTCTCCATACTGGCCCACCAGATATAAGTTCAGTAATTTTAATCTCTTGATTTCTTTTCTCCAACCTAGCACCAATTCCTTCAAATTTTCCAGAAATACTAGTATCAAATCTATCTTTATCTTCTGGAGCAAAATAAAAAGAATGTGGATCAAATTGCTCAACAATTGCATTTATATATAATGAAAAATAATCTTTCCGAATAAGATCGTCAAGTGATTGAAAATAGTTTTCAATATTTTGCCTTGTAATATTTCTTGCTTCTTTTTCAAGTTCAATGTCAGTTAAAATTTGATAAGTACTGTCATTATCAAATATTCTTTTTTGTTCCTCTTTTTTCTCAACAAAAATGCCTAATGTAGATAACTTAAATCTCTTTTTCCATAAAGACTTTAATTCGTTTATTGTTTCAGGATAAGGAAAATTCTCAAAATTAAGGTTAATTTGGTCATCCAATTCAAAAACAAAAGGATCCTTTAAAAGGTCTTCGTAGAAATTTCGAACTATATCTTGCCTTTGTTTTAATTTATTATATACAATATTAAAAAAATCAATTTTTATATCTTTTATTTGGTCGTCAACTAAATATTTATAATCATTGAAGTTGTTGATATCAGAATTTAAGAAGAACCTATGTTGACCATCCATGTTTTGAATAAATTTTTCATAAACTTTTAAAGAAAAAGCATCATCAATTTCTTTGGGCTCGAAATGACCTTTGTATAAAACATATGAAATTATTTCAATAAGAAGCTTGTCTTTCTCTGGGTTTTCAAATGATTTTGAATATAGAAAAAAATTAAAAAAAAGCATTGAAATAATAAAGCTCCTTATAATAGCAAACATTTTTATTTATTTGTAAGTAAATTTAACTAAATAGATACTTACATGCAAAAATGTATGTTTTATTTAATATTAATTTATTAGCAAATCCATTCATAATTAATAACTTTGAATAAACGACATATGAATAAAAAACCATTAATTTTAGTTACCAATGACGATGGAATAAATGCCCCTGGGTTGAAAGCTTTAACTGAAGTAATGAATGAAATTGGAGAAGTAGTTGTTGTTGCACCTGATCGTCCTCAATCAGGAATGAGCCATGCAATCACAATCAATTCACCTCTCCATATAAATGAAATAAAAAATAATAATTCTACTAATAAAGTTTTTACTTGTTCTGGTACACCAGCTGATTGTGTTAAACTAGGTGTTAATGAAATTTTAACAGTTAAACCAGATTTATGTGTATCAGGAATTAATCACGGATCTAACTCTTCTATAAATGTTGTTTACTCTGGTACAATGAGTGCAGCAATTGAAGCTGGAATTCAGGGATTACCTGCTATAGGATTTTCATTATTAAATCTAAAATGGAATGCGAATTTTGATAATATAAAAGAACATATAAAAATTATCACTTTAAATACAATAAAAATTGGATTACCAAAAAAAGTAGTGCTTAATGTTAATTTTCCAAATGTAAGTTATGAAGAAATTAAGGGTATAAAAATTTGCAGACAAGCAAATACATATTGGATTGAAAAATTTGATAAAAGAAAGAGTCCTCTAGGTAGGAATTATTTTTGGCTAACTGGAGAATTTGTTAATAATGACAAACGTAATGATACTGACGAATGGGCTTTATCAAACAATTATGTTTCAATTGTACCAACTCAATTTGATTTCACATCAGAGATTGGTATTAAAAAATTAAATAATTGGAATTTTGAAAAATAAGAATCTTTTATTTGGATTTTTCATTGGAGTTCTATCTACCTTTATTGGCACATTTATTTTTACTATATTTTTTTCAAAACTAAATTTTTTTGAAAGTATTCAACTACTTTTTAAACAAAAAAAACTTGGAGCACTTTTGAGTATTGGTTCACTAATAAATATTCCAATATTTTTATTCTTTATTAATAAACAATTATATAAAAAAGCTTATGGATTGATGTTTTTTTTATTAATCTTAGTCTTAATTATAGCTACCTTAAAAATTAATTAAATGAAATATTATTTAATTTCAGGAGAGGCCTCAGGTGATATCCATGGTTCTAAGCTTATGGAGGACATTAAAATTTATGATAATAAAGCAGATTTCAGATATTGGGGTGGAGATCAAATGAAATCACAAGGGGGAAAACTAGTTAAACATTTTAAGAATCACTCTTTCATGGGGTTTTGGGAAGTTCTAAAAAATATCTTATCAATTATAAAAAACTTGAAATTTTGCAAAAAAGATATTAAGTTATTTAATCCTGACCTAATAATATATATCGATTATCCTGGATTTAATCTTAAAATTGCTAAATGGGCAAAAAAAAACAATTTTAAAAATATATTTTATATAAGCCCTCAAATATGGGCATGGAAAGAAAATAGAATTAAATCCATTAAAAGAGATATTGATAAAATGTTTGTCATTTTACCTTTTGAAAAAGAATATTATAAAAATATTCATAATTATGAAGTAACATATACAGGAAATCCACTGGTTAAAATTATAAATGATGAATTAAAATTAAAATCTTCTAAATTTCTTTTAAAACACGATATTAATAACAAGAATAAGATAATTGCATTACTCCCAGGAAGCAGAAAACAAGAAATATCTATGATGCTACCTACACTAATTAAAGTTTCAAGAAAATTTTTAAAATATAAATTTTTAATTGCAGGAGCTCCAGGGATTTCTGAAAATTTTTACAAAAAAATTATTGGTGATCATAATATAAAAATAATTTTTAATGAAACATATGAAATACTAAAAATATCTCAAGCAGCTATTGTTACAAGTGGAACTGCAACTCTTGAAACAGCACTATTTAACATACCTCAAATAGTATGCTATAAAAGTAGCTTAATTTCATATTTGATTGCTAAAAAAATCATCAAATTAAAATATATATCACTAGTAAATTTAATAATGAATAAAAAAATTGTAAATGAAATAATTCAAAATAAGTTTACAACTGAAATTATTGCAAATGAATTAAAATCTATCTTAAATGGAAAAACAAGAAAGAAACAATTATATAATTATTCAAAACTAAAAAAAAAACTTAGTGATTATGAGGATATTGAATCGATAGGAAAAAAAATTGTAAGCTTTTTAAAATAATTCAATCTTTAAATTTAGGATGGAAAAATTTTTTATATTTCAAAAAATCTTTAGAGGTTTTAAAAACGATATAATCTCCTTGCTTGATCATTTTTAAGTAGAGTTCAATTTCATGAACATTTTGAAATCCAGTCACTGGCATTATTGGATCACCTTCTTCACTAAAAAATACAATGGTCGGGTATCCTTCAACTTTAAGAAATTTAGTAAATTCATGTGTGGCATTTCTGCCATTTTTGTTGGGATCATAATTAGTATTTATAAATTTTTGATCAAAAAAATTTATTTCTTCATCACCTTCTGCGTTAAATTTTACTGCGTAATAAAATTCATTAATATAATTAGCTACATCTTTATTACCAAATGTTTTTTTATCCATTACTTTACAAGGACCACACCAGCTTGTATATAAATCCATAATTATCTTTTTTGGATTACTTTTTTGTTTTTCTATAGCTTCTTCAAATTTTAACCACTTAATTTTTTGCGAATGGATTGGGTTAAATTGAAAAAAAAATAAAATGAAAAATATCCTAATTATAACCATGCATTTTTTTTATTAAAAATTTATTTAAAATAAACATAACTATACCTGCAGAAATTGGTATCAAAGCAAATATCATAAAAAACCCAGAGAGACCATACTTCGCTGAAATTGTATCAATATAACTTCCTGTAAAACCTCCTAAAAAATTAGCAAAAAAACTTGATAATAACCAAAATCCAAACATTAATCCAATTAATCTAGAAGGAGCAAGTTTACTCACGTAAGAAAGCCCTACGGGAGAAATACATAATTCACCTAAGGTATGGAAAAAGTAAGATAAAATCAGCCAAAAAACACTAACACTTGCGGAACTTGCTCCAAATGGGATAGACAATGCCCCATATGAAAGAAATGCAAATCCTAGTCCTAATAAAATTAATCCAATAGAAAATTTTATTGGGCCAGATGGATTGAATTTAGATGACCAAATTCTTGAGAAAATGGGTGCAAAAATAATAATAAATAAAGCATTTAAAACTGAAAACCATGAAGCAGGGATTTCAGTAGAATCTTGATCATATTCATTAAAAATCATCCACACAACTACTATCCAAATTAAAAAAAAGCTAGTCCCTAAAAATAGATTAGATAAATAATACTCTTTGAAAGTATTTTTAAAAAGTCTTACTAAAACATATGTAATTACTATAAGGGGGACAATAGTTATAATAGTATTTATAACTTTAAAAATTATTGAATATGTACCTTCTAAACTTCTTTCAGTATAATCATTTGCAAAAATAGTCATTGAACCCCCAGCTTGTTCAAATGCCCACCAAAAAAATATTGTTGCTAATGAAAAAACAATTATTACTATTATTCTATCAAATTCTATTTTAGTTAGGCCTTTATTTGATTTTTCATTTGAGATTTCAAGATTAGAATCTTTGTTTGGTTTTAATCCTATGTCACCAAAAATATTTTGAGCAAACCAAAATTGTAACATGCCAAAAAACATAAAAATTCCAGCAAGGCCAAATCCTATGTGCCATCCAACATTTTCTCCCAAGTAACCGCAAAGTAAAATCCCAAGAAAAGCACCACAATTAATTCCCATGTAAAAAATTGTATATGCTCCGTCTTTTCTTTTATCTTCTTTTTTATATAATTGTCCAACTATCGAGGAAATATTTGGTTTAAAAAATCCATTACCAATGATTAGAAGCCCAATCCCTAAATAAAAAAAATTTTCTGATAAAAATTCTAGGGCCATTGATCCATGACCCAATGTCATTAGAAAAGCACCAATTATTGTAGCTACTCTATATCCAAAATATTTATCAGCTAGAATTCCACCTATTAATGGAGTAAAATAAACCAATCCAGTGTACCAACCATAAAGTATTAAAGCATCTTCTCTCTCCCATCCCCAACCTTCATTTAATATTGAAGAAGTTAAAAATAAAACTAATATAGCTCTCATACCATAATAACTAAATCTCTCCCACATTTCAGTGAAGAATAGAACAAACAAACCAGAAGGATGATCAAAAATTGTTTTTTGATTTATTTCTGAACCATTGAATTTCATTTCCATGTAAAATAATTAAATCTCATTCTTTTTATTAGCAAACATAATATATTCACAAATTATCTAAAATAAAGTTAGTCATTTTATTAAATAAATGAACTCGAGTGTTCCCTCCAAAAATACTATGATTTCTGTCAGGATATATCATCCACTCAAATTGCTTGTTATGAAGAATTAAAGCATCAACCATTGCCATTGTATTTTGCAAATGAACATTATCATCGGCTGAACCATGAACTAAAAGATACTTACCTTTTAACAAATGAGCAAAATTCAAAGGTGAATTATAATCATAACCGTGTGAATTTTCTTGAGGAGTAGTCATGAATCTTTCAGTATAAATTGTATCATAAAATCTCCAATTAGTTACAGGAGCAATTGCAATAGCGAGAGAAAAAACATCATTACCTTTTAAAATAGCATTTGAGGATACCAATCCACCATAACTCCATCCCCAAATACCAATTCTTTCTTTATCAATAAATTCTTTTTTTGAAAAAAATCTGGCTACTTCAATTTGATCAATAGTTTCGTAAAAAGCAAGTTTTTTATAAGTGATTTTTTTAAAGTCTGACCCTTTAAAACCAGTTCCTCTTCCATCAACACATAAAATTATATAACCCATTTTAGCTAACAACATGTGCCAATAATCTTGCTTATCATTCCATTTATTTGAGACCTCTTGAGAACCCGGACCAGAGTACTGAAAGAGAAGCAAAGGATATTTTTTTTTTGAATTAAAATTATTTGGTTTTATAATCCAAGAATTAAAATTATAACCATTAATAGAAAGAACTGAAAAAGTTTTTTTTGGTAAATGTAATTCTTTCAATTTTTTCTTTAAAATAATATTTTCTTCAATTACTCTGATTTTTTTTCCATCTAAAGATCTTCTTAAGGTGTAAATTGGAGGGGTAGAGCTATCTTCATATGTATGGATAAAAAACCTAAAGTCTTTACTAAATTTTCCTCCATTATAACCTTCATTGGGACTTAATATTTTTTTCTTTTTTGAGTTTAAATCGACTGAATATATTACTCTATTTGTTGACCCATTTTCAACTGAGGAAAAATATAATTTAGATTTATTAAATCCAAAAAATTTGGTTACGTCCCATTTACCAATTGTAACCTGATTTATTTTTTTACCATTTTTAGAAAATTGGTAAATATGATTAAAACCATCTCTTTGGCTTGTCCAAAAAAAACTTCCATCACTTTTAAATTTTAGGTCATTATGAATATCAACATATTTTTCATCTTGCTCTTTCAATAAAATTGAAAATTCCTCTTTTGAAAGATCAAATCTCCATAATTTTAATTCATTTTGTAATCTATTCATAGTCTGAATAGTTAAAATGTTTTCTTGCTTACTAAATTTAAATCTTGGAATATACTCATAATCATCAGGGATTTTAATTTCCTTTTTTATCTTATTGATAATGTTATAACTGAAAACTTTGATATCTGAATTATTCTCTCCAGCCTTAGGGTATTTAAATTTATATTGATAGGGTCTTAACCCTGAACCATTAATATCCATTGAAAATTCAGGAACATTTGATTGATCAAATCTCAAATAAACAATATTATTACTCGATTTATCCCAATCAAAAGCCCTAACATATCCAAATTCTTCTTCATATACCCAATCAGTAATTCCATTAATTATATTTCTGCCTCCATCTTTAGTTATTCTTGTATATATATCGTTAGTTAAATCTTTAATATAAATATCCCTTTTATAAACAAAAGTAATTTTCGTTCCATCTGGAGAAAATTTTGGTTCTTGAACTGGTTCACTGAATAACAAAGAACATTTACTAGAATCAGTGTTATAAACCCAATAAATTGCACTTTTAGATCTTCTATAGATATAATTCTTGTTGGTTTCCAAAAGTATTTTTTTTTCATTTGAAGAAAATTTATAATCTGAATAAAATGGAATATTAATTGACTTACTTGAATCTGCTAATTCTGAAACTCTTACTCCGGTCTTAAAATCAAAAATAATAATTGATGACTCTTTTTTAATTTTATCTGTTTTTAAAATAGAAAATTGAATTCCATTATTTAATGAATATATCTTTTCAGGAATTTCAGGATCTAAAGCACTACTCCATATTAGATCATTAGTTAATTCTTGGGATAAAATTAATCCTGGTAAAAAAAACAGTAATCTTAATAACATGAACATTTGATTAACTTGAAAAACTTAATTATAGTTCGCAAAATAATAAAATTATCAGTTAAGTGGAAAAACCAAATATAAAATAACTTTTATAAATCATGTATCTTTGTTACAGAAAATATTCAGTTTATGAAAAGAAAAATTTTTGGTTTTTCAAAATTATCAAAAATTGAAAAAATTGATTGGATAATTAAAAATTTTTTCAATAATGATATTAGCAAAAAAAAAATTTTAATAGATTATTGGAATTCAAATAAAAAAATTCAAAGTATTCACGATGAATTTATTGAAAATAGTATTTCAAACTTTTATCTGCCGCTTGGAGTAGCTCCAAACTTTATTATTAATGGAAAAGATTATATTCTACCAATGGCAATTGAAGAGAGTTCTGTAGTTGCTGCTTCAAGTAGAGCTGCAAAATATTGGAGTACAAGAGGGGGTTTTAAAACTGAAGTATTAGGAGTTGAAAAAATTGGCCATGTTCATTTTATTTTTAATGGACAAAATAAAAAGATTATAAATTTTTTTAAAATAATTAAAGATAAACTTATTGAATCAACCTCAGATTTAACAAAAAATATGATTTCAAGAGGAGGAGGAATAACCTCAATATCATTAATTAATAAATCAAATAAATTGAAAGGTTACTTTCAAATTGAAGTTGGATTTAAAACCGCCAATTCAATGGGAGCAAATTTCATAAATACATGTTTAGAGAAAATTGCTGAAAAACTATTATTAGAGGCAAAGAATTATGATTTGTTTTCAAAAAATGAAAAAAAAATAGAAATAATAATGAGTATTTTATCAAATTATGTACCTAAATGTATTGTAAAAGCATCTGTCTCTTGTCCAATTAGAAGTTTAGAAAGTGAGTCAAATATGACTAAGAAAGAATTTTGTGATAAATTCATTAAGGCAGTAAAAATTGCAGAAATTGATCCACATCGGGCGGTAACAAATAATAAGGGAATCATGAATGGTATTGATGCATTATTGATTGCAACTGGAAATGATTTTAGAGCAGTCGATGCTGGAATTCATGCATATGCATCGAGAAATGGTCAATATTCAAGTTTAAGTACTGCATGGATAAAAAATGAAGAATTTAATTTTCAAATGACCATTCCTATTTCAGTTGGAACAATTGGAGGAATAATTAATCTACATCCTATGGCAAAATGGTCTCTTGATTTATTAAATAACCCAAATTCAAATGAACTAATGGAAATTCTATCAGCTGCTGGATTAGCTCAAAATTTTGCGGCTATAAGATCATTAATTACCTCTGGAATTCAAAAAGGACACATGAAAATGCATTTATTAAATATTTTAAATCAGTTAAAGGCCACATCAATTCAAAAGAAAAAAGCCATTAACTATTTTAAAAAAAATAAAATATCATTTAATTCAGTTTCCAATTTTTTAAAAAATAATTTATGATTTTTCACAGCAACGGTAAATTACTATTATCTGGTGAGTATTTTATTTTAAATGGGGCTAAAAGTATTGGTCTCCCATGTAAAAAAGGACAAATACTAAGAATTGAACCAAATATAAAAAACTCCAATATTATTTGGGAAACTTGGGATCATAATGAAAATTTAATTATGTATGCAAATTTTGATAAAGACAGCCTGAAATTTATAAAAGGTAAAATCAATAAATTATATTTAAATAATCTGATAAAAATTTTAAATTATTTAAAAAAAACATCTCCAATTTGTTTTGAATTACCTGTTAAGATATACACAAAAATTGAATTTAATATTAATTGGGGATTAGGTTCTTCATCAACTCTGATTAATAATCTTTCCAAATGGGCAAAGATTGATCCCTATGATTTTTTAAAAAATTCATTTGGAGGGAGTGGATACGATATAGCATGTGCAAATTCTGAAAAACCAATATTTTATCAAAAAAAAGAAAACTCTAGATCTATAGAAGAGATAAATTTTAAACCTAAATTTCACAATAATTTATATTTCATTTTCTTAAATAAGAAACAAAATAGTCGAAATGAAATTAAAAAATTTTTTAATATAAAAAAACCTAGTCCTCTAGCTATTAATTCTATTTCAGAAATAAGCGAAAAAATTATCAAATCAAAAAATCAAAATGAATTTAATTATTTAATAAATGAACATGAAAAAATAATTTCAAACCATTTAAATAAAATCCCAATTAAAAAAAAACTATTTGTTGATTTTGAAGGAGAGATAAAAAGTCTTGGAGCATGGGGGGGAGATTTTATTCTTGCTTCATCATCAAATAAAGGTATCAAAAAATATTTCAAAAAACTTGGATACTCTACTATTTTTAAATATGATGAATTAATAAAATAAAGCTCTATTATCTGTAATTTCCGCAGACTTTTTTAAAGCATCTAATATAGATTCACCAAGAGCACTTTGCTCTTTATTTAAAAGTTTTTGCTTAATATTTTGATATGTCAATTTATCTTTATCAAGCTTTTCAGCAATACGTTTATTAACTAATTCAATTTTGTATACTCCATCATCCCCTTTTATTAAATCAGAGGATTCCCCTATATTTAGTGCAAATGCAGATCCAAGAACATAAGGTTCCCGTCCTGCACCAACAATTATTTCATTAACCTGATTTAATGAAGAAGCTTCATTAATTTCTAATTTATTTTTAGCGGCAAGATCTTCTAAAGATTCTTCATTAATATTTGAGCTAATAATAAAATCGCCCTTTTTACTTTTTTTTATTTTTTCTCGAGCTTCATTCCTTATTTCAGAAGAAGATATTAAACCACTATCATCAGAATTTATTAATTTAACTATTGCATATCCCCCATATGAAAGATTAAATTTCTTAATCATTCCAATCTCTGTCTCATCATTAAATGCCCACTGAACTATTGCCCTTTGTTTTGGAAGACCAGGGATATTTTCATCCAAAATATCTAAATTTCTAACATCCCTAACATTATAACCTTTGGATTGAGCAGTTGAATTGAAATTATCTGATTTAGATAAATCCATTTCAAATTGACTTGCTTCTCTAAAAACTTCATTTGAGGTTATTTCTGAAGGAATAATTTTTTTTGAAATATTTGCGAAAAGTAAAATATCTTGTTTATCAACTATATTCAAAATATGAAATCCAAATTCAGTTTCAACAATTCCAATAGAACCTATTTTTGATTTGTCAGCATATTCAAAAATTTTATTGTTTATAGTTTTTTCTTGAAAATAACCCAAATCACCTCCTGATTTAGATGCTAAACCATCAGAATTATTAATAGCTAAAATTTCAAAATCTTTAGGTTTTCTGAGAGCTTGTCGGTAAAGATTTCTTGCTATTTTTCTTGCATCATCTTTACTTCTAATCTTTTTATTAAGTGCACGTGATCCATCATCATATGAAATTAAAATTTGACGTGCACGTATTGATCCATTTTTCTTTCTATCTAAAAGCCTGGAAATTTTATACGTACCCATTTCTTTATATGGTCCATAAACATCGCCAATTTTTAAGTTATATAAAATCTCACCATATTCATAAGCTAATCGCCCTTTAGGCAAATATGTAGAGTCAAATTCGATCTCAGAGTATCTATCAACAAAATCAATAACTTGATTGGTTTTTTTAAAACCAATAATTGTATCGGTTAGTTTTGAAACTTCATTGTATTCTATCTTGTCCTCTAATAAATCATCAAGTGAATTTCTTATAATATTCTCATCATCATCAGAAGGTTTTTCTATAAACGAAACATACTTAATATCTCTTATGGGTTTAAATTCATATTTATCATTGTTTTCATCAATATATTGCTCTATTTCATTATCTGAAACAGATACCAAACTATCTTGGATTGATGAATATGGTATTTTAACGAATTTTATATCAATATTATCATTTTCCAATTGGTGTTTATAATCAATATCAGAATCTATTATTGAAATGCTTGACCTAATTAAATCAAAATATATTGACTGTTTTGCCGATCCAATTATATTTGACTCTTGAATTTTCCATTGTTCATATGCAGTCGGATTTTGATCTCTCATTTGAAAAATAAAATCAGAAAACAAACCAAAATCAAAAAAACCAGCCTCATTAATAAATCTTTCATCTTTTACAATAGATTCAGTACTAGAGATTGTTTGTTCTATTTGATTCTTCCCTGCATCAATGCCTAAAATGTCAAACTGAGATTTTAAAACTAAACTTTCCTTATATTGTTCCCAAACTAAATTTACTGCTTCCAAAGTAGTCGATCCGCTAGCTCTGACTTCCTGCTCAACAAGTGTTTTAAAATTTTCTAAAGGAATTTTTTCATCATTTATGATTCCAACTGGCTTATTTTGATCTGAAGTTGAAGTTCCAGTACCTATCGCTCCAGAAATTATAAACGCAAATAAAGCTAAACCTATTACTATTATCAAAAAAATAGATTGTTGTCTTATTTTTCCAAGTATTGCCATTTTAATTATAATTATAAATTCAAAAATGTGAAATTACAATATCCTTTTCAATTATAAAAAAATATAAAAATTATTACACTATTGTTTGGGTTGTTTAATTTGAATACCAATTTTTTCAATTTTAGTTGAAGTTACTTCAAGAATAGTGAAAATAAATAACTCAAATTGGACTATTTCATTTTTCTTTGGGATATCCTCAGTATTGTGAACTACTAGGCCCCCAAGAGTATCATAATTCTCATCACAAGGTAGGTTAATCCCATATTTTTCAT
Organism: uncultured Flavobacteriaceae bacterium; assembly: GCA_905381055.1. Classification (GTDB taxonomy): domain Bacteria; phylum Bacteroidota; class Bacteroidia; order Flavobacteriales; family Flavobacteriaceae; genus TMED220. The sequence goes on from CAJPUR010000005.1 coordinate 62,503, forward strand.
TTATATAATCAACCTCTAACCTTGCAGAAAATTCAAATTTATTTTCATCAATTTTTAATTCATGATGATCAACTAAGTCGTGCTCGTCCTCAATTTCACCAAATAATTCCTCAACTATATCTTCAACAGTTAAGATTCCAGAGGTACCTCCGTACTCATCAATAACAACAGCTAAACTCTTTTGTTTTATTTTTAATCTATTAAGTGCTTCATTAATAGGAATTGTTTCTGGAATTAATTCAATTGGCAATAAAATACTTTTTATGTTTTTTGGTTTTTTTAACATTTCAAAAGCATGAACATATCCAATAATATCATCAATATTATTATTATAAATTGGTATTTTAGATATTCCTTTAGATGAAAATAATTCTATTAATTCATTTATATTGCAATTTTTTTCCATTGCAATTATTTCAGTACGAGGAACCATAGCATCTCTTGCTTTTAATTTAGAAAATTCTAGTGCATTTTTAAAAATTTGAATTTCAGAGTCAAGGTGATCTTTATTTAAAACTGAATCAACTTGCTCCTCAATATAATCTCCTAATTCCCCTTTAGAAAATGAGAGGTTTGTATTATCACTTTCAGAACCAAAAAAATATTTTAAAACTAAATCTGAAATTTTTGTTATAATAAATGTGATTGGTGAAAATATATAATAAAAAAAAGCAGCTGGAATTGAAAAAAATTTAATTAAAGAATTTGAATATAATTGAAAAAAAACTTTAGGAAGAAACTCAGCTGTAAGTAGAATTACTATAGTGGAAATTAAAGTTTGATATAAAAGAATTTTCAAAGAGGAATCATCAATAATTGAATCAAAAAAGAATAATTCTAAGATTCTTTCCCCCATAAATATGCCATAAATAACAAGAGAAATATTATTGCCAACCAACATTGAAATAATAAATTTTGAAGGATACTTGGTTATTTTTGAAATCATTTTAGAATTAAAATTTTTTTGATTTTTTTCAATTTCCAAAAAAATTCTGTTTGCAGAAATATATGCAATTTCAATACCAGAGAAAAAGGCAGATAATATTAAACATGAAATAATAATTATATCACTTGGAATCACTTTTCACTTCTTTTATTAAATTTTTTTCTATAGAATCTTCTGAATAAATACATTGAAAATGAAAGAATTGCAAAAACGATAAAAAAATACGATTTTTCTCTATCTATTTTCCATAAACTAATGGTTTCAACTATTGAAATAATAGTTATTATTAAATATATCCATTCAGAAACTTTATAATATTTCATAAATTAATTTTCATTAACTAAAACTGTTCCAGATAATTTACCTGTCTGAAATTTACTGAACTCCTTGTCTGTATCCAGTCGCTGTGCATTGATATCATATTCATCACTTTTAAGTGTAAACTTTTTTTCGGTAAATATCCAATCAAAGTCAGCATCCCAATATAATTGGTTAGTCTCTAGAATAGAATTGTCGTGTGATGTTAATTTAACATTTCCTTTAAGATCAATTATAGAGGTATTATTATATAATATCCCATAGTCAGCAATAAGTTTATTTTGATTTTGAAAATCATCATAAAAAACAACTTCCAATCCATCCGGAAATTCAGAATATTTTAGAGACAAATTAGTGTAATCAAGATGAACTGGCGCAGTCAATATTGCCTTTATTTTAGTTGAATCAGAATAAATCATCCTGATATTACTAGCTATACCAAGTGGCTCACCATTAAACTTCATTTCATTAGGTATTTCATCTTTAGAAAAATCACATGAAAAATTAAGAATTAAAAATAATCCTAAAAGAAATATTTTTTTGTTATTAATTTCCATTTACAGATCAGGAACCTTTACTTTTGATGAAAACCAACATGAAAATTGAATTAACTGGCCAGAATTCCCCTCAGTAAAAATATCAGTTTTTGAGGGAGCTCTATTATCATAACTTTCAGCGGTTTTTAATGCAATTTTCTTTACAGATGCATCAACTTTTGCAGCTTTCCTTGCAGTCTGTGCAGCTAACCAGTATACCGCTCTTTTTTGAAATTGTGATTCACCACAATCGTTAGCACTACTAGCATATAAGTTGGCAATAGTTAGATATGCTTTGCCCAAAGAAGGTTGATAAGAAAGGGCCTTTAATGCATATTTCCTAGATGTAGATTTTCTTCCTTTATTCTTAAATTTCAAAGCTATTTTATATAAAATTTTGGCCTTTTTATATTTATCTGTTTCTAATTCGATAGATTCTTCATAATACTTCAAAGCCTCACTACTTTTTCCTCTTTTATCGTTTAAAAAACCTAAATAATAAGCAGAAGCTGCAGAAGGTTCAAGCGCATGAAGTCTTTCAACTAATGTAACAAATAAAGGATCATCAGAACAATTCTTCACATCCATTCTTGAAGCTGCCCTATTTAACCAAACAGAATTGTTTTTATTTTCTTCAAAATTTCTTTCATACAACGGAATCAAATTTTCACATGAAGATTCTTTAGAAATTATTGCATTAAGGTTTGATAAAAAAATACCGATGGCATTTGAATTTACGTCGTAAATTCTTTTTCGTTTCAAATCACGAGTAGTTAGAGGAGTGCCACTTTCTTCCTTATTAATTAAAACATCTAATTTCTTTGACAATTCTAAAGCCTCATACTCAAACTTTTCATATACCTCCTCATATTTTTCAAATAACATTTCAGCATTGAAATCATTTACTCCATCCTTGTAAATGTCATAAAAAATTTTAAAATAATTATAAAGCCTTTTAGGATTTGTAAAACTTTTTACATCTAATTTAAATGCTTTATCAAAAACTTTATAAATTTCATTTTTATTACCTATTTTATAATCTAACATTGACTGAGCTTTGGTTGATAAAATGTCTCCAATAACATTTTTACCTCTTTTTTTTGGAAAATATTCTAGCCACTGATCATATAATAAAATCAGATCTTTTTTTGAAACATCAATTTCATTATCACTTCCATTTTCAATTTTATCTTTTAATATTCTTTCTCCATAAGAATAAATGGCTACATTTAATGAAGGACATTCAGATCTTACTTTTGACCATGGTTCAAAAGCCTCACTATAATTTTTGACTTTAGCAGATTCAGCAAAAATAGACAGATTTTGAAGACATTCCTCTGAAGTATTAGACTTTACAATTATTTTTTCTTGAGATTTAATAGAGCTTATGTAGACCAGTAATATTAATAATGTAAATAAAAATTTTAAATTTCTCATTTTTACAATTTTATAATTTAATTATATTTTCTTTTGATGAACCAAATATCAATAAGGGAAAATCCTAAACGAATAGACCAAAATGCTTCTTTAAATATCGAATTTCCCTGAGTTTTTCTTTCTCCAATTTCAAAACCAATGTTTGTATTTGAATATCCTGCGACAGGCAAACTAATTCCAAAGGCCAAAGCTTTTTCTATTAAATTACTATTATTAATTAATACTCCATTACGCTCAATCCTCAATCCAGCTCTGTATGCAACCCTCTTCCAATAGTCAGATATAGCTAAGTAATTTGGTATATAAAAACCGCCCATACTAATTTTGTAACCTTTTGAATAAGTTAAGTTAGCGTAATTTAAAAAATCATTTTTATAATTACTAGTATCAATTGAAGTAAATTGTCCTCCAATTGACCACTTTAATTTTTTGCCAAAACCTAATCCCACGTCCAAATAACTAAAAGTTTTTATATTTATTTTTTCAAGATTGTTCAAATTTAAATTAATTTCTCTAAAATCACCAATTGATTGGTTATTTATGGATCTTGTATAAATAATTCTGGAATTTTTTGAGACTAAATTTGAAAATGGAGATATTGATAAATATGATTGTAATTCAAAATTATTTTTTAGATTAAAAGTTAGATTAGCAGCAACCTGATAGTCAAAACCTGAAAAATAGGACGAATTTTCAAGGAATGTAGCATAATTTAGTCCTGAAGTATTCTCCGATATCTCAGAAATGATTTTCCCAAAATTATAATTAAAAGTAGTCCCTAAACTTAAAAAAGGAGTTAAATTAAAACCTAGTGAAAAAAAAACCTTATTAATACCTCCAAAACCATTAAATCTTTTTAAAATAGGACTTTCTATATCTTCTAAAGACTCCAGTTTATAACCAACAGATGAATAAGGTACAATTCCAAACCCAAACCCAAATATCTTAGTAGGAATTGCAACTGAAAAATATTCTAGAGATGCAGAACTTAAATTTTCATTTGGAACATTAGTTTTTTTTAAATTAATTTCATTGTAGTTTAAACCTAAGGAATAAGCTGTAACTTTTAGCTTTGCATATCCAGAAGGGTTTTTAAGATTAGTATGTATTGAATCAGTAAATACATCTAATCCCCCCATAAATCTATTAATTGAATTACCTTTAAAGGTTTTCTCACCAAATCCAGCATATGAAAAAGGGGATACAGCACTTGTTTGACTAAAAAAATTAGTGCTAATTAAAAATAAAAAAATAAAAAAAACTTTTTTAAACATCAATTCTTATTATATTCAAGAAGATAATTTAATCCTTGAGCCAAAAATTCTTGATTGGCAAATATGGTGTTTTTTATACTTTTAGGCAAAAGATTGGTGTCTCCTCCTGTTAAAATAATAGTTAAATTTGGATATTCTTTTAAAAAAAATTCAATGTTCCCTATAATTTCATGATATATACCATAGGAAACTCCATTAACAATTGAAGATTTAGTATCATTACCGATATAATTTTTAGTTTTTGAGTTAAAATCAATAAATGGAAGTTTACCTGAAAATTTATTTAAACTTTTATATCTAAATGAAAAGCCTGGAGATATCAACCCCCCATTATAAACTCCATCCTTAGTTAGAAGATCATATGTGATACATGAACCAATATCAATCACAAGAACATCTTTTTTTGGAAAATTAAGATATGCTGAACCCATTAATCCTAATCTATCGTCACCAATTGAATCAATAGACTTGTATGAGATTTTATATGGAAATTTAAAACCAGTTTTCAAGTTGTAAATGAACTTTTTATTAAAATTTTGAATTATTGGAGCTAAATCTACACCTCTAACATCAGATACTATAATTGCTTTTATTGATTTTAAATAAATTTTAATGCCATAAATTAATTCACTCAAATTATTAACTGAATTGGATAGTATTACATTTTTTTTTGAAAAAATATAATATTTAATCAGAGAATTACCTATATCAATAACTAAATTCATTTATAAATATTTCTACTAAATTAATACAAAGAAATAAAGAAAAATGATTTGGGAATATTAAAAAGCAAGTTATATTTGCCCTCTGATTGGTACCTTAGCTCAGTTGGTAGAGCAAAGGACTGAAAATCCTTGTGTCCCTGGTTCGATTCCTGGAGGTACCACAAAAACCCTCAATCAAAATTGAGGGTTTTTTGTTTTTAGTAAATTGACTTTATTTCAAAAAAAATAACTTAATATAAATTGAATTACTATTATTGACAATATGTTCTCATTCAAAAGCAAAAAAAAATATCAAAGTCTATTTTTTTTTTTTAAATTATAGCACAAAAAAAGCCCTCCATTTTAAAGGAAAGCTTCAAATTTGGTTTTTTACAAACCACTTATTTATAAAATAAATAAGTATCACAACTATCTAGAGCAAAATGCTCATTAATATTACAAATGTAATAATAAATATTTATCGGTATCAATTCCGTGTAACTAATTTTGTCCAATTTCGGTTTTCTATAAACCATTTTACAGTTTTTTGAATTCCATCCTCAAAATTAATTAATGGTTCCCAACCCAATTCATTTTTAATTTTTGAGGAATCTACAGCATATCTAAAATCATGACCAGGTCTATCTTTAACAAAGGAAATTAATGATTCTGATGAACCAGGTTCTTTACCTAGTATCTTGTCTGTTATCTCTATTATTTTTTTTACCAAATCAATATTTTTTAATTCATTAAAGCCTCCTATAAGATAATTTCCTCCAATTTTGCCTTTATTAATTATCAAATCAATTGCTCTAATATGATCATCTACAAAAAGCCAGTCCCTAATATTTTCACCATTCCCATAAATAGGGATTTCAATATTTTTTAAAATATTATTTATTACAACAGGAATTAATTTTTCAGGAAATTGATATGGACCATAATTATTTGAACAATTTGAAATAATTGAGGGGATATCGTATGTTTTAGAATAGGATTTCACAAAATGATCAGAAGACGCTTTTGAAGCAGAGTAAGGCGAATTAGGTTCATATTTACTATTTTCAGTAAAAACACCATCACTGGATAAAGAACCAAAAACCTCATCAGTTGAAATATGATAAAAAAGTTTACCATCATGTTGTTTTCGCCATTTATTTTTGACAATTTCTAATAATTTAACTGTACCTAGAACATTTGTTTTTAAGAAAGATAGAGGATTTACTATTGACCTATCAACATGAGATTCGGCTGCAAGATTAATAACAATATCAATTTCATAACTATCAAAGACCTTTTTTAAGTCACTATTTTTTGAAATATCACCTTTAATAAATAAATAATTTTTTTTGCTTTTTAAATCAGTTAAATTCTCTAAATTTCCAGCATATGTTAATAAATCAAAATTTATTATTTTATACTTTTTATATTTATTTACTAAAAATCTAATCAAATTTGACCCAATAAAACCAGCTCCCCCTGTTACTAAAATTGTTTTCATTAAATAATTTTCTTTATACAATTTTTTAAAGAATCCTTCCAAAAAGGAATTTTTATTCCTAATTCTTTTTCTATTTTACGTTTATCTAAAACACTATATCTTGGTCTTTTTGCTAAACTATTAAAATCTTGAGTTTTTATTGGTTTTATAAAACATTTTAGATTTGCATTTTTTTTTATTTCAATAGCAAAATCATACCATGAACATTCTCCAAGATTAGAATAATTAAAAATATTTTGACCTTTTATTTTTTTATATCTCTTAACAAAAATAATACAAATCTTAGCTAAATCATCTGCATATGTAGGAGTTCCAATCTGATCGTCAATAACAGAAATATATTTTTTCTTATTTGAAATTTTAATTATAGTTTTTAAAAAGTTCTTGCCGAATTCTGAATATATCCATGAGCTTCTGATAATAATTGCATCAATTGACGAGTTAAGAATATGTTGTTCACCATTATATTTTGATTTAGCATAAATACAAATAGGGTTTGGGATTTTATTTTCATTAATTGGTTTATTACTTATTGAATTAAAAATAAAATCTGTTGAGATATGAATTAATTTAGAATTAAGTTTTTTACAACATTGTACAAGTTTTAAAACTCCATCAGAATTTACTCTAAAAGCTAATTCGGTATTTTTTTCTGCATCATCAACATTTGTATAAGCTGCGCAATTTATAATAACTTTAATTTTATTTAATTTTATAAATCTTTCAACATCTTCTTTATTAGTTATATCAATATCTTTCTTACTTGTAAATAAAAAATTTGAATTACCTTTTTTTAAATTATTTTTAATTTCCTGGCCAAGTTGCCCTTTAGATCCAGTTACCCAAACATTTATCATTTTATTCAAGTTAAAAAATAATTTTATCAAAATTAGGAGCTAATAAATCTCTATCAGAAAAGATAAATTTATTTTTATTTAAATTTAAATTTAATTTTGGATCCATTGCATTTATTACAATTTCAGAATTTTTATTATAAAAAGCATCAACTTTATAAGATATTATAGCCTCTTCAGATTTTACATAAAACCCATGAGCAAACCCCTTTGGAATAAATAATTGCTTTTTATTTTCCTCTGACAATTCAATCTGTATATTTTTCAAAAAACTATCTGAATTTAATCTAATGTCGACAGCTATATCTATTATTGAGCCTTTAATTACTGAAACAAGTTTGGATTGTTCAAATGGAGGTAATTGATAATGAAGCCCCCTAAATACTCCTCTTTTTGATTTTGAATGGTTTTCTTGACAAAAATCTATTTTTTGATTAACAAACTTTTCTAAGAAATCTTTTCTAAAGCTCTCATAAAAAAAACCTCTATTATCCTCATGAATATTTGGGGTGATTTCAATTAAATCCTTAATATTTAATTTTTTAAAAATCATTAAATTAATTTTTTTAAATATTCTGAGTAATTACTAGCTCCCATTGAATTAATTATATTTTTTAAATCTGATTTTAATATATATCCCTTTTTAATTGCAATTTCTTCGATACAAGCAATTTTTAAACCTTGCCTTTTCTCAATAGTTTTAATGAAATTTGATGCCTCTAAAAGTGAATCTTGTGTACCAGTATCAAGCCATACAAATTCTTTATCCATTAATTCCACTTTAAGAGATTTTTCTTTTAAGAAATAGTTATTTACCTCACTAATCTCTAGCTCTCCTCTATTTGACGGTTTTATCTTTTTCGCTATTTCAATAACTTTATTGGGAAAAAAATAAAGACCAATAACAGCAAATTTACTTTTTGGATTTACAGGTTTCTCTTGAATTTCAATAACTTCTTTTTTATCATTAAATGAAACAACACCATATCTTTGAGGATCTTTTACATAATATCCAAAAATTGTTGCCATTTGTTCTTTAGTTGCTCTATTAATTGCTGCTTGAATTAAAAAAGAAAAACCCTGACCATAAAAGATATTATCACCTAAAACCAGACAAACACAATCATCACCAATGAAATCTTTCCCTAGGATAAATGCCTGAGCAAGTCCTTCAGGTTTAGGCTGTTCTATGTATGTTAGTTTTATTCCAAGACTGGAACCATTATCCAAAAGTCTTTGATATAAATGAATATCTTGTGGAGTTGAAATTATTAAAATATCTGTGATTTTAGACATCATTAATAATGACAACGGATAATATATCATTGGTTTATCATATACAGGTAAAAGTTGTTTAGATACAACTTTTGTTGCAGGGTAAAGACGTGAACCTAAACCACCAGCAAGAATAATTCCCTTCATAAAAATAAAAAGACTAAATTAACAAAACATATAAATAAAATCATTTCTTAATTTTTGATATTATTTCTTTTAAATCATCTAAAAAAATCATATTAGGTCCATCACTTAGAGCTTTTTCAGGGTTTTCATGAACTTCATAGAAAAATCCATTGATATTTATTGCATCTGCAAGTTTCGTCATATCTAAAGCGTATTTTCGATCTCCCCCACTTTTCCCAATATCTGAGCCAGGTTTTTGATTTGAGTGAGTAATATCAAAAATAACAGGATAACCCAATTCTTTCATATCAATTAACTGTCTAAAATCAACTACTAAATTTCCTAGTCCAAACATAGTTCCTCTTTCAGTTATCATAATTTTATTATTACCACTTTTCTTAATTTTTTCTATGGGGTAGATCATATCTTTTCCGTCTATAAATTGAGCTTTTTTTATATTTATAATAGCATTTGTTTTTGCTGCAGAAACTAATAAATCTGTCTGGCGACACAAAAAAGCTGGAATTTGAATTATATCGATAACTTCAGATAATATTTCAGCCTGATTACTTTCATGTATATCTGTGGTAATTGGGATTCCAAATTCATTCTTTACTTTTTTGAGAATTTTTAAACCTAAATCAATTCCTGGTCCCCTGTAACTTTTTATTGATGTTCTATTTGCTTTATCAAACGAGGCTTTAAAAATATATTTTAAATTCAAATCATCAGTTATTGTCTTAATTTTTTCAGCCAAATTCATAATCATTGACTCATTTTCTATAACACATGGACCTGCAATTATAAATTTTTCTTTTTCTAACTCTCTATACAATTTATTTATTTTCATTTTTCAAAAATTTTAAAGCTTCTTTAAAATCATCAACTGTATCTATACCAATTGATTGAAATTTTGATTTAATCATTCTAATTTTAAATCCATTTTCTAATGCTCTTAATTGCTCAAGTCTTTCTGTCTTTTCAAAATAAGTTGGTTTCATTTTTGAAAATTTCAATAAAAAATCTTTTTTAAAACCGTATATACCTTGATGAATAAAAAAATCGCTTTTATAATTTCGGTTTTTAAATAACCACTTTGATTTTTCCCTTAATTCTGGAAATCTTGAAAAAAATATAGCATTATTTGATTTATCAACTCTAACCTTTACATAGTTTGGATCATTTAATTTTGATTTATTTACTATTTGTTCCATTACACTGGCCATAAGGACTTTTTCATCATCAAAACATTTAAAAAGATTGTTAATTGTAATTTTATTAATAAATGGTTCGTCTGCTTGAATATTGATTACAATATCGCAATCAATATTATTGATAGCTTCTGCAATTCTATCTGTACCAGAAATATGATTTTTACTGGTCATAATTATATTTTTGGTAAAATTCAAACATTCAGCTTTAATTTCTTTACTATCAGTTGCAATAAAAACATCTGAGACGTCTGCTTCAAGAGAATTATTATATACTCTTTCAATTAAAGTTTTCCCATTAAGATCAATTAAAACTTTTCTTGGAAACCTTTTTGATTCCAGCCTGGCGGGAATTACAATAACTTTTTTCACTAAAAATTAAAATTCTTTTCTCAAAAATAATAAATAAAAAGTAGGGTATTAGAATTTTCAATTGGTATTAATATAAATCGTAAATTTATTTAAAATGAAAAATTCAATTATACTAAATACAAATATATCTATAATTACAGTGATTTTAGGAATAATTTTAATCTCTTGCAATGCTGAGGAATTATCTTCGGATTCAATTGAAAATCTTTTTGAAAATGACAAAGAGCTCTTTGATTTTTTAGATGATGATCAATTAATTGATGCCATTTCAGAATCAACTAATAAGGAAATTATTGATTCAGAAAAACTTCCTCTTACGTCAAGATCTATTTTAGCAAATGATTATAGCACAATGGAAATTAATACTGTGCTTGAAGATCCTAGTTTAGGATTTGAAGTTACTATGAATGACATAAGTGAAACTAAGATTTTACTTGAAAATAAAGCTTTTTTTGCAAAAAATGGAAGAGAACTTATTTCAAAAAAGTATAGGAAAAATAAATTCAAATTTATTTTTCCAGTGAGCTTCACAATGCCAGATGAATCAATAATAACAGTTGAAAATGATGAAGATCTCAAGTCCAAACTTAAAGCTTGGCATGATGCTAATCC
>CAJPUR010000006.1 GCA_905381055.1 uncultured Flavobacteriaceae bacterium
TCTAAAATACTAAATAGAGCTGGTGAAGCACCTGATCAATATGGTCCAATTTCTCAACAACACAAACTTTTAGTAGCAAGATATAAAAGTGACTACAGACGCTATCAAAGAGATAATTCAGTAGCGAAATCGTCTGGGGGGCCTACAAATATTGGGATTGGTCCAATTAAGAGTCTTAATTTCAAAAAATTAAATCCGGCTTTTGTTAAAGCAGGAGAAAATACATTCAAGCAAAAATGTACTGCTTGTCATGCTGCTGAAAGAAAACTGATTGGTCCTGCGCTCAAGGATATTTATAAAAAAAGAAGACCAGAATGGGTTGTTAATTTACTTTTAAATACTACTGAAATGTTAAAAAAAGATCCTGATGCTATTGCCCTTCTTAAGGAATACAATAATATTATGATGCTTAACCAGAATTTATCAGAAAAGGAAGCTATATCAGTTGCAGAATACCTTAGAACTCTCTAAAAAACTTTATTTCTCTAAAGAATATACTTTACTTTTTATTAAATTTAATTTTTAATTCAAAATCATAATTATGAAAAAATATTTTTTTATTAGCATTTTACTAATGGGCCTTTCTTTAAATGCTCAATCCTTTATTGAAAATTCTTTAACTGATTGGCAAAGATCAAAAGAACACTGTCTTAAAATTGTTGAGGCTATGCCTTCAGAAAAATTCACTGAAAAATCATCTGATGAAATGAGATCATTTGCAGAAGAAATAATTCATATTATACAGGCAAATTATGGAATGATGTCAACTGCATTAGAAGTTGAAAATCCAAATAAATCAAAATTAGAATTTACTTCTAAAGAAGCAATTATAGGTGAATTAATCAATTGTTATGATTTTGTTATAGACAATTTAAAAAGTTTTGATGAAAAGAAATTAGATGAAATTATTACAGTTTTTGGTAAATATGAATATTCCAGAGAAAGAGTTATATCTAAAGTATATGAACATCAAGCGCATCATAAATCAAAATCAATCGTTATTCAAAGATATCTTGGAGTAACGCCTCCAGGATATATGTTGTTTTAGATAATAAAATACATAAATACCAAGCCAACATATCAAAAAAAATTCAAATTACAATATTAGGTAATTCAATATTTTTAATATTGAAATCTTTTATATTTTAATTGTTTTTTTAAGTACAAGGGATGTTTAGGAATTCCATTTACTGATAATTCAATATAATTTGGATCCTTAACAACTTTTTTAATCCATTTAGGAGTATTGGCATTGTTACCCCAGGCTAAAATTGTTTTACAGGAATCTTTTTCCATTTTCACTATTGACTTGATATTTTTATGATTGAAATGGGGGTTTGCAATTTTAATATTTTTAGGGTCTTTACTAATGTAAGAAAATATATTACCCACATAAACTCCTCCAAAACCCCATCTCGTTGAAAAATCAATTACTCTCCTAATTGTAGGGTCATCTTCTTTTTGATTAGCTTCTGAAGGATTAAACATTATAAATAAAACTTTAGGTAATTCATAATCCCATATTCTAAATAAACTAAACCTATGAAGTTTATCTTTTGAAAAGCTTGCACCTTTATTCATTTTTTAAAAAAATAAAAAAGTAAAGTTAATATTATACTTAAAAGAATTGAAGTACCTAATGGAAAGTAAAAACTAAAATTTCCCTTTTTAAAACTAAAGTCTAAAGGGTTTTTATATAGACCAGGAAATTTATCGGCTAGCAATAAAACTAATCCAATAATAGAAACTATTATACCTATACTTAAAATTGTTTTTCCGATGACAATTAAATTATTTTTGTTAAAATTAAAAATAAAGTTTTATTTAAATAACCTAGATTTGATTTTAATTTATTTTAATAATGGAATATTTTTCCTGGATATTAACTGTTTCATCAATTCATTTTCTGGCATTAATAAGTCCTGGACCAGACTTTGTAGTGGTAGTAAGAAATTCCTTTATTTTTTCAAGATCTATTGGAGTATGGACAGCTCTTGGCTTTGCAGTAGGTATAAGTTTTCATATTTGTTACTGTATTTTTGGGCTAGCTCTAATTTTTTCTGAAAGTAGTCACCTATTTAACTTAATTAAATATATGGGGGTTGGATATTTAATTTATATTGGTATTGGTTCATTTAAATCTAATAAAACCTCCATTATAATTGATGGTAAGAAAAAAAAATATATGATCAGTCCATTTGAAGCAATAAAAATTGGTTTTTTAACAAATATTTTGAATCCAAAAGTTACATTGTTTTTTTTGAGCCTTTTTACCTTAATTATCATTCCTCAAAAAGTACCTTACTCAGTTTTATTTATTCTATGCATGATTCTAATTTTCTCTACATTTTTATGGTTTAGTCTAGTAGCTATTTTTTTAACTCAAAAAAAAATTCAAAACTATTACATCAAATTTCAAAAATTAATAAATAGAGTTTTAGGAATAACTTTAATATTTGTAGCATTAAGTATTTTAATAAAAAATTAAATAAATAAGTTCAAATAATTTATCATAACCGATACTAAAGCTTATTTATTCATTTTATTATATATCAATATTTAGAAAGCTTTTCTTATATTGTTTAACCAAAAAAAAATACTTAAATATTATGAAGAATTTTCTCACAGCTATATTATTAATCTCTATTGGTATTTTAAATTCCCAATTAAAAGAAGTTCTACCAGAAGAAATTGGTGTTTCGTCTGAAAGAATAAAATTAATAACTGATTTATCTGAAGACTATATTAAGTCTAATAAGGTTACTGGAATAGTAAATATTATTTCAAGAAAAGGAAAAATAGTATATTTTAAAGCATCTGGCAACAGAGGTATTGATGATAATACACCAATGAAAAAAAATGATCTTTTTCGAATTTACTCAATGACCAAGCCTATAACAGCGGTTGCGGCTATGCAACTATATGAAAAAGGAAAATTTAATTTAGATGACCTCGTTTCAAAATTTATCCCTGAATTAAAAGACCTAAAAATTTTAGATAGTGAAAATAACTTAAAATCTGTAAAAAATAAAATGACAATGCTTCAACTATTGACACATACAGCAGGTTTTTCTTATGGGTTTAATCCAAATGACATAGTCGATAAAAAATATACTGAAGCAGATTTATGGAACTCAAAAGACTTAGATGAATTTGCAGAAAAGATTTCAGAATTACCCCTTAAATTCGAACCAGGTTCAAAGTGGCACTATTCGATAGCCGTTGATTTAACTGGACTTGTGATTGAAAGAATTTCAGGTAAGACTCTTGATGACTATTTTAATGAAAACATATTCACTCCCTTGGGAATGAACGATACTTTTTTTGAAGTACCAAATAAAAAACTAAATAGATTCTTGCCAAACCATTATTATGATTATGAGAATAAGAAAATAGTAAAAGTTAATTCCCAAAAAAAACAAGCTATGAGTGATTATAATAATGTTACTCTTTACTCTGGTGGTGGTGGTTTAGTCTCTACTGCAATGGATTATATGATTTTTGCTGAAAGTTTAAGAAATGGAGGTGCTTTTAATGGAAATAGAATTTTAAGTCCAAAAACAATAAATTTCATGACAAAAAATCATTTATCTGCTAGCCTATCAAATGAAGGTGGAAGCGGAGAAAACCCTTCATGGGATACTACATCTTCAGAAGAAGCTGATAATAGTGGATTTGGTTTTGGATTAGGTTTTGGACTAGTAACCAACACTGTTGCAAGAAAAATAATTGGTTCTGATGGTGAATATTCATGGGGAGGTGCTGCAGGAACAATATTCTGGATAGATCCTGTTGAGGAATTAGTTGTAGTTACGATGATACAACTAATGAGTTCTCCTTGGAAATTAAGAGAAGATATGAAAATAGCTACATATCAATCTTTAATTGAATCCTACGAATAATATTATATCCAGATAAGTCATATTATTGGCTTAAACGTAAACTTAAAATAATATCTCTTAGGCTATAAAAAGCTTTTTAAATGAATTTACTATTCACTATATATAATTTGTAAATGAGGGAAATATTAATATTAAATAGAATATTTTTTCAACAATTCTAAAGAAACATAATTTAATGTTTTCTGGTTTGTTGATTCTAAAATAATTTTAGGGGCTATTCCTTCTTTCTCAGCTTCTAACCATCTTGATACACAAAGACACCATTTATCCCCTGGGATAAGCCCAGGAAATTGCCAATAGGGATTTGGAGTTTTTAAATCATTACCCTTGGATGCTGAAAACTCTAAAAACTCTTTAGAAACAATAGCGCAAACAGTATGAGTTCCTGTATCTTCAGTTATGGTCTTACACGAACCATCTCTAAAATAGCCTGTCAATGGTTTTAAACAACATATTTTCAGTGGTTTACCAAATACGTTTAAATAACTCATATTAAATATTATGTACAAAAAAAGCCATATAGTATGGCTTTTTTAAAATTAAAATTAGATTAAAATTATTCATTTGTAGCCATTGCAGCAGCCATTAATCCAGAACCATCAAAGTAATCTCTTAATTCATGAATTTGACCAGCTCCATTGAATTCAAATGAGTGATATGCTCTATTAGAAATTACATTACCAGAGGCAGTATTTTTAGCAGACCAATTACCATAAGTTCTTACGCTACCGTTTAAAACTCCAAGTGAATCTGTTCCTGGAAGCCAAACTTCAGCATTATAAGTAATTTCATCAAAATTATCCATCCAACCTTTTCCAGCTGCAATAAACTCATCATATTTACCCGGTTCAGAACCATAAAAAGGTGGGTAATGGGTCACTCCAGGGCAAATTAAAGGTATTTGAGCATCTAAATCTTCAGAATTAAAAAGTTCAAAAAACTTTTTAGCAGTTGCTAAATTTTTCTCATAATTAGGATTCGTATCAACTACTTTAGGAGCTTGTTGACACGATATAATAAAAAGTGAAAAAACACATACATATATTAAAAAACTTTTTTTCATTTATATTTTTTTAAAGTTATTAACAACTAATTTAAAATTTTTAAATATAAATATTAAACTTTCTTATAATTATAAATTCTAAATTATATTTTTGTGAAAAAAAATTTATGAAAATTATCAAAAAACTATTTTTTGTCTTTCAATTATCAATTTTTGTTATTTCATGCTCTAAAGAAGGTACTCCAAATGAAATAAGCTCATCTACAATTTGGAACGGATCATTAAAATCATTCACTAAGACAGACGGATCTGATCCTAATGAGGTGAATAATCAAGATAGATTAACAGCTAAAGTATGGATAACAAGAGGAAACAATGGAGGACAAATTTATAATGCAGCTCAAGAAGACAAATCTGATAAATATAAAAGTCCAATAGGAACCGAGTGGGCAGTTGGAAATATTAATGATCTTGATAAATTAATATTTTATGATTTTAGAATTGCAATTCAACCAAAAAATATTGTTGGAAAAAATTTGGTACTTCATTTAATTGAAGAAGATATTTATTTATCTGTTAAATTTAAATCCTGGTCCCAAGGTAAAAAAGGAGGTTTTTCGTATGAGAGAACTACAATGTCAAATTAATATAAATGGATAAATTCAATGTAATCGGAGGAGTTTTTGCACTTTTAGCTGTAGTTTTTGGTGCTTTTGCTGCTCATAGTCTAAAATCTCAAATTAGTGAGGACTCAATTAAATCCTTTGAAACAGGAGTAAGATATATGATGTTCCATGGATTAGCAATAATTATACTTTCAACATTAAACATAGAAGGTAAAAACTTAATTGTAAAGTTTTTCTTATTTGGAACTATACTCTTCTCAGGGAGCATCTTTTTATTATCAACTCAATTATTGACTAATTTAAAACTGAACTTTCTTGGACCAGTTACACCAATTGGGGGTAGTCTCCTAATAATTGGG
Organism: uncultured Flavobacteriaceae bacterium; assembly: GCA_905381055.1. Classification (GTDB taxonomy): domain Bacteria; phylum Bacteroidota; class Bacteroidia; order Flavobacteriales; family Flavobacteriaceae; genus TMED220. Next base: position 5,891 of record CAJPUR010000006.1, read on the forward strand.
TGGATAATTTTTATATTTTATTCTATTAAATCTTAAATTTTATAAAATAATTATTCATAATAAAGAGGTAGCTTTTAGTT